>NZ_CP032382.1:4800000-5112853 GCF_003589925.1 Chryseolinea soli | reverse complement strand
TAAAGTAATGGTGAAGGTCACCTGTTCTCCTACGGTCGGGTTAGTTTTATCGGCTTGCAGGGTGAGCTCCAAATCGGCTATTGTTCCAAAGAACAAGCAGGGAGAAAATTCGCTGGTATTATTGGCCGAATCGGTGGCTGTCGCAGTAATGAAAGCGCCATCGGGAACGATAGTGTTGCTGAAATTAACCGAAAACACAGCGTTGCCCGCGTTATCCGTTGTGACTTGTTCGAAACCGAGGAAGGTCTCTCCTTCTCCAAATCCCGAAGCGTTGCATTTCGCATTGGAAAAAAATTCCAGGCGAAAGACGTTATGGGGTGTACTATTAAGCGATCCCTGGATGTTGGTGTTGCCACCGTTGGAACTTACCTGACTCAGCAATGGAAAATTCTGCAGGTTGTTCGTTCCCGTATCGGCATCACCTGCATCATTGGCCGTGATGCCATCATTGCCTAGGTCAATACCAAGCCCAAGATTTTCAGATATTCTGTTTCCCAGGATAGAACCCGTGCCGTTTCCCGCCAGGGCCAGGCCTGTGCCATTCGCCGTAAACGTATTGTTGTTCACCGTCGCTACCCCTTGCTGCTGTGTGAAGACTCCTGCAATGCTATTATCCGAAATGGTGTTGTTTGTCAGTGTAGCCTCTGCATGATCCATTATATTCACGCCAACCTGATTCCCTGAAACGGTATTGCCTTTAACATTGGCCTGCGTGCCACCTCCAAGTTCGATCCCAAAGGGACCATTGTTCGTGATGGTGTTTTCAAGCACACTGAATTTGAGTTGGCCATCGAATAAAAAAAGTCCCCCGTCAAGATTGCCATTGATAAGGTCCTTTTCAAAGTGAGCGCGTAATAGATCTAACCGGGTTGATCCATTTATAATTCTAAACCCCGCTCCTCCGTTCAACTCGGCCTTTGACTGGTTTGCTTGCAAAGTAAACTGGCCGCCAAGCTCACCGAAGAGTTCCAGCCGTGTTCCGTCTTTTCCATTGCTTTTGCTCGTCGTATTGAGGAAGGCGTAGGCAAGCTCTCCTTTCACCGTGGCCTTGATGCCAACGCCATCCAGCCCGTTTCTGTCATACACTTCGCCGGTAACGGTCACCGTCGCGAATACATTCTTTTCGATTTCGGCAATGTATCTGAATCCCGCTTCCGTATGGAGTTCCCAGGTGTTCTTGCTGAAGTTTTTTGTTCCATTCGATCGTATGACAAGGCTCCCACCGGTGGCTCCCAGGTTAGCGAAATTTCCGACAACATTCCAATTGATATTGCCTTTGACAGACTCTTCAAATTGCACGCCCTTGCCATTTTCGCTATGGTAATTATTGAGGTATTCTATATTTATCGTTCGCCCCTCCCCGAAAGTCAACTTGGTTCCGATCCTCATTTTGCCCTCAAACCGGTTAGCCTTGATATTGTACACGCCATCAGCGTTCAGGAAGGCGTCGACGCCAATGCTGTCTATGTTTTCCAGTAGGTTCCCCTCGATGGTAATCAGCTTTCCACGGTGAAGAATGCCTACCAAAAACTTAGATCCTGTTCCGTCCTTCCCAATAAAATTGCCCGTCACCTTGATACCTTGCGAAAGGCTGCCCTGAATCGTGACGCCATTCTTGACACCGGCTATTTTATTGCCTTTATTCTCCTGCGTACTTCCCACTGAAATGTCCCGGCCATCTTCTATCAATACTCCTCCCTTTGCATTTGGCAAGACATTCTGTTCCAGGAAATCAAGACCGATTAAATTTCCTTCCAGTCTGTTGTTTGGTGCTCCGCTACGGCTACTCCCCGATACATTCGGATCTCTTCCCAGAATGCGGATGCCATACCCTTCATTCCCCGATATAATATTCCGGAGTAAACCTGCTCCCCCGATCATATTGTCCGGAGTGTCTTCAATGAAAATACCGTCGCCACCGTTTCCTTTGTCTTGTTTGGCGGTGACATCTGTTCCAATATAGTTAGACTCCAGGCGGTGTCCACCTTCTCCGGGCGGAGGGGTACCGGCAATGAAGATGCCATGAGAAGAAAAGCTATGGATGACGAAGAAACTGATGTGACAATTGCCCCCCAGCAATCGAAGTCCAATGGCGTTGTCTCCTGCCATACTCCCATCCAATTCAATCCGGCCTTCGGCTTCCGGTGGACTGCCTGAATTGAGGCCCTGAATGTTGACGGCACCAAGGACGGGTGGCAAAGGTCCCAGGCCGGTACTTCCTACCTTGATGATGACGCGCTCCAACCCCAGTGCCTTCGTATCAATATTAAAGGAAATCGTATTCAAGTCCAGGTGGCGGTTCGCATTGTGATTTTGGATCGCTGCTCTGAACGTACATTGATCGCCCGGTGTATTCGGGTCGACATCACATTTATTGTCATCACCACCCCCACCGGCATTCGGATCTTCTTCATCGCCGGGCATATTGACGGTAAAGGATTTTCCGGTCAGCAACGATTCCGGCACTGATCCCCAGTTTTTGACAGGCATGACGAAGCAGGCCAGGAGTACGAATACATAAAATTTCCATTTGAATACTACAGCGCCGCGAACTTCTTTTATGATCAGAAAAGATCCCAGCCGCTGAAAATCCGGTGGCTGTAAATTAAATGACATATATCCTCCTTTCTTGAAGCAGGTATGATGGAGAATGGATTATTCGGAGAAGAAACTGAAGCAGATAACAGGCAGGTACTAAAGAATATCGATGGCCCTTAAGACTCAGGGCGTAAACCTTTTCCAGGTTTTGAATCAGAAGTGCGTGGAAGGCACTCGCTTACAAATTATCGATGGATAAATAAACTCTGACATTGTGCTCAGAGCAACCGCTGGCCTTTAATCCTGAAAAGGATTTACATGCCTTTTACGTTCCGTGCATCGAATGTACTTATATTATCTTAAAAGAAATAGCGCGTTTGAATTTGATATTTTGTCACAGCAGTGATTGCACATCTGCCGACTGAGGACGACAACGCTCCGCCACATCCCGACAGGCTTACGATGTTGTAACTTATATTATTTTCAGTGAATCAACTGTTATCCTTTGAAATATAGCTATCGTAAAAGGCACCGGTCCCTTTTGCGTCGAGTCTTCCCACAATTACCGCTTCTGAGCTATTTGATAAGTCGAACTTTGGTCGCAAGTGAACGTGCTCTCTTGCGCCTATTGGAAGTCCGGCAACATGGTCTTGTTGGAGGTCGGCTAACTTTATTAAAAGTTTTGCGAATGATTTTAGCCCGTCCGGATCACCATGAATTAAAATCTGCTTCCATTGCATTTTGTCGCCATCTAATTCGTCCTCATTTTCGATTACAAATATGTCCAGGTGTCCAGTGATTTCTGATTTGAATTTTTTCATTGTCCTAAATCAAATTTTGTCCATTAAATGGTCTGTCGGCAAAGGTAGTAATATGCTACACGTTCACGCTTTTCCGGCATAGCTTTTAGCATTTTATTAGATAATGTTAAATATTTAAGTCGCTGAATCTCCATCAAATTATCCAAAATAACGCCGCGGTAACAAAAGACACGAAATTCTTAGATTCAGCGGAAAAAGAACTCGACGTGGTGCAGCATTCAGCAAGTAAAACATTCAAGTTTCATTCACTAGATTGCAAATCTTTAAAACCAACGATCAGCGCGATGAAGAAATTACTTGTGATCACTATGATATTCCTGATAACCGGCTTGACTTGCTGTGACCGGCGGAGCACACCGGATCAGGCCGGCGATATTTCAAAGATCAAAGCACTCAGTGCGGCTCGCGCGAAGGCGTTCAATGAGGGAAATGCCGATGTTATCGCGGCCGCCTTTACAGAAAATGGATTGCTGATGGCTCCCGATAAAAAGTCAACCACAGGCCGGGAGGCTGTGCGCAACTATTATCAGGGCATCTTTGATCAATACAAAACCTTTCTGGAGAGCGGCTATGAAGAGGTGAAGGTCTCTGGCGACGTTGGCTATGGCGTAGGGTTTGCCAAGGTGAAGCTCGTGCCGCATAGCGGAGGCGACACGCTGGTATCCACCGCGAAATATATCAACATCCTTCAACGCCAAGGTGACGGTTCATGGTTGACAACGCATGATATCTGGAATTCCAATGGGCAGTGATACCCGTCCAGCCTGTCCTGCTTTTTGACTACAACAACCATAGATTTGACTACGTCCCCTCCTTTGATACTGCTGAATTTTGTAGAAATAAAAAACAGACGGTATGAAAATCATCGTAACCGGTTCACTGGGAAACATCAGTAAACCACTAACAAAGGAATTGGTGCAGAACGGACATTCGGTCACCGTTATCAGCAGTAACCCCGAAAAACAAAAAGACATCGAAGCCTTAGGGGCCACGGCCGCCATCGGCTCAATAGACGATGTTGCGTTTCTTACCAAGACTTTTACCGGTTCGGACGCGGTATATTGCATGATCCCGCCGAACTTTCACTTTAATGGTAATCTTGACCCTACAGCATACTATCGCGGGATCGGCGAGACCTATGCACAAGCCATTCAACAATCGGGCGTGAAGCGGGTGGTTCATCTGAGTAGTGTTGGCGCGCACCTGGATAAGGATTCCGGAATCATTCTCGCCCATCATGATATGGAGCAGGCGCTAAAGAAAATACCGGGCATAGCCCTTACGCACCTGCGACCGACCGCCTTCTACTACAATTTGCTTGGCTTTGTAGGCGCCATAAAAAAACAAGGCGTCATCGCTTCGAATTATGGTGCGGACGACCGCGTGCCTTGGGTTTCTCCCCTCGATATTGCCGCCGTGGCTGCCAAAGAACTCGTGACCCTCACGGAAGGCATTAACGTACGTTATGTGGCGAGTGATGAACTGACCTGTAGTGAAGTGGCACGTATCTTGGGTGCCGCCATCGGGAAGCCCGATTTGAAATGGGTTATCAAGAGCAGCGAAGAGACGCAAAACGGTTTAGAAGCCGCTGGAGTGCCGCCGCTTGTGGCCGCAGGCCTGGTGGAGATGAATGCCAGTATGCATAGCGGGGTGTTGTTCGAAGACTACTATCGCAACCGCCCGGCGTTGGGCAAAACAAAACTGACCGATTTCGCTAAGGAGTTTGCCGCCGCTTTCAAATAAAAATACGCAGCCATACAACAACCTCAACAAAAAGTAACTATCATCGCAGCATGCCAGCCAAGCAACTTTACCGGGTCAAAACGATAAGCGAATTTCACCGTGTGAGGGGATTGCCCAAACCGGAACATCCGCTGATCAGCCTGGTGGATTATGAATCCATCAAGCATTCGGTGGAGAACAATCCGATCAACTGGGTATTCGATTTTTATTCTATCGCGCTGAAAAGAAATTTCAATGCCAAAATAAAATACGGCCAGCAGGAATACGATTTTGATGAAGGCGTCATGTTTTTTATATCACCCGGCCAGGTTTTTGGAATTGAGGTTGGGAAAGATGCGGATACAAAACGGTCGGGATGGATCTTACTCATCCATCCCGATTTTTTGTGGAACACGCCGTTAGCCAAAACCATAAAGCAATACGAATACTTTGACTACTCGGTACATGAAGCCCTGTTTCTTTCCGACAAAGAGGAAGCAACGATGGCCGGCATTGTGCAAAACATTAAGCAGGAGTATCATTCGAACATTGACAAATTCAGTCAAAACATCATCATCGCGCAGCTGGAAGTGTTGCTCACGTATGCCGAAAGATTCTATCAGCGTCAATTCATAACCCGCAAGATCACCAACCATAAAATCCTCCATCGCCTGGAAGATATTCTTACGGAATATTTTAACGATGATGCGTTAATAAACAAAGGGTTACCCACGGTTCAATACGTTGCCGAACGACTTAATGTATCGCCCAACTATCTGTCGGGCTTGCTTAAAGTATTGACAGGACAGAGTACGCAACAACACATCCACGAGAAGCTGATCGAAAAGGCAAAAGAAAAACTATCCACCACCGATTTGTCGGTGAGCGAAATCGCCTATGCGTTGGGGTTTGAACATCCGCAGTCCTTTAGCAAGTTGTTCAAAACAAAAACCAATCTCTCACCTCTGGAATTCCGGCAGTCTTTTAACTGACAAAACCACTCCCCTATTTGGGTTACCGGCGCTTATGCCATCGCCAAAATATTCTTTGTCTAGGCGCCACGTGGCAAACTTGGTCGATTTTTGATTGCGGGCTTTGATTTATCCGTCAAAATCTGGTAATTAATGAAGACAAGGAAATCATCTCCGGTGAGAAGTTTTCTTGCATCTGATCTCCTGATCACCAAAATCACTCCCTCAAAGCATAACAAAAATGATTTTCGTAACGCAACTTATCTACATCATCCCGGGACAAGAAAAGGTCTTTGACGAATTTGAGAAAATAGCCATCCCCACCATTTCAAAATACAACGGCAGACTTTTGTTCCGGGTGAGACCTACCCCCGACACCTTCATAGAAAACCAGATCGAGAGACCCTACGAAATTCATCTCGCAGAATTTGACACCGAACAAGATTTTGAGAACTTCAAACACGATGAAGAGCGAAAGAAGTTTTTGCATTTGAAGGAACAATCCATAAAATCGTCTATATTAATTCAGGGGACAAAATTATAAACGGGTCACCTCGATTTTCCCTTTACACGCGCTGAAGTTCCACCCGATCATCTATCCGTATAAACCCCTAGTCGCGAGCCCCATTTTTTTCACGCGCATGCGCGGCATAGCCTTATCTTTGCGGCCGTGAAAAGAAAGGTCAAACGCCACATTTTTAAGGCCCGCCGGATCATTTACCAGGAAACGCTCGTGGATTTCCAGGAACATTTTTGGACGTTCATCGGTGCATTTCTCGGTATCGCGGTCATCGGTTGGCTCAACAGCAACCTGGCTCCTATCGACAATCTTTTCCTGATCGGTTCTTTCGGCGCTTCGTCCGTGTTGATCTACGGCATCATCAACAGCCCCCTGGCCCAGCCCCGGAATCTGATCGGCGGTCATGTTATTTGTGCGTTCACGGGGGTGCTCGTGCACAAGATCGTTCCTGGCGATGTTTGGTTCACTTCGGCTCTTTCGGTGGCCTTGTCGATTGTGTTTATGCAGATGACGAAAACCCTTCACCCTCCCGGTGGCGCTACGGCGCTGATCGCCAATATTGGGTCGGAGAAGATCCAGGCGCTGGGTTTTTGGTATGTGCTCAGCCCGGTGTTGAGTGGCGTGCTCATTCTTTTTTTTGTGGCGCTGTTGTGCAACAATGCCACACCCCATCGCAGCTATCCGAAAAACAAGCACTGGTATAAAGTGTGGAAGCGAAAATATCTGAAGCAAAAAGTCTGATCTCCCGTTTGCTTCCCTTCAACAAATGACGTCAACGCTTTTACCAAACGTCCATCCTATTCCGGTGTCCAAGACCTACTTTTTATCTGATCCCGGTTTACGCGACCAGCGCATCATGCCAAATGCAGGCGTGAATCCCAACGGCTGATAGAATGGCGCGAGGTTCTCACCGGTGATGAGGGTGGCCAGTGCGTTGTGTGGCGCGTTGGTATCAAACCATTGGATGAGTTCCTCCATCATGGCGGTGCCCACGCCCCGGTGTTGCCAATCAGGATGCACCATCACGTCCTTGACATAGTACAAACTTGCGTTGTCGCCTAACAACAGGGCGCAACCGATGGCCTCGCCGGTCTGGGTGTGTTCGGCCACCACGGCATGCACAGGCGAAGACAGGATGTCCGGCAATGCCTCGGCGTTGGTTGACTTTGACCAGCCCACCGCGACATTGAGCCAGGAGTATTCCGCAGGTGTTGGCGATCTGTGAACGATGCGCATCGGCACGGGTGCACGCCCATGACGGTGTTCGTGATCGCCGATCAACGCCCCGCCAAAGTTGATGTAGTAGCCGTTCATTTCACGGACGATGTAACCCGCCATGCCCCACGGTTTATTTTCGAGCGGGGACACGATCTCCACATTCCTGGATTGATGCAGCGCATACAAGGACTGGATATGCCGCGCCGTGATGAAGATGGCCTGCGGACCGGAAACTGCAGCGAGCGAAGGATTGAGTGTGAACTGCACGTGCGCACCATGCCAAACTACCCCACCATGATTGGGGGGCTCACCCCAGGTCCACTTTTCAGGAAACCCCAACACCTTGTGCCAGTAGTCAACGGTGGCCGTGATGTCGGCTACGGGAAGGATCGGTTCGGCGTGGGAGATGAGGGGTTGCTGTGACGATTCCATAGGATGTCAGGAAATCTTTTCTAAGGGAAGATAGGAATTATAAACATTTCGCACCTGCCGTTTGTCATGAATAAAGCGGCTGAGGCGATTCCGCAATCCCTCAAATACCACCTTTCGCGCCGAATTTTTGGCTTTTCGGAAATTCTTAAAAAAATTTCCAAACCGTTGTCCCATTCCCCACTTCTCATTTGATAAGGGATTGATAAACATCATTGAAAAACTAAAACAAACAACATCATGGGACACTTATCGGTATTCAATTTCATCACCCTCAACGGCTACTACAAAGGCCTCAACGACGATATCAGCTGGCATCGACACGGCCAGGAAGAAAGCGAATTTGCCTCCAACGCCGCCAGCACGGAAAGCATCCTCATGTTCGGACGTGTGACCTACGAAATGATGATGCGCTATTGGCCCACCGAGCAAGCCAAACAAAGCGTGCCGGCCGTAGCCGAGGGCATGAACAATTCAAAAAAGATCGTCTTCTCCCGAACCCTGAAAAAAGCCACCTGGAACAACAGCCAACTCGTGAATGACAACATCGACGCCTTCGTACGCACCCTAAAACAAGGCGACAAAAACATTACGATCCTGGGCAGTGGCAGCATTGTAACTCAACTGGCCGGCAAAGGGCTTATTGACTCTTATCAATTCATGTTGGACCCCGTCGCGCTCGGTGATGGAACGCCGGCGTTCAAAGGGATGACGCATATGCTTGACTTGACGTTGACTTCGGTGAAGAATTTTAAAAGCGGGGTGGTGTTGTTGAATTATGTGCCGTTGGTTGGGAAACGGGATACTGGGGGGAGACCGGCGGGGCAGGTGTGATGGGGCTGGCATGGAACGATGGCGCATGGCGACCTTTCAAATATTGAAATGGCCTGTCCAATTCTTGTTGGTGAAGAACACCAACAAGGGCGGGTGAACACCAACAGGGACGAGAGCAGGTTTTGCGTCTATTTTCTTGCCCGCCGAAACTTTGGCGAAGGAGGGCGGTTCAAATTTCTTTCTACCTCGTCCCTCTTTAACTATCTTACAATTCAAAAATCTCATACAATATGGAAGAATACGTCTTACTATTCCGTCTTGACATTCTCACCAAAGAAATCCAGCCTTCTCCTGAGCAAATGCAAGTCTATATGAAACAATACCAGGACTGGGTAGGCGGCATTGCTGCTCAGAACAAGTTTGTGGGTGGCACTGGACTTTCTACCGAAGGGAAAGTCGTAAAGCATCCTAGTGTAGTTACCGATGGTCCCTATGTGGATATCAAGGAATCGCTGGCGGGGTTTATCTCTGTCCGGGCGAGTGACTTTGAGGATGCTTTGCGCATGGCCAAGGAGTGCCCTATATTGGGTGGCGCGGGCAACAGTGTCGAGGTGCGCAAAGTAGTTTCGGTGCACGACAATAAAAAATAAAGCTGGAAGCGCTCCATTCTGTGGGGCGCTTTTTTTCTATGGATCACGTCGAATTGATACCGCATTTGTTCAGGATCGAGTACCGGAAAATTGTTTCGGTGCTCAGCAAGCGCTTTGGCTTCGAACAGATCGAGGTGGCGGAAGACATTGCCAGCGACACGTTTCTTACGGCGACCCAGGCGTGGGGCGTCGGTGGGGTCCCTCCTAATCCAACGGCATGGCTGTATCATGTGGCAAGAAACAAGGCTAAAACGTATTTGCAGCGGAATCACGTGTATGAAAACAAAATCGTGCCGGTTGTAAAAGATGCGACGAGTTCACTGGAAGCTGAGATCGATCTGTCACCTCAAAACATAAACGACAGTCAGTTGCAGATGATGTTTGCAGTATGTCATCCGGCCATTCCCACCGAGGCGCAGGTGGGGTTGGCGCTGCGTATTCTTTGCGGGTTTGGTATTGAGGAGATCGCCGATGCATTCATCACCAACAAGGATACGATCAACAAGCGGTTGTTGCGGGGCAAGGAGAAATTGCGCGAACAAAAAATAAAGATCGAGTTGCCCGACGCAGCCGAGTTGGAGGGGCGGATGGCCGCGGTGCTGACTACGATCTATTTGTTATTTAACGAAGGCTATTATTCGGTAAGCCAAAATAGCACAGTGCGCAAGGAACTTTGCCTGGAGGCGATGCGGCTTTGCACCATGTTGGTGGAAAACAAGATCACGAACACACCGGCCGCCAACGCCCTGCTATCACTCATGTGTTTTCACACGTCCCGCTTCGATGCGCGGCTGACGGAAAGCGGCGAGTTGATCCTTTATGAAGACCAGGACACCAGTCTTTGGAACACCGAGTGGATCAACAAGGGGGGCTATTTTTTGAGCCGCTCTGCCAGCGGAAACAAACTCTCCAAATATCACCTGGAGGCGGGTATTGCCTATTGGCATACACAAAAGAACAGCACGAAAGAAAAGTGGGAAAACATTCTGCAGCTCTACAACCAGCTACTGCAAATTGAATACTCACCCATGGCGGCGCTGAACAGGACCTATGCGCTTTCGCGGGCCAATGGAAAACGACAGGCGCTTGTGGAAGCCGAAAAATTGCAACTTACGGGCAATCATTTTTACTTCATGCTGCTCGGCGACCTGTACACCGACCTCGACCCTGCCAAAGCCAAACGCCACTACGAACAAGCCCTGACCCTGGCTAAAACACCGGCCGACAAACAAGCCATTCAAAAGAAGCTGGATGCCTTTTAATCCGAAACCATGCTGTCACAGTACAAAATTCCGGGGATGACCAATCGGTTTAGGCTGGTGAGTTTGTCAAGAATTTCGATTTCTTGGCAGCAAAGTTCTTCTCCGCGGCTTACCCTGTTCTCCTTTTGCGCCGTGTTGAACTTCCTAACCACCAGACGGTTCGTGTCCAGCCCGGTGCTGGTTTTTTGACGAGGCCTTACCACTGTCAAAGATTGTCAGCACAACGTGCCGGAAAGCCGCGAAAACATCACCAAAGGCTTCAGGATTTTGCTTATATTGTTTATGCAATAATTCCTCAACCGAAAATGAAAACCCTCTATCTTTTCGGGCCTCTAGCAGATTGCTGCGGCCCGCCGAAATACATTTCCTGCCATCGCTCAGATTGAGAGTAGCGCTTTTCAAGACTCCATAATTATTCACGCTCTCAAAATCTGTGTTATTATGGAAACGTATTTCAAACTTACCGCTGTCGTACAGATCGTCGCGTTCACACTGGGCTTCGTCGCATCATATGTTTTGTGGCGCTACCCCAAAAATCTGACGACGCCCAACAAATACCTGGCGGTGTCGATGGCAAGTATTTCCTATGCCCTCGTGGTCGTATTCCTGGTGGAAACCGGATGGATCACCAGCCTGCCCCATCTCTATCGCACGGGCAATCTGCTGGCACTTCTCTACATACCCTTTTCTTATCTGTATGTGCGCTCGGCCATTGCCGGTAAAAAATTCCGCGTCATCGATTTGCTTCATCTGGTACCTGCGTTTTTGTATTTGGTGGATTGCCTTCCATTCTTTTGGCTTTCCTCCGCCGACAAACAACTGGTCCTGCAACAGGACCTGATCAACCTTCATCACCTGAACCCGTATGCCCAAGGATGGTTGTTTCCGGCAGGGTTCCCCTTCCCGGCGCAGAGCTTGCAGTTCGTGGTGTATTGGTCGCTGCAGATCGCACTGGTCATAACGTATTACCATCACGAACAATTTGCAAAAACGGAGGCGAATAAGAATTGGAGAATTTGGCTCATCACCTATTGCGTTTTGCAGGTGATCCCCGTGTTCTGTTATTTCTATGGATGGTTCACTTCTCCCGATACATCAACCGTCCTGATACAGCTTACCGTGGCCGGCAACATCATCTTCACCGCTATTGCCTTGTTCACCCATCCCAGCATCTTGTATGGAAATGTGCAGGAAATGCAAACGCTCCCTTCGACCAGCAAAATTCGCGTGAACCCGACACTGGATAAATCGCGCACTTCTCCTGACTCCGTGCAGCAACGTGAAGACCCCGCGCCCGAACACGAGCACAAGCAATTGATCGACGCTGAGAAAGCACTCATCATCACCACGCAGCTGAAAGCGCTCATGCTCACGCAACCCTACCTGCGGCAGGGCTATTCCCTGCAAGATCTAAGCAACGACCTTCGCATCCCGGCCTACCAACTCTCGTCTTTGCTCAACCGCTACCTTGGCGTATCGTTCAACGACTACCTGAACCAGCACCGCATTGAATATTGCATGGACCGCATGAAAAAGGGCGACGGCCACGTGCTCACACTAGAAGGGCTGGCCTACGACTGTGGATTCAGCAACCGAAACTCATTTACGACCGCCTTCAAAAAATTTGCCGGCCTACCCCCTTCCGAATATCTCCGGGAAATCAAATCGCTTGTGCAATTGCCAAGTCTTAAAAAAACTGGGCATAAACAAAACGCGTAATGGGCTTCTTCTTCAGACGATATTCTATCTTAACGTTCCATCCTGGACCGGCATCCGATCGGTCCAATACGGTTGGGTTTATTGCAACCTCACTTCGGACTCCTTGCTGCAGGAAGGAGCTCGGGTGAGGCGTTGTAATTAGGAGCCAGAAGCCAGGAGCCAGGAGCCAGAATTTGGGGTTCGGCGTTCAGTAGTCAGTAGCCATCGCCCCACCGGCCCTTGTTGGTGTTCTTCACCAACAAGAAATTGGACACGCCACTTCAATATTTGAATGGTCGCTCCGCGCCGTCATTCCACGTCGCGGGATTTTTTTTGTAACTTTCTTGGGCACTCAATCTTTTACGTATGAAACTATTCGCGGGTATTGTGGGCGCGACCGTTTTGGTGGCAATCTCCGGATGCCATTCCGGGAAATCGACGGATGAAGGCCGTGGCGATCGTGCGCCTGAAAAAAGACCGGGCATGGTGTGGATTCCCGGCGGCGAGTTCATCATGGGCACCGACGACCCTGAATCCTACGAGCAAGAACGCCCTGCGCACACCGTGCAAGTGAGCGGGTTTTGGATGGACGAGACGGAGGTGACCAACGCACAATTCAAAGCTTTTACCGACGCCACAAAATACGTGACCGTCGCCGAACGCAAACCCGATTGGGAGGAGTTAAAAAAACAAGTAGCGCCTGGCGTACCCAGACCGCCGGATAGCCTCCTCGTTGCCGGCTCGCTCACATTCCAAAAACCTTCCCAACCCGTGATCCTGAACGACTATTCGCAATGGTGGAAGTGGCAGCCCGGCGCCGACTGGCGTCACCCCGAAGGAGAGGGCAGCACCCTGGAAGGACGGTGGAATCACCCGGTGGTGCACGTAGCCTACGAAGATGCCATCGCCTATTGCAAGTGGGCGCACAAACGGCTGCCCACCGAAGCCGAATGGGAATTTGCTTCGCGTGGCGGCAAGCAACAGGAGCGGTACAGCTGGGGCAGTGAGGTGACGCCCAACGGCAAGTTCATGGCCAACACCTATCAGGGCAGCTTCCCCGTGAGCAACACCAAAGAGGACGGCTTTGAACGCACATCGCCCGTGAAAAGCTTCCCTCCTAACCCTTATGGACTCTACGACATCATTGGCAACGTGTGGGAATGGACCCAGGATTGGTACGATGTGAATTATTACAAAACCCTGGCCGCGTCGCGCGTAAGCGTGAATCCACGCGGGCCGGCGAAGTCTTATGATCCCCAGGACCCCTATTCTCAGAAGCGCGTGAGTCGCGGGGGGTCGTTCTTGTGTACCTCTACGTATTGCGTTAACTACCGGCCTAGCGCGCGACAAGGGACCGCGTTTGATTCGGGATCGTCGAATGTGGGATTCAGGTGTGTGGCGGATTCATCGGAGCAGACGCTTTCGGCGTTGCAGGAACCGTAAGAGTCAGGAGCCAGGAGCCAGGAGCTAGTGCTCGGCATTCAGTAGCCAGTAGTCAGTAGTCAGTAGCCAGAATTCTCTCTCAAGTTGGAAAAGCTTCTTGGGGCGGGCTATTGGTTTGTGCTGTGTGCTTCGTGGACGGCGTCAAGTTTTTTTGTGATTCAGAACGTAGGATCCGTGCGAAGAATTACAAACTCTTTGCAAGGCCGGTAATGGTCTTCCTCGTCATGTTTTGACGAATCTATAAGTTTAGAGCTCTATTCAAAGCGTCGCGGTTAGCGGCTGTTTTCATTTTCGCGTGTCCCGCCAGTGGGCTCGCTGCGGGAAAACCGGCGGCGCTTTGGATGGGCTGGGATGGATGCACGGCGCTGTAGAATTTCTGCCGTCGCGTGCGCATTCTTCGCATGACATCGGATTTTGCAATTTGTTAAATACCTTATTTATGAAAATCATCTATGTTTGTTTACTCGTCGTCGCGTGCGCTCCCCGCACCGATCCGCTGGAGAAGATCAGACAAGAAAACGTGGCGGTGGTGGAGCGCTACATCAAAGCCGTTCAAAGCAGAGACGCGAACGCCATGACCGAATTTCTATCGGACGACTACAAAGGATACGGTCCTTCCGTAGCCGATTCCACCAACAAGACAATGGCGGTAGAAAATTGGAAATACCTGACCGAGAACCTGTATGCGTCCATCGACTATACGCGTTCGGTAAACCTGGCCGCCGAACTAAAAGACGGCCCGCACCCCGGGAATTATGTCTCGAACTGGTGCCACCTGGTCATCAAATTCAAAGATGGCAGGGGCCCGGTGTCGCTCAACGTAAACGCCGTCTACCGGATCGAGAACGGCAAGATCACCCTCAGCCGCACCTTCTACAACGAAGCCGATGTATTGCGACAACTGGGCTATGAGTTTACGTTGGTATCACACTAAATAAAAAATCGCCATGAAAATTTTATTAACTTTAGTTACCCTGTGCGCCGCCGTGCTGTGCCAGGCGCAAGCCGACCAGCCCACGACATCGATGGCCAAGAGCCTGGGTTTGTATGTGTTTCCGAAGAACAAACAATCGGCACAAACGCAGTCGAAAGATGAATACGATTGCTACCAGTGGGCTGTCGGACAAACGGGTGTCGATCCTGTCAATCCGCCCAAGGTGGAAGCCGCCAAAGTGGATACATCGCCCGACGGCACAGCTGTAGTGGGTGCGGCCAAAGGTGCTGCTGCAGGCGTAGCGATCGGCGCCATCGCCGGCGACGCAGGCAAGGGCGCAGCCATCGGGGCCGTAGCGGGAGGACTGGCGGGACGTCGCGCCAAAAAGGTCGGCGACGCGCAGCAACAACAGAAAAACGAGCAGGCCGCGCAACAGCAAACGCAGGCATTGATGAACGACTTCAAGAAAGCTTTCTCCGCCTGCATGGAGGGCAAGTCGTATACCGTGAAATAACCGGATGTGAATAAATTTTTACTGACCTTTTTTCTGACGCTTGCCGCATGTACCCTCTCTCACGGGCAAGCCGCCATTCTTGTGATGATCTTCGGCGACAAAGTGGCCAGCGAAAATTTCAACTTCAGCCTGATCGGCGGATTTAATGTCTGCAACGTCACCAACTATCCCGGCGGCAAAGCAATACTGGGTGCCCACTTCGGTTTGGGCGCCAACATTCGCTTGGGGAAAAGCTGGTACCTGATTCCTGAATTTAAACCGTTCAGCTACAAAGGATTTCAATCCACCGAATCGCTGGTGACAGGCGACCCGGCCATCGATGAGGCCTTTCACGAGGTAAAGACCTTATGGCGGTCGAAATACATGGAGTTCCCCGTACTACTGCATTACCGGCCCACCAACCGCTGGCAATTCGGGCTGGGGCCGCAAGTCAATTTTCTTACCGGGGCGAAGCGGATCTACGAAGGATCGCCCGGCACGTTTACCAAGAACTCCGAAGACCAATTTCACGAGGTCGACTGGGGCATGGCCGTCAACGCCACCTATCGCCTGTCGACTCAACGCGACGGCAAGGGTATCAATATTCAGGCGCGCTACTACCGCGGGTTTTCGTACGTCTTGTTGAACGGTGACAACAATGTGAACAGCGTGTTCTCGCTGAGTTTGGAATTTCCGTTTATCAAAGGCAACGATGACGAAAAAAGCGAGAAAGGAAAATGAAGGGACCGCCCACCCGACACCATGCCCGCAAGCGTTAGACAAACCGAAACCAAACGCCAACTCTCCACCGGCCTTCACCGGTTGCTGCTGACCATCGCATGCCTCTTCCCACAACACCCCGCGGCAGCGCAGACCAACGAACAACTCTGGCTCGAATACTTTCTGGAGTATCCCATGGCCAACGTCTTCAACCTGGAAAACGTCGTTACCTACAGCACCCTGCTGAACACCCCGCGGTGGCGCGCGCTCGACTACGCTCCCACCCTGGAATATTCACTCACCGCTCACATCGACCTCATGGTGGGCAGCACGTTCTCCTACACCTGGCAAACCGAAGACTACAACACCTTCGAGATCCGCCCCATGGTGGGCACACGCATCCACTTCAACCCAAACCGGCGTGTTCCCATACGCTTTCTCGCCCGCCTGGAGCAACGCAATTTCCAGAACGTAGAAACCAAGGAATGGGACAAGACCCTGCGTCCCCGGTTCAGGCTGGAGTCGCTCATTCCCCTCAACGCGAAAGACGTTTTCCAGAACAAAATGTATTACCTCATCGCCGATGTAGAATACCTCTGGAAACTTCAAGACGATGTGAGTGAACGCTTCGCCAACCGCTTCCGCGCCCGGTTTGGGTTGGGCTACCGGCTCAGCTACACGTGGCGCTTCGAGTTTATTTATATGCTCCAGTTATCGCGCGAGGCGATCAGTGATGATTATAGCAGCACCGACAATATTTTCAGGATCAGGATTAAGCACTTTATCAACAAAGCGAAGCCATCGCCAGTGGTAGGTGTAGGAAATTAGAGTTCGTTTTCAATGGTGATCACATATTCCCACACATTCCATTCGCCACGGTCATCGCCAGGCCATTTTCCAGGTGCGCAACCCGGACTGACTCAAAGCCCTATCCGAAGCTACGTCGAATCTATGTCGAATCTACACTGAAGCTATGCCGAAAGTAACCCGAACCTGATTCGAACAAGATCCGAACACCATCCGAACAAAGATCCGAAGCGGGATAGCATGATGGCATGCTGGAAATTAAGGATTTAGTCCGACTCTTATCGAACATATCGCGTATGGCATGGCTCACTGGTGATACCTCTGTTATTTCAATAGCACCATCCGCTTCGTATCCACAATCTTCCCATCAGCAATAAAACCATAAACATAAATCCCCGCCTTCAACTCATTGCCGGAAATCTTAACGGTTTGCTCGCCCCTGCCCTTCACCTCGATCGACTTGAGTTGGGCACCTTCAAGATTATAGATAATGAGTTGCGCACTGCCCACGTTTTCGGCAATGAGCATCCTGATCTCCGTCTCGGATGAGAAGGGATTGGCGATGTTTTGATAAAGCACGGACTTGCTACCAACGCTTGGGTTAACATTGCCTGGTGTATTGACCTGGTTCAGCAACTCCTCGATCTGGTTTTGTTGTTCTTTTACTTTTGCGGACAGCTCTTGTACCGCTTTCACCAGTGGCACCACAAACAGATCGTAGCGAATGCTGTAGTGATCCTTGTCGTTTTGAGGTGCATCGACGCCGTCAAAGACATAGCCGCCCTTCTTCGTCAGGGCCTCAACCTCCTGGGCAACAAAGCCCGTGGTGCGTGTTGATTTTTTTCGGGCAGCTGTTCTTGCCTGTGTTACGCTGTCGGGTAAACCGATAAATTTATCCATCGCCGGAATATCGAGTGAATAACTGACGGGACGCAATTCGTTTATGAAATCCAGTCCTGAAACATCTTCCCTAACGTCTTTCTTGAAGCGACCGTCGGAAACGATAGACCAGCCGACCACACCTCCAATGCTGGTAACGTTGGCGTTGCCAACGCGGACCTGGTTGGAAGCGGTGATGGTGGCTTCGGCGCCCAGAGCCGTGCTATTTTGCACGTCTCCGATACCGGCACTCATCGTGGCCCTGTAACCGAGTCCTGTATTGTTAAATCCCGTAGTGTTGAACACCAGGGCTCCACTTCCACAGGCGGTGTTGCCGTAGCCGTTCGTGTTGAACCATAGTGTCTGGTACCCGTATCCGGTGTTGCCCCCGGCAAGGGTGTTATACAATGCTTCTGTTCCCGTGGCCGTGTTGTAACTTCCCGTCTGGCAAAGGAGCAGCGCGCGATAACCGATGGCGATGTTGTTAGACGACGAGGTCAAGCTCCATCCGCTATTTGATCCCACGAACACATTGTTCGTACCGTTGGTGTGATTCAATCCGGCATTACTGCCGACAAATGTGTTGTAGTGACCGCCCGTATTGTAATACCCGGCGTTGTATCCGACAAACGTATTGTAGTGCGCGTTCGTCGAGGACGCTCCCGTGGCGCGACCAAGAAATGTATTGCCTTCTCCCGTCGTCAGCTGGTATCCGGCATACGAACCGAGGCTGACATTCAAGGTGCCGGTCACGAGGTTGTTCGCCAAGTAGCCAATCGATGTATTCTCACTGCCTGCATTACCCGCATTCGTTCCCAGGTTCGTGTTAGTCTGTGAACGGGCAACAGTCACCAATAGAAAAAAGATCAAAGCCAAGGTCCATTTCGTTTTCATAAAGAGGGGTTTTTAAAGGTTTAGAAAAAGGATAGTCGACAACATTTAAAATACGTATAAAAAGACAGATCCTGAATACCCCCTTTCCGGTAGATGGACCCAGGGGCGAACAACTCGATCATTGATTTGATTTTTTCAGACGAAGCCTTACTTATATTGCCTGGCAATTTATGATTCACCATAACCTCCCTGCATCCGCCATGAAAGATGTTGTCACGCACAACTTCTCAAAGAATCACGTGTTCTTCTCCACGACGCGCGGAAATTATCATTACCCAACACATGAAACACCTCACCTGCTCGTGGCCAATTTCAGAGAGTCGGGCCAATATGTTTTGAACACCCGGAAGGTAACGGCGTCGGACAGTCATTTCTACATGCTGAATCCGGGCGACAAATTGGAAATCGATCTAAGAAAAAAGCACGCCCTGCAAACCTTCCTCATTGCGTTTGACCAGACCTTTGTGACGCACGTCTTTCAAACCGCCACAAGTTCTGCTGAGTCCCTATTGGATGACGGACTTGCGGGAACATCGGCCACGCTATCTGTTCCTGCTGTTCCTTTTTTGATGAATGCTCACATCAGTGATCTGCTTTATTCCACCTTGCAGTCATCTCAAGAAGATGAAATACTGGCTGAAATTTTACTCGGCTTTTTCCCAATGCTCCATGACACCCGGAACCGGTTAGAAAATCTGAAGGCCATAAAGCGTTCAACGCGCGAAGAAATTTACCGGCGAATTTTTGTAGCGGAGGAATTTATGCGTGAACACCTCTCCGAAACAATTTCCCTCGACCAGATCGCCGCCGCGGCCTGCATGAACCGATTCCATTTCCTGAAGCTCTTTAAAGAAATGAGGCACATGACACCGCATCACTTTCTGACCAGCCTGAGACTGGAACAGGCTTACCAGCAATTGAAAGCCGGAAGGTTTTCCGTCACGGAAGTCTGCTATGCCGCCGGGTTTCAAAGTCCCGCATCGTTCAGCCATCTTTTCAAAAGAAGATATGGATGCGTCCCCTCGGCATTACGGAAATAAAAAAACCAATTTTCGACAAGTCGCTCTTTCACCCCATCGCTAGTTTGGGGCATGAAAAAATTGATCACGATTTTTAGCGCAGCCACCCTGCTGGGTTCCTGCCATCAACCCCTGAAAGAGTCGGACTTCGTTTCCGAGCGAATCACAAAAAGTGCCACCATCATCCTAAACGGCCCACCCGACCAGGTCTTTCCATTGTTCGGCGCATTCGAAGAAAGGAAATGGTCCGAAGGCTGGCAACCCATCTTGATCTATCCCGAAACCGAGACCATCCAAGAGGGAACAACTTTTGCAACCCAGGGCCACGGAGAGAAAAAATTCACCTGGATCATTACCCGCTATGACCACCGCCAGTACCTCATCCAATATCTCGTCTATACCGAAAACCGTCATTGGACGATCACCATTACCTGCAGCGCACACGATGAAAACAAAACGAAAGCAACTATTACCTATGATTTCACGGGGCATAATTCGTTTGGAAACGAGATCAACCAGGTTATGCTTCTGAAAATGTATGCGAATGAATTGCGGGATTGGGAGGAGGAGATCAATCGATACAGGAGCCAGGAGCCAGGAGCTGGTGCTCGGCATTCAGTAGTCAGTAGTCAGTAGTCAGGAGTTGGTGCTCGGCATTCAGTAGTCCGTAGCCAGGGATTCACGGGTTAGGAGCTTGGATTCAAAATATGAATAGAATAGAAATAGAAATACGGTCCGGCACCTAACTACTAGTGATTCACAAATTAAATACCGACTACTAGGTACTAACTACTGACTACTGACTACTGGCTCCTGACTACTGGCTCCTGATTCTTCACGGCACGATATCTGCGCTTCCTCCACAGAACGGTCACGCGTTTTTCAACAACCTGTTTCCGTTCAGGTAGTTCTTGCTGTCAAAAAGCCTGGTTATCTATGAAAAATGACCATCAAATACTGATTGTGGACGACGATGCGGAAGAGCACCTCATTTTGCTGGACTATTTCCAGGAGAAAGGAATTGCCGATAAAGTGATCTTTGTGGAAAATGGTCAACAGGCCCTGACCTACTTCAATTCCGTGACCGAGCCTGGGGATCTGCCACGGTTGGTGGTATTGGACATGCTGATGCCTGTACTCGACGGCGCTCAAACCCTTGCGCTGATGAAACAACTGCCGCGCCTCAAAGAAATTCCGGTCATCATTCTGTCTACGTCCGAAAACGACATCGAGCGAAACAAAGCGCTGCGTTTGGGTGCCCTTGATTACCTGGTGAAACCCAGCACCGTTCAGGAGGGAAAGGATATGATCGAAAGGTTCGCAAGTTTTCTAGACAATTGAGCAATAGGGCCAGCGTGGTAGACTGGCGTGGGCAACCGTTTTCAATATTCCCAGTTTTTCGTCGCCGTCCAAGAAAAGCATATCTTGAACCATCGACTATTGACTAATAGCTACTGACTACTAGCTACTGGCTACTGGCTACTGACTACTGACTACTGACTACTGACTACTGGCTACTGGCTACTGGCTACTGGCTACTGGCTACTGGCTACTGGCTACTGGCTACTGAATTCCACAATAATCCCCTCCCTTAAAAATTATTTTCACTTTTTATAAAGATTCCCCTCCCATCCTGACATAGGGCTGTCACCAGCTGTTCGTTCCTTTACTTCAGAAACAAAACAAAACTACTTATGGAAACAACAACCCTTCAGGCACAATCCTCTGTTATCAGCATTCCGGCGTTTTTGGCCCATTGGCAGGGTCACCGCGCCCTTACACGGCGTACGATCCTCGCTTTTCCCGAGGATAAGCTTTTTACCTATTCTGTCGGGGGTATGCGGCCATTTTCGGAACTGGCTTTGGAAATGATCCAGATGGCCGGCGGTGGTATTAAGGGCATCGTTTCGGGAAAATGGGAGAACTATGAAGCCCAGAGTGAAAAATACCAGGCTTCCACGCGTGCGGAGCTCCTTGCCCTTTGGGATGCCGTGACCGAAGATTTGAACCGGTTCTGGCCTCAGGTGACCTCCGAAAGACTCCAGGAGATGGACAAAGCTTTTGGCGCCTGGGAAGGCCCCGTGTATTGGATCACGTTCTACACGGTTGACAATGAGATCCATCACCGTGCGCAGGGCTATGTGTATCTCCGTTCGCTGGGAATCGAGCCCCCGCATTTCTGGGAACGCTAAGCGCTCCTTCGACCAACCTAATCCAACCCGCCGGCTTTCCCTAGCCCGCGGGTTTTGGCGTTAGCCGTCTGCCCTTTTTATGCCGGCTCTGTCTTCCAATTTTCGATCTTTGAATTGCCCCGCAACGAGTAGTTGAGCAGCAGGGGTTTGCCTTCGTAGCGCACCAGCGCATCCTCATCCAAACTCAGCAGTTCGATGGTCCGGGTGCGGCCGAGGGTGACGATCGATTTGCCCCGGGCGGATTCGCACCACACACTCTGGGTGGTAAGATCGCTAAGATCGATGACGCAGTTGCCTTCCACGCGTTTGATCATAAGTTTCTTGCATACGCCTTTAAAAGCGATCAGGCCATCGCCGGCAATTTCCATTTCAACGGTGTTCCTGCCGCAATAGATGAGGCCCGAGAGGTTGAAGTTGCCGCGGGCTACCAGGGATACATCGCCGTAGTTTCCAATCACAATGGAGTCGTTCGTGAAGTCGCCGATGAATTCGATCCTCCGGCCTTTTTGTCTGGGTAATACTTTCGGCATACGGTTGGGGTTGGGGTTAGTGGTTGCGTTGTATGATCAAATCACGTCTCCCTATTTCCTATTTTCAACTTGTATGAAAAGAATATAGAAAAATCTTGCACCCTGTTGGAAGTAAAGAAATGACTGTCAGTAAATTGAACGACTGTCCATCACAAAAAAATATGAATGCTTTATTGCCGGTTTCTAGGCGATGGGTTGTATTTCCATGATCTTCCGGTCGAATTCTTCGTTGGGGAGGATGGATTTGTTGCGGACTTTGGTCTTGTAGGCGTAGATGGTGTTGACAGAATAGTCCATGATCCGGGCAATGTCCTCCGTGTCGGTGATGCCCATGCGGATGAGGGCAAAGATTCGCAACTCGGTGTTGAGCAGCTGGCCTTCCTTGGTGACGAACTGGTCTTCTTTGTGGAAATACGAATTGAAGGTCTTTACAAAATCGGGAAACAGTTTCAGGAACACCTTGTCAAAACTGTGGTAGAGCTCCTCCCGGTCGCGCCGGGCATTGATGTTGTTGACGATGAATTTGATGTCGTCGTACTTTTTGTGGGTTAATTTTTGGTCGACCGACCGTTTGAGCGACTCCATTTTCTCCAGATATTCGGAATTGACGGAGAACGAGTAGCCGATGTATTCCTCCTTGATCTTATTGGCTTCGGTAAGTTGCCGATTTGTCTCCTGCAGGGTGTTGTTGGCCTCCTTGATGGTGAGCTCGGCGGCCTTCAGTTTCCGGAGCTGGCGGAGGCTGACATAAGCGAACAATCCCAGCACCGCAAACAAGACCGACAACCCCACACCATAGCCCAACCAAAGCCTGCGTTGCGATTCGGATTGGTTCAACGCGGCGGATGCCACCATGGGCAAGATGGACCCGATTTCCACCATGCGTTGGCGCGCACCGTAGAATTCGGCATCATCCAAGGCCTGCCGGATAAACACATAGGCGTTTGCCACATCGCCCCGGTCATAGAGCAGCCGCGCGAGCGTATAGGTGGCGGCGGTTTCCTTGGTGGCGGCACGAACGTCGCACAAAGCGGACATCAGCAGGCAGCGGAGATTTTTTTCCGGGTCGTTCACACCGCGATAGGCGGCGGCGAGGTCATAATAGTTTACCGCCTGCCTGGGGTGGGTCAGCGTTTGGGTGCGGAAAAGTTCTTCGATGGTGTCGATCACCTTCTGGTAGTTGTGAACCTGCCCGTTTTTCACGGCCGTCACATAATAATGCAGGTAGGATTTGGCTGGACACCACAGCAGGGCCGAGTCGAAATAGCGTTGCGACAGGTTGGTGTAATAGGCGTCATACAGGTTGCCCTTGTTGTATATGTTCAGGTCGGAATAGGCTTTACCCACCAGCCAATAGTAGTTTGCCTTGGTGGTATCGTCCAGGTAGCGCGGCTCCACCACATTGAGGGAGTCGAACGTTTCTTTGAACATGCCCGACGAGTTGAGGATAAAGCTCAGTTTCACCCGGGCATAACCCAGGCGCGACTTGTCTTTGAGCTTGCCGGCGGTTTCGATGAGGCGGGTGGCGTATTTGAAGGCCGAATCGTTGATGAATACCTTGTATTGATGATAGAGCGCATTGTAGAGCTCGAATTGCTCGGGCAAGGTGAGGCGGCTCACGTGCGCCAGCGATTGGCGAAGGGTGGCAATGACATCGAGCTTGTGCTGAACGTATACTTCTTTTTGGGCGATCTCTTTTTTTAAAACGGCAATAAGGCTGTCGTTGCTTTGCGCGGAAACGTTCAGGGCAAGGCAAAAAAGCAACGCGACCAGCCAGGGACTCTTCATGGATTTTCTTGGGGCAACTGGGGAGACAAGGTAGCGCTTGGAGGACTAACCGCAAAGTTGCAAAGACGCAAAGTTAACTGCAACGGTGCTTTTGTTCGTTTGCACTTTCCCTTGCGTCTTTGCAATCTGGCGGCTGAATTCTCGTTGCGAGGAAGAACATAACGTTTTGGTGGGTTGACGGATT
Organism: Chryseolinea soli; assembly: GCF_003589925.1. Taxonomy (NCBI): domain Bacteria; kingdom Pseudomonadati; phylum Bacteroidota; class Cytophagia; order Cytophagales; family Fulvivirgaceae; genus Chryseolinea; species Chryseolinea soli. The sequence continues at coordinate 5,088,367 of NZ_CP032382.1, read as the reverse complement.
ATTTAAAAGACTAAAGACAATTATCGATCAGGAACGCCGCTCAGAAATATAAGGCGGCAGGGTCCCATTTCTTTTTCGAGGGCTTGGAGGGCGTAGCCGGCGCGGGGGTCTTGCGCACTTTCGGGGCCACGCGCGACACCGGTTTTGCCAGTGCCATGTTCCGGTTTCCCGCGGCCCTTTTTTCGGAAGTTGATTTCTCCTTCGTTTTCATAATTATCTGGTTGTTGTTTTCTGGCAAACGATCAGGCGAAAAGCGTGGTACCCGTTCGGAAAGAGTAACGGATACCCTACGCGGGTCTATACACTAAAAGCAAAGATCATCGTTCAGCGGCTTCGAAATGGATAGCCGATACGGCCAGTTCCGACAGTTTGCTGTCGGCGGCCCGTTCTTCATCGAGGTTTTCCTGCAATAAGCTCACAGCCTTATCCAACCCCAGTGTGCTGGCAAAGGTGCGCAAGGTGCCGTAGGAAGCCATTTCATAGTGCTCCACTTTCTGAACGGCCGAGATGATGCCGGCGTCGCGCATCGCCCCGAGCTGGGTATGGCTCATGATCGCTTCTGCCTCGCGGATGAGGCCGGCCATGGCCTCGCATTTTTTGGCTTTGGGTTCCTTCCCCAACGTTGCGAAAACGCCTTCAATGCGCACGACCTGGTCTTCCGTTTCGGTGAGGTGATCCTCGAGCACCTTATACAACTCTTCGGACGTGACGTTGCGCAACAGTTTTGGCAATGCCCTGACAAGTGCCTTCTCAGCCCAATAAATGTCCTTCAATTCGTCTTCAAAAAGTCTTTCGAGTTTAGAGGTGTGATCGGAGACGGATTCCCGTTGCAAAAGAGGCATTGTCTTTTTCATATGTAAACTGGTTTTTTGGAAGCTATGGCGAAATTCATGCCTGAGAATAACGCAGGGATGAAGACCAGAAAAAAACTTTTTGCGATTGACCCTGAGGAAGAATATCAACAAGCGTATACATTATACACGATAGCCGACAATAATTATCCCTGCCAGACAAAAAGCTAGTCCTCGCCAGGCGGCTTGCGTTGGTCCGGCCACGAGCGTGCCAATCTGATGCGCATACCTCAGATGCGATTCTGGCAATGCTATGGACCAGCGAGCGTAGAGTTTTTTCCCCTGAGGGTAGAATAAACGAAACACTTCCACACCGTTGTTACGGCATTATAAGTCCGTATGAAGGGCAATCCTTGTTTTTGGTATTGGCACGATGGTTGGACTTCGATAAGCGTCGGTCTTTTACTCCCAGGAAGTAAAAAAGGAGTCGGTAACACGACATCGGAAAGCGACCTGGAGAACAGAAGCGAGAGATAATACTCAGCGGATGATAGGACTCGATGCTAAGAGGCTGCTCTCACTACATGCTAGTGACCGCAGCCTCTTTCCTTTTCATTGGTCAACACGCGAATGATCGTCATCTGAAAATTTATTCATATCGTTCCAAAAACCGAGACAGGTTGGGTTGCCCGTGGTTGCCGTTTTCGTATCCCATGAACCCGAGATCCCATCGATTGGTTTAGGTTGATCTAAGCCAATGCGTCAAAAAGTTTCGTCCATTACAAAATTGATCTTCCGTTGGTCTTACGTATCGGCTGACCCTGCCAAGCGTTTACACTACAAAAAAATTGCATTTGACAGGCGAAGGTGCTAAGTTAGACAACGCACAACGCCTTTCTTTTACATGACCCCGCTTCGAACACTCGCCATAATCGCATTCCTTCTTTGTTTTAATTCCTGGGCAACGCCAGCCGCCGCGCAAGATGTGAGGGAAGACGTCTTGAAAAGAAAGTTTGCCGTATTGAAGAATGATAGCCTCGAAACATTTTTGGACTCGCTCTACCGGCACGCCCTTGCATTACCTTTTGAGGAAAGTATCCTGCACGGTCAAGCCGTGTTGCTGGCGGCTAAACAAACGGGAATAACCGATGTCGTTGTGAAAACAACTTCGGCCTTAGGCCAGCTTTACTTTGAAAAAGGTAGCATAAAAGAAGCCTTTGGAAATTTCAATGCCGCCTATGCGCTCGCGCAATCCTGCTCCAAGCCAACGCGGGGATGGATGGCCTTGCACATCAGCTATTTTTATAAAGCCATCAACTTGCTCCCCGAGGCACAGGAAAAAATACAGGAGGCCGCCGTTTTGTTTCGTGCCGTGGGTGATCAAAGGCGATTATTCCGGAGCAACTATTTTCTCTCTATCATTTACTATATCGAAAATGACTATTCCCGATCCATCGAACAATCCAAAGTGGCGATCGAAAACTTCAGGACCATAAAAAAACCTGAAAAGCAGGACTCCGCCGAATTCATCAGCGCGCATAACACTGTGGGACTTTGTTACTTCTATAGCAATAGCCTGGACGCATCCCTGGAATGGTATAATAAAGCAGTGCAATTGGCCATCGACTTCCATAACCCTGTATGGCTTGGCATCATCCGGTGGAGCAAAGCAAACTTGTTCATCAAGTTAAAACGCTATCCCGACGCGCTGGAAGAAATCAAGTTCGGATACCGGACCGCGATGGCCTTCCATCAGTTCTCCGACGCCTGCCACACGGCTGCCACCGTGGCCCGCGTGCTGACGTTGATGAAACGTTATCCCGAAGCTAAAGTCTATCTGGATTCGGCAAAGCTGTTGTTGCCCCACAGCATAGACAACAACGTGAGGCTTTATTATTGGCAAGCGCGTGCCGATCTTTCCAATGCACAGGAAAATTACAAGAGCGCCGTGTTCGCCTTGCAAAAACTCAATGCTATCCGCGATTCGCTTTTTCTGGGTAAGGAGAAGGCCAACTTCGAACGCGATGCGATACGACAAGAAATGGAATGGCGAGACGCTGAAATAAATTTACTCAAAGCCAGGAACGAGATCTTCGCTCTCGAAGTGGCGCGCAACAAATTCCAGCGCAATGTACTGATCGCTTCCATCGTTACGTTTATTGTTCTGCTGGTTATTATTTATGGAGCCTACCAAAACAAGAAAGCCTCCCATCGCGCCTTGATGGCAAAAAATGAAGTCATCGAGCGTCATCAACAGGAATTGACACAATCGATCGAGAATCTGAAAATTGCCCAGGAACATCTCGTGCAATCCGAAAAAATGGTTTCGTTGGGGGTGCTCACGGCGGGCATTGCCCATGAGATCAACAACCCTTTGAATTTTATTTCCGGCGGCGTCGAAGCACTGACCAGCGAGATCGACGACCTGAGTAAGGCGGCCGACGATCCTTCGGTATTACAGAAAAACTTCACCGAAGCCGTAAAGAATATCCGCGACATCCTCACCACCATTGCCAATGGCGTGCAACGGACGAATAAGATCATCATGAACCTGCTTTTTTTCTCGTCCCCTCAAGCGCGCGGCCTGGAGAAGATCGACGTTCACGAAACGCTGGAAGCGGCACTGACCATTCTCAACAGCAAGCTGAAAGAGGGCAATATCCACGTCATCAAAAATTATAAAACCTTGCCCCCTATTCTAGCCAGCGCCGTGCAATTGAGCCAGGTCTTTATGAACATCATCGACAACGCCATCTATGCCCTGGGCAAAGTTGAAGGGCCACGGAACCTGATCATTTCTACGGCGCTTCAGGATGATGTCATTAAAATAAGTATCTCCGACAACGGTCCCGGCATCCCCCCTGCCCTTCAACGGAAGATCATGGATCCTTTTTTCACGACGAAGGAAGTTGGCAAAGGCACCGGTCTGGGGTTATCGATCAGCCTGGGGATCATCAACAATCACCAGGGCTCTTTGCGCGTGGTGAGTGAAGATGGAAAGGGCGCCGAGTTCATCACTTGCCTGCCTGTGAACGGCAGCGTGGAAAAGGAAACAAAATAGGATCACCGCCTCAGTTGTTACAGGTCAACGCAGCATAAAACACATCTACCCGTTGTAAATAGTGATATCCTTTGAGTCGCTTCATGTTTTGCTTGTACATGGGGTTATCATAAGGGAATGCAAAAAAATTATCATCCTTTATCCACTCCATGACTTCGCCTTCTAGTATTTTAGGTGTGAAGTTATCTGGGTATAGCGCCATCATCAACAGAATATTTACCTTCTTCATGGTCCTTATAGTTTAACTATAGTTCGTCGTTCAAAAATCATACAGGGGCTGATGGGCTCGCAAAGTTACTTGCGGCATGCTCAGGAAGGGCAAAACCGGCTTTGGGTGTAGAGATTACTTCTGATACGTGAAAAAAATTCCACTTTCCAAATACAACATCCGAGACGTCTGTTCTGAATTCACAGATGCCTCATGGCTGAAAGCCGGGCAAACCTTTGGTGTTGAACATGCCCATTTCAACACTGGCATTCTTTTTTCATATCCCTTATCAACACCAAACACAAAGTCTATGGCAAAGTATGGAAAGAAAGCTCAAAGCAAGGTGAAACGCGCCATGCACGAGCGCAAAACCGGAGAGCTGAGGAGCGGACGCAGTGGCAAAAAGGTGACGAGCCGTAAACAAGCCATCGCCATCGGGTTGTCCGAGGCACGCGCGGCCGGCGCCAAAGTTCCTAAAAAGACCAGTGCGAAACGGATGGGACGTCCGGCGAAAAAGGGTGCGCGAAAAACAGCGAAAAGAATTACCCGGAAAACGGCCCGCAAGTCCAGTCGCTAACGAAGTCAAAAGTTCGAATGTATTGACAAATGATCTTGACAGGATCACTGCACGATCTAGATCCTGTTGAAAAGCCGGGCGAGCGACCGGAGTTCTTTCTCCGTTTCCTTGCCCGGCATTTTTGTTACGCGCCACATCCAGTTTGCTGTTGTGCTCCCCGGCGTGTTCATGCGGGCGGTCTCATCCAAACCCAATATGTCCTGTAGCGGAACGATCGCGATGCGCGCAACCGACGCGTATGCCATGCGAATAAATGCTTTGCAAACATTTTCATCGGTGATGCTCAGGTTGGTATAATGCCTGATGCGGTCGCGGTCCTTGTCTCCGATCTCGGTCGAAAACCAACCGCGTGTAGTGTTGTTGTCGTGCGTGCCGGTGTAGACGACGAAGTTCGTGTCGTAGTTATGGGGGGCATAGAGCGAGCGTGGCATGTCGGGGCCGAAGGCAAACTGCAATACCTTCATACCGGGAAGCGCAAAAGCGTCGCGCAGGGCAAACACATCGGGAGTGATCTCGCCAAGATCTTCCGCTACAAACGGACCGCCGCCCAAGTCCTGTTCTATGGCACGAAAAAAATCCCTGCCGGGTCCTTTCTCCCAGCGTCCCGCGACAGCATCGGCGGCTCCTGCGGCCACTTGCCAGTAACTTGCAAAAGCGCGAAAGTGATCGAGGCGTATCATGTCGAACAACTCGATGTTCTTTTTGAGACGGCGTTTCCACCAGGCATACCCCGTGTTTCGCAGCGCGTCCCAATCAAATACGGGCATGCCCCAAAGTTGGCCGCGATCATTAAAATAATCCGGGGGCACCCCGGCAACAAAGCGTGGCACGCTGTTTTCGTCGAGCTGAAAAATTTCCGGGTGGCTCCACACGTCTGCCGAATCATAGATGACATAGAAGGGCAAATCTCCAAAAAGCTTTATGCCCGCATCATTGCAGTATTTTTTCAACCGGTGCCACTGCCGGTGAAAGATGAATTGCTGCCATTTTATTTTCAGGATCTCCGTGGCATACTGCTCGGCAATTTTTTCCAGCGCCGCGGGATTCCGGTTCTTCAAGCCGGCCGGCCACTCCCTCCACGAACGCTGATGGATGGTTTTCAGGATCACATAGAGTGCAAAATCGTGAAGCCAGTGATCTTCATTTTCCATGAAGGTCTGAAAAGTCTCCCGGGCCGGGGCGTCATTTTTTTTTTGAAAGGCAAGCCAGGCCTGGTCCAGCCACTCGTCTTTTTGTCTTTCGGCCGTCCGATAGTCAACGCTTTCGCTTGGGAGCGCGCGATGCGTTTGCAGGATTTCCGACGGCAAGAGTCCATCCTTGATCAGCAACTCCGGACTGATGAACAAGGTGTTGCCCGCCATGCTGGAAAAAGCGCTATAGGGTGAGTGCGCGCTTGACGCATGGGTTGGGTTGAGCGGCAGCATTTGCCAATAGGTTTGCCCGCTCTGCTTTAGGAAATCGACAAAGGCATAAGCGCCGGGCCCCAGGTCGCCAACGCTAAACGGCGAGCGCAAGGAACTGACATGCAAGAGCACGCCCGCCCCGCGATCGCCGGTCTGATCCTTTAAGGTCAGCACCGCCAAGGGGAATGAAGCAAAGATCTCCGACAACTGTATTTTTCCGTCGTGCCGGCCCTTGCCCGGCGTTAAAAGGCTAACCCAGTCTGGCGGCATCTCGGCCGGCACCACCACAGCCGTGTTTGCCCAGTCGATAAAAAGAATGTCCAGATCCTGACGATGCGCCAGCAACGCTGTGTGCAGCGGTATGACGGTCACGATCCAATCGCGTCCCCGCCTCCGTGCGAAGGCCAGCGCGTGATGGCTGTGTTCGCCGGTCATTCGCAGGGGAATATAGTCGCCTTCCGTAAACAGGGCTGCCTCTTGCCAGCGGATGTTGCACAGCGTGGCAACGAGCCATTGCTTGATGTGGCCGTTGTCGCGCGTTTGCCAGAGGGAACGCAGCCGGTGCCCCTCGGTGGTGGCCATGGTTTCGTGCAGCGAGGACTCGTGGTTTGCGAAGTCGATGGCCTGGCGATTGTCGGGATCAACCAGGCTGAAGTCCCAGCCTTCGCAGCCCTGGTAAATGTCCGGTACCCCTGGGGTGGTAAACTTTAACACCACTTGGGCAAGGGAGTTGATGAGGCCGCCGTCGGTAATGGTCGCCAGGTATTTTTTCAGGGCCAGGCCAAAGGGCGAGCTTAGATTGGTCAGCGCCTTTATGAATTTGATGGTGGTGGCCTCATAGGTTTCGTTTGGCTCGGACCAGGTGGAGTTCAGTTTGCCTTCGCGCAGGGCTTTCACACAATAGGTCTCCAGCCGGCCGGCGAATTTATCGCTGTGCGAAAGCGGGTAAGCGCCGGCCAGGGTCTGAAAGATGAAGTAGGTGTCGTTGGCGTCGGGCATGCCGTCTTCTTTCAACGGGTCTGTCAAGGCAAACCATTCGGTCGCGGTGTCGGCCCAGCCTTCGGCAAGACTCGTCATGGCATTGAGACGGGCCCGTGCATCTTCGCCTCGTTTCGTGTCGTGGGTGGAGGTGGCATTGAGACTGAGCGGCCAGTGTCGCTGGCGGTCGGCCATGCGGGCATGAAAATCGTCGGGGGACATGCCAAACATTGCGGGTGAATCCCCCACTTCGTTGTGGCCGATAAAACGGTTGTAGGTATAGAACAGCGTGTCTTCAAATCCTTTCGCCATGAGCGGTCCCGTGAACTGCATGGTGCGTTTGTAGAATTGGGCTGCACGTTTTGCATGGGTCTCATCGTTCGCTGGCCCGGGACGTAGCAACGCCTGCTCCAGCACGGCAACGCCCTCGCCCAGCGCAGGCGACCGTTCGCGAATTTCCGTGAAGAGGCTTTTTACTTTTTCCGCTTCCCCTGTTTCCAACGGAAAGGCGTTACCATAGTAGCGGTACACCGGGCAATGCACCAGGAATGCCGCCAGCGCCGGTTTAATCGTTGCCAGGGTTTCCGGTGTCAACAGCGTTTTGTCGACGAGGTTCGATTCGAGAAACAAGTGATACAGGTTGTCCAGTTCGCCCTGCATGTGGGTGTTCAGGATGTGCGCTTTCTTGGCCTCAATTTCCGTATCGATGGGCGTGTCGCTTTTCAGGATGTGTTTGTAGAGGTTTGAAAATTTCTTCTCCGCCGGCGCATAGGTCATCAGCTGGTTTACCCAAGCCATAAACTCATAACCGGTAGTGCCTTGTATGGGCCATGGCGGCAGCGTTTCGTCGTTTTTCAATATCTTCTCGACATAGATCAATACATCATCACCCACCAATTTGCGCAGGCGTTCGATGTATTGCTGCGGGTCAAAAAGTCCATCGATGTGGTCGATGCGAAGGCCCTGGAACACGCCGTCGACGACAAATTTTTTGATGAGCAGGTGATAGTGATCGAACACTTTTTCGTCGTGCATATTAAGTCCGATCAATTCGTTCACCGTGAAAAAGCGGCGGAACGTTATGCGACGATCCGTTACCTGCCAGGGCGTTAGCGTGTAGGTTTGTTCGTCCAGGATCCTTTTCAACGCCAGGCCGTCGCTGTTCACTTGTTCGAGACAGGTTTGGACATAGGCATCCACCTTCGCGTTTTGGAGCAGGGAGTCCAGTTGCAACAACAGCTCGTGCCAACGGAGTGAATAGGGCACCGCATGGTCGATGGCATGTAGTTCGGCGATCTGCTGCATCCATTGTTGGATCGCCTCCGGCGGATGGCTGTCGTTCAAGATGAGGCCGTACGACCGGGGATGCAACGGATAATGATGGTTATGAAATTTGAGGGCAAACCGTTGCTGCCGGTAGACCACCTGCAGTTCCTTATTGAACAACACATCTTCGCGGGGTGCTCCCAGCACGGGCACCATGATGCGGCCATGAAAAAGGTCGCCTGCCCACGCCAGGTCAAAGAAGTTTGCGTAAACGGAATACCTTCCTTTTTCCAGCACGTCCGTCAGCCAGAGATTGCAGGGGTGAAAGGCCATGTGGTTGGGCACGATATCTTGGATCCAGTCGATGCCGGATTCCCTCAACTTCCGGCAAGTCCTGTAGAGCTCGTCTTCCGTGCCTATCTCCGGATTGATGCGGTGGGGATTCACACCGTCGTAGCCGTGCAGGCTGCCCGGCACCGATTCAAAAATCGGTGAGGCATACACCGCACCCACCCCCAGCGACACCAGGTAAGGAATGATCGCTTCCAACTGGCGGAAGGTGAAATCCTTGTGAAACTGTATGCGATAGGTGACGGCGGGATTAGTCATATTTTCCGGTATATACGACCAGGGATTCGGGGGGCAGGATGAAGCTGCCGGCGTGCAAGATGCTGGGTGAGGGTTCATCTCCCTTCCAATGCGCATCGCCGGAGTCCAGCACGTTCAGCAGTGGTTGATCTTCCACCAGGGCAACGGGCTGTGCGCTTTTTGAAAAATTCATGGCGCACCATGCATGATCCGAATGGTGCCACCGGTGAAGGACCAGCACGTTCGCTTCTTTCTCGCAGAAAACTTCCAGCGCAAAGCGGTCCAGGTGATGGAAGGCCGGATGTTTCTTGCGCAGCTCGATCAGGGCCTGGTAGTAATGGAACAGCGCCTGGTGCTCGTCCTCCTGCAGACGGTCCCATTGGAGTTTGCTGTTGATAAAAGTCGATTCGCTTTGCGGATCGGGCGCTTCACCCCGGGTGTGGAAGGCAGCGAACTCTTCACGACGCCCGCGGCGCACATGGCGGATGAGCTGCGGGTCGCCATGATGTACAAAATATTGGAAGGGATTTTTTTCGCCATATTCTTCTCCCATAAACAGCAGCGGCAAGTACGGGCTTAGGATGGTCGCCCCGGCCATCACCTTCAGCAGGCGAAAGCTCACCAAAGCACTCGTGCGTTCGCCGTGCATGCGATTGCCCACCTGGTCGTGATTTTGCGAGAATACAATAAATTTGTTGCCGGCCTGCTGCGTTGCGGGAATGCCAAAACATTTGAGGCGGTGTTCCGAATATTGCCCGTCGTACACATAGGCATCGCGATATGCTTTGGCCAAGTGACCCACACCCTGAAAATCGGCATAGTAGCCGCTTCGCTCCTGCCCGGTGGTGACGCGAAGGGCGTGATGAAATTCGTCTGCCCATTGGGCATCCATGCCATAGCCTCCCCGTTTCACGAGGTCGATGTAGCGGGGGTCGTTCAGGTCCAGCTCCACAAACAAGTAGTGCATGCACCAATGGTTTTGGATGAACGCGTCCACCTCCTGCCGGATCGCTTTCAAAATATGAACGGGGCTAAAATCTTTGATGGCATGTACGGCATCGAGCCGCAGCGCATCGATGTGAAAGTCGCGAAACCACATCAGTACATTCTCGATAAAAAAACGCCTCACGTCGTCGCAGTGTGCATCGTCGAAGTTGATGGCCTCGCCCCAGGGTGTTTTATATTTCGAGGTAAAATACGGGCCAAATTCTTTGAAGTAGTTTCCCTCCGGTCCGAGGTGATTATACACCACATCCAGCACGACGGCAATGCCTAGTGTGTGACACCGGTTCACCAATTCCTGCAACCCTCTCGCACCGCCATAGGTGGTGTGTACGGCATAGGGAAACACCCCGTCATAGCCCCAGTTGCGCGTGCCCGGAAATTGCGCGACGGGCATCAGCTCGATGGCGGTAATGCCCAATGCCTTGAGGTGTGGCAGCTTCTCGATAACACCCTGAAAATTTCCTTGTGGTGAAAACGTCCCGACGTGGATCTCGTAAAAAATGTAATCGTCCTGGCTGGGGTTAACCCACTTGTGGTCGGTCCACGCAAAGGCGGCGAGGTCCAGGGCCCGCGACGCACCGTGCACGCCATAGGGCTGACAAAGTGATGCCGGATCGGGTATAGCCTTGCCGTTGGGGGTGATGAATTCGTAGTCATCGCCAGGCTGCAGGTTTGGGGTGGTCAAGGTCCAGTAGCCGTGGGCTTCCGGGAGGAGTGGCATGGTTTGATTGTTGAATCGAATGTGTACCTCCTCCAGTTTGGGCGCCCACAGCCGAACGGTGGCGAGACCTTCACCGGTAAAATTCACGCCGAGCCGGCGGCGATCGATGTCAACAGCCTGCATCATGTGTCGAGGGGGTGATGGAGAAGTACTATCGATCGTCCTTCGACCGTTACAGTGCCCTGAGGAGGGTACTCGGGACCTTCGCCAATCTGGCCGGTGGCGGTATTCAAAAGCTGATTCCATTGGATGGCGTATTTCGCCGGGGGCAACACATAGTCCAATGGCTCATGATGTGCATTGAACATCATATAAAAACTATCGTCCAACACAGCCTCTCCCTTTGGGCCGGGCGTGTGGATGCCGTGACCGCTTAGAAAAACGCCCAGCGATTTGGCAAAATCGTGACTCCAATGTTCTTCGGTCATCTCCGTTCCGTCGGGCAAAAACCAAGCGATGTCTTCCACGCCTACACCTTTTATCGGACGGCCTTGAAACCAGCCTCTGCGACAAAGTACGGGATGCTTTTTGCGTAGGCCAATGAGTTTTTTTGTGAACGTCAGCAAGGATTGATCAGCGTTGACCCAGTCGATCCACGACACCTCGTTGTCCTGGCAATAGGCGTTGTTGTTGCCCTGTTGTGTGCGGCCGAGTTCGTCTCCCGCCAGCAGCATCGGCACACCTTGTGAAAGAAAGAGCGTTGTTAGCAGGTTGCGTTTCTGACGGCTGCGCAGGTTTTTTATGGTGGGGTCGTCTGTGGCGCCTTCTTCACCACAGTTCCAGGAGCGGTTGTGCGATTCGCCGTCGTTGTTGTCTTCGCCGTTGGCCTCGTTGTGTTTTTCATTGTACGATACGAGGTCATGCAATGTGAAGCCGTCGTGCGCGGTAATAAAATTGACGCTGGCCGTCGGGCTGCGATAGTCGCCTTCGTAGAGGTCGGGGCTGCCCGTAAAACGCTGGGCGAATTCCCCCAGCATGCTGTCGGCACCGCGCCAATAGTCGCGAACGCAGTCGCGGTATTTGCCGTTCCACTCCGCCCAACCCGGCGGGAATTTGCCAACCTGGTAGCCGCCTTCGCCGATGTCCCATGGTTCAGCAATGAGCTTCACCTGGGAGATGACAGGATCCTGGTGTATGATATCAAAGAATGCGCTGAGCTTGTTCACTTCATGCAACTCGCGCGCCAGTGCCGATGCCAGGTCGAAGCGAAAACCGTCTACATGCATTTCCAGGATCCAATAGCGCAGGCTGTCCATCATCAGGCGCAGGACATTGGGAAGGTTCGCGTTCAGCGTATTGCCGGTACCCGTGTAGTCGAAATAAAATCGTTTGTCCTCGGATAGACGATAATAGCTGGCGTTATCGATGCCCCGGAATGAAAGTGTCGGTCCCATGAAATTGCCTTCCGCCGTATGGTTATACACCACATCCAGGATCACTTCGATGTTTGCCTTATGAAGGGCTTTCACCATCTCCTTGAATTCTATCACTTGTTCACACAACATGCCACTCGCCGAATAGCGCACTTCCGGGGCAAAGAACCCGATGGTGTTGTAGCCCCAATAGTTTGTCAGACCTTGCTCCACCAGGTGACGATCGGCAATGAAATGGTGCACCGGCATCAATTCGATGGCCGTGATGCCGAGCTTCTTCAGGTATCCGATCGCCACGGGATGCGCCAGGCCAGCAAAGCTTCCCCGGATGTTTTCCGGGATCTCCGGATGAAGCTTGGTGAAACCGCGCACATGCGTTTCGTAGATAATGGTGCTGTGATAGGGTATGTTAGGCTTCCTGTCATTCTCCCAATCAAAACGCGTGTCGCTCACGACACACTTGGGTAGAAAAGGCGCGCTATCCACTTCACTAAACGACAAATCAGCAGCTTCGTCGTTCACGATGTAGCCGAACAGGGCATCGTCCCATTCGATCTTGCCGGCAATTGCCTTGGCGTAGGGATCGATCAGCAGTTTGTTGGCATTGAAGCGATGGCCGTTCTCCGGTTCGTAGGGACCGTGCACCCGGTAGGCATACAGTTGTCCGTGTTTCAGTCCCGGGATGTACACATGCCAGATCTGGTGTGACCGTTCCCGGATTTTTATTTTTATAACTTCTTTTTCATCGTCGGGCGAATCGAATAGACATAGTTCTACGGCAGTGGCGTTTTCTGAATACAACGCAAAGTTCACGCCTGCTCCATCCCAGGTAGCACCTAAAGGATAGGCAAAGCCGGGATACACATCCAGCTTCTTTTTCTCGATCGTCTCTGTCTTATTTCTCATAGCTATTTTCCAACTTCATCGCCCAAATGGGCGTGTGCATCTCCCGTCGTTCGGCCTCCGCTTTTAATGCACCTCTTTCCGGTCGCGTGGCCAATTCTTTTTCCTTCTCCTTCACGGTATGCAAAAAATCCTGCAGCACATTCATGTAATTCATAAAGGCTTCGTAGGGCGAAGCGTATGGACTGAAGTAAGCATGCACGTTGCCGTCGCTGTTCCGCTTCGTCGACATATAATAGAAATGATCGCTGGTCATCAGCCGCCGCCAGCGATCGGTGAGGGTGGAGTCGTTCATGGCTTTGATACGTCCTTCCAGGTGGGCCATGGTCTCAAAGGCGTCTTGCTGCATGTCGTTGCCCAACCAAGCCGAAAGATCGCGTTCAGCATCCGCCCATGAAATGGTGTCGGGCACGTCGAGCACGGGTGTATCCTGGAGTTGCCGGATGGCCTCGGAAGGTGTCACTAATTTATAGTTCTTGTCTTTGGCGATGCTCGTCAGCAGGTCGCTGAGAAAATGGAGAATGCCGGTCTCCTCTTTGTGGTGTTCTCCAAAGGTCTCATAGTCCAGCCCCAACGTGATGACTGGATCGCCCTGGGGTATGCTCTTGAGCCGCGCCATGAATTTTCCTACCGTCAATTTCTTACCAAACTCCAGGTAGCGGAATGCAATGTCGTCGCTGAGAAAATAATTGCGTACGAAAAGCTTCATTCCGTTTTCTTCAGGATGCTCATACAAATGGTTAGGGCTCTTCCCCTGGAGTACGGCATCGATGCCATCGAGAAACATGCCATTGAAACCGAGGGCATGGACCTTCTTCGCCATGTCGTTATTATAGATCAGTTCGGTGTTTCGAAAGATCACGGGACGAACACCGAGGTATTCTTGCAAGTGGGCCACGTGGTCGAGCACTTGTTCTTCAAACTCCGTTCCCGGAAGCAGGCTGGCCAGGGAATGAAAATCCGTTTCGGCCAGGAACTCCACCGAACCGGTGTCGGCCAATGCTTTGAAGCTGGCGAGCCCTTCGGGGCAATATTGTTTCAGCTGATCCAGCAAGGTGCCGGAAATAGAAAATGTGATTTTTATCTGTGGGAATTTTTTAATGAGATTCAACAAGATCTTGTTGGCCGGCAGATAGCACTGCCGGGTCACGCGACGCACGATCCCTTCGTTCTGGGGGTTGTCGAACCCGTCACCCTGCGATCCGATCTCAAAAAAATGGAACGGGCGAAGTCTCCACGGCTGATGTGCCTGGAAATACAACACGATGTGTTTGGGCGTTAGACTAGGTTGTGAGCTCATGGTAGATGGTTTTAATTTTCTTTGCCGCTTTACTCCAGGTTATTTGCTGAATTTCAGACTTGCTGTTCTCGCGCAGTGTCGTGGACAGGCTCTCGTGTGCCAGCACATTGCAAATGGCATTGGCCAAGGCGTGCGTATTCCAAAAGTCCACCTTGATCACATGCGACATCACCTCCGACACACCCGACTGATTGGATACGATCACGGGTATCCCAGCCTGGATCGCTTCCAACGGTGTGATGCCAAAAGGCTCCGACACCGAAGGCATCACATATACCTTGGTCATGGACCAAACTTTCTCGACGTTGTCGCCTTTTAAAAATCCCGTGAAATGAAAACGCGTGGAGATGCGCAAGTGCGCCACTTCCTCGATCACCTGGGGAAGCATATCGCCGGAACCTGCTACAATGAAGTGTGCATCCGGAAATTTTTCCAGCACTTGATAGGCCGCTTTCACAAAATAGAGTGGACCTTTTTGATAGGTGAGCCTTCCCAGGAACGTGACCACGTGAGGGCCGAATGGATGGCCGTGCACGAGGGGTGTGATCTCGCGGGGCATTACGCCGTTATAGGCCACCTTCACTTTGGAGGGTGCGATATGATAGCGTGATTCGATGATGCGTTTCGTCCACCCGCTCACGGCCACAATGCTGTCGGCGCCCTCGAAGCCGGCCTTCTCGATTTCATAGACCGGTGCATGTGGTATTTCACCCGACCGGTCGAATTCGGTGGAATGCACGTGAACCACCAGCGGTTTGCCACTGGCTTCCTTCGCCGCCAAGCCGGCTGGAAAGGTCATCCAATCGTGCACGTGAATGACGTCGAAGGTGTGGCGGCGCGAGACCTCAGCGGCTACCGCTGCATAATATTTTGTTTCTTCAAGGAGATCGGGACCATATTTCCCGGAGAACGCATAGAAGTCTGACCCTTCTTCGGGAAGTTGCGCCATAGCGCCCGTATCATCAGGATGATCATCAACGTTATCATTGTCACTTGCCTTATCCTTGTCATTATACGTGTCTTCGTTCTTCATCTCCATCCTCTTTTCGACTTTTTTATCATCCGTTTCCAGAATCACCGCTTCCCGCATCCTGCGCTTTGTTGAAACGGTCATTGACTTTGGCAGGACGTTCATAGCCGGGTTGACATAGGGTGAGAGATACGACGGGATCTCTAGGGTTGTCAGGTCTTCGATTTCCCGCGTCGTATACACCGGCGACTTGCGATGGGCTTCCGGTCCACTGACGACGAACGCAGGAGGGTACCCGGCAACCACAGCCGGGGGCTCCTCAGCAATATCAAAAGGGGGCTCTGCGGCAATAACGCGCGGGGCCATGCGTCCATTTTTTTTTCGAAGCGTTACGTGACTGGCATCGATGAGATCGAACTTCATGTCGGGCTCGTCGCCGTGAAGTTTGGGTACTACCAGTACGATCTCGACGTCATGCAGCCGCAACGACTGCGTTAATCCGTAGCAAGCCGTTCCCAGTCCCCCGGAAATGTGCGGGGGAAACTCCCAGCCAAACATCAATACCTTCATGTAAGCATTCCTTTTACGTATAACCTTGCACTGAAAAAGGAAAAAAATGTGCCATGATTGTGGCAATGCCCTGGATAAAACAGGAATGAACTATATCCGGAAATATATACTTCTAACGTCCCTGAATTCCATAGTTTTTGGAATGCGGCCGGCGGGTATTATCGTTGTGTTATGTCGTGAGAAAATCCCTTGGGATAATTCCTCCCCGGGTTGTTACAAAATTTCCCCAAACCGTTTCCCACAAACTTTGCGCCTATCTGATCAGGCCAGCTAAACTTTTACTTTCAGCATCTCCCGGATGGCCTCAGCCAGTTTCTCCGGTTGTTCATCGGGTGAGAAGTGGCCGCAATCTTCGATCACTTTGCCTTCGATGTTGGTGAGACCGGCGTTGCGGAAGCCTTTTAGATACGTGTTGATGTCGCCATACTCCTTATCGCCGCGGATGTAGAGCACGGGGGTCTCGACGATCGTGGACCGGCTCTCGCGGTTATCTTTTTCATCTTGCGTGAAGGAGCGATACCAATTGAAAGCGGTCCTTAGTGATTCGGGTTTGGCGTATGCATCGGCATACATGGAGCGTGCCCGTTTGTTGATCTTCTCGGGATGGGCGCTGATGGCATTGAAGAAAAATTCAAAATAGACCCGCTCTTTACCGCCGACCAACATCTCCGGCAACTCCGGCACATTGTGAAATGCAAAATGCCAGATGTTCGGGTTGCGCTTCACTTCCTCCCAGGGATCGATGCCGGGGATGGCAGTGTTCATGATGATGGCATTTTCCAATGTGTTTGGAAAAGTGTGCAGGTAAGCATAGGTGACCATTCCCCCCATATCGTGACCAACCAAGGTCAGCTGATGCAAGCGGAGGTTGTCGACCAGGCGTTTCACCAGCCGGGCAATGGGGGTCTTGCTGGTGGACGAAATGCTGCCCGTGGTGCCCACGCCCGGCAGGTCGATCGCCACTACGCGAAAGTCGCGGTAGAGCAGGGCCATGACTTGCTCGAAGGCCGACCAGTTTTCGGGAAAGCCGTGCAGGAACAGGATGGCCGGGCGGTCTGCTTTGCCGGCCTCCACCACGTGTATGGAAAGGCCATCGACCAGCACCTGGTGATTGGTGAAGACGGAGGAAGAGGGGTGTGTGAGGTTCATCTTTTTTGTTTCTTATAAATCTGAGCGGTCGACGCGTGAACATTCCTGCACCTGCGAGTCCATCCTATATTAACGCTTGTGCGTTGCCGATGTTCTGTCGGGAGAAAGGCCACCTGTCCATGCCAATGTTCGTGTGACGTTCTCCGGTCCAAATCCAAGGCAGTATGTAGAATGATTTACCCTGACGGGCAGGGGCTGTGAAGAAAAATTCCCATCGGACCGCCCCAATCTAACCCAATATTTCGAAAAAAACTTACCCAACTCCAGTACCCGTCCAGGTACGCTTTTTGAATTCGAATTCGTCGCCAGGGCGTCCGGCCTTCGGGGTGGTTATAGCGGGATAGGTGCAGCGTTGTCGTGAAGAGTCAGTAGCCAGCAGTCAGTAGTCAGTAGCCATTAATCAGCAATCAATATGTCAAACTTAAAATCTATCGTATGGAAAAGATCATTCTACTATTTGTGGGTGTTTTGGTCTTGGGGGTTACGGGGATGAATGCTCAGGAGCGAGACACGACTTTGATGAAGGGGGGACGTGAGGGTGTTGCAGCGCTAGCGGAGCCTTCGAGCCATTATACGAAGGACATGGTGCAGATCACGGCCATGGACATTCCGGCCAGCCTGCGCTCTAAGCTTCAAGGTTCGCGGTATAAAGGGTGGGAGAACGCAACCTTTTATCGTTCGCAGAATTATGAAGGCTATGTCGTCGAAATGAAGGATGGCGAAAAAATCAAGACCTTCCGTTTTGATGGCAACGGCAGGCCCATTCCGGATCACGAGTGATGATCATTCGTACCGATCCTGAGAGGGACCTTCTTTGAAACAGGAGGTCCCTTTTTTTATCGCGCAAGGGTTGAGGGAAATACAGGAAGGCTCGGAATTTCTTATCTTTATAAGCTTCAAATCCCCCCGTGTCATGACCATTACCGAGAACATGTTGTTGTTCGTTGTCAGCGCGGGAATCGTACAGGCTTTCTTTCTGGCGGCACTTATTTTCTTTAACCCGCGCGGCGACCGGTCGGTGAACATTTACCTGGTGGGGTATATCGTGTCGCTGACCATCCCCATGTTCGCGCCGCTGATCCTGCATTTCTATTCCTGGCAGCGCGTACTCTACCTGGCACCGGTACTTTTGCTGGTGGCCCCCTTTTTATATCTCTACGTTTGCAGCTTTCGCGAGCAGATCACGTTTCGCAAAGCCTGGCCGCACTTCATTTTGTTCTTGGTGGCGGTGGTCATAGAGGCGTATATCGTGGTGAAAATTGCCCCGCTATATCCACCATCGAAACAAGTGCCGCCGGAAGTGATCCACAGCCCATGGCCGATGACGCGCGTGATCCTCCGCCTGATCCAAATGCTGACCTACATCTATTTCGCCGGACGGAGCCTATCGTCTTACCAGCGGTCGATCCAGCAATTGTATTCGGAAACCAGTCGCATTGACCTGGCGTGGATGCGGTGGCTCATCAACGGCTTTCTCGTGCTCACGATCTGGATGATCTTCCTTTACGCGATGATCCTGAAATTTCCGGAGCAATTCAGACTGATCATTCTCATCAACACGGCGGTGATCACTCCCTATTTATATGCCGTCACATTCAAAGGCATATCGCAGCCCACCCTATGGCAGGCCCGGCCTAAAGCCAGCCGCGAAGAAGTGCTGGAAGAGATCCATCTTGTTGAGGAAACGGAAGCCCGCAACCAAAAGAACACCCTAAACCCGGAAAGAAAAGACGACATCGTCGCCCGGATCCAAGGGCTCATGGAACAGGATAAATTATACCTCCAGGCCGAGCTCACCCTCCAGGACCTCGCCGACCAATTGGGCATCCCCGCCTACCAGGTTTCACAGGCTATCAACGAAGGACTCCAAAAAACCTTCTACGACCTGGTGAACGGTTGCCGCGTCGCGGAGGCCCAACGCCTCCTGCTCGACCCCAAAAACCGGAACCTAAAGATCATGGCCGTCGCCTTCGATTCGGGTTTCAACTCCAAAACCACCTTCAACACCGTCTTCAAAAAATTCACCGGCCTCACTCCCTCCGAATTCAAAGAGCAACACCAGGCGCAAACGGTTGCTGCTTAAAATCCTGAACGAGATCAACATAAATCGCATCCAATCGGAGTGTCATAGACCCCGGCCAACTCCCCCATCCCAGTTCAACCCATAACGCCAACTTTGCTTCAACTTCACTTGCTGCCGCCGAAGCTTCGGCGAAGGAGGGCGCCATTCATTGCTCACCAAAAACTTTAGCGCCCAAGTCGTCCCGTTACACCGCCCCTACCCAAGGCCAATTCACGTAACACGACCGAACTCTCAAATCCGCACCTCAACGAAGTTCGGATTCCCCAATCCGAACCCAATCGCATGTCCGAACCCCTTTTTCGCGGCGTAAACACCGCCATCACAAAAAACCAATGCTCATGACAAAAACCATTTCCCTTTTCTTTCTCCTGGTCTCGCTCCTTTTGTGCAAAGACCTGGCCGCGCAAACCCTCTCCCTGGAAGAGTGCATCGACGCGGCCCTGAAGAACAATCAACAACTCAGAAACAGCCAGCTCGACATGGCCGCATCCGCCTTTCACGTCAAAGAACTGAAGAGCGCCCTGCTGCCCACGGTGGACTTCGCCGGGCAATCGCTCTATTACAAGGACTTGCCTGCTCAATATGCGCCGTCTTCCGCCTTTGGCGGTCCCGAAGGCGAATACACCAAGCTGAGCCTGAACATGCGCCAAACGGCTTCGGCCAACCTTCAGCTCAGCCAGTCGCTGTTCAACCAGTCGGTCCGCACCGGTGTGAAGACCGCCCAGGCCGCACAGGAAGCCACGCGTCTTCAGGACGGCGTCGTGCGTGAAAACGTGGTGTACAATGTGACCGCCACCTACTACAGCATCCAGGTGCTGAACGACAACCTCGAGCGGCTGGCCACCAACCTCACCAACCTTGAACACGCCACCCAAATCAACAGCGTGTTGAAGGACAACGAACTGGTGTCGCCCAACGCTCACAACCGCATGCTCATCAACCTGGAAAACTTGCGCAATCAATACGAAAACCAGAAGCTGTTGCTGAGCAAGAATGTGACGCAACTAAAAAATCTCATGGACATGGACGTGAACGACTCCCTGGCTGTGCAGCCGTTCGACTACGCCGCGCTGCTCGCCATGCCGGAAGCGGCAGACTTGTCGCAGCGTCCGGACCTGAAGCTTCAACAAGCTCAGATCAAGGTGGCACAGTTCGAAAAGAAAAATATCGCCGCGGGCTACTTCCCTACGCTGACCAACACCCTTTCGTATGGCTACACCGGCTACAACAACGAATTCGGCCCCTTCACGCCCATAAACAACGACTGGGTGCGCAGCAGCTACTTCGCGCTCACGTTGAAGGTGCCTGTGTTCGACGGCTTCCGCAAGCAAAACCAGATCCGTCAAAAAGAAATGACCATACAACGCAACATCAACACGCTCGCCATGATGCGCGCCAATGCGGACAAGGAAATGGAAGATGCCCTCAGCACCTACCGCTCGAACAAAACACTTTGGGATAGCAATAAAAAGAGCCTGGACCTGGCGGAGAAATTATTTGCCAGCGCCAGCGGTGAATACGAAAGTGGCATCACCACGCTCACCGATCTGCTCAACGCCCAGAACGATCTGACCAATGCCCGGACCAACTACAGCAACGCTTTGCTAAACCTCAAACTTGCCGAGCTCTCGCTGAAAAAGGCCAACGGAACATTGATCACAAAACCATAATCCCGATTCATTTATAAAAAACAAAACCAACAAGAAACAAATCCTCATGAAAACAAAAATCATCCTTTCCAGTTTGATCGCCGTGCTCTTCGTATCGGTAGCGTTCAAATTGAAAAACAACAAACGCGTCGTAGAAGAAAACGTTTACCGGCCCGACGCCAACAAAAAAGTGCTGGTGCAAGCCGACACCGCCATCGTAAAAAGCTTGCAAAAGACCTTTACGTATACCGGCACCTTTGCGGCCTTTCGCGAAGTGATGCTGGTGCCCCAGGTACACGGTGAAGTGGAAGCTGTCTATTTTGACGAAGGCGATCATGTGGTGACCGGTTCCAGACTGGTACAAATCGACGACGATCTTCTTCAAGCCCAATACAGCTCCGCCGCGGCCACCTATGAAAATGCCAAGCGGAACCTGGAACGCTATGAAGGCGCCTCGCAAAGCGGTGGCGTGAGCAACCTGCAACTGGACAACCTGCGGCTGACGCTCGTCAATGCGCAAGCACAGGTGAAACAACTGGCCAAGCAGATCGAGTGGAGCAACCTTGTTGCGCCCTTCACCGGCACCATGACCTTGCGTGATGTAGAGCCCGGTTCCGTCGTGGGTAGCGGAGCCGTGGCCCGCATCACCGATCTCTCGCAACTGAAGCTCGAGATCTCCGTGCCTGAAAAAGAGGTCTTCCTTTTTCACGAAGGCGATTCCATCGCGATTGAAACCGATCTCTATCCCGGCAAAACGCTGTGGGGAAAGACAGACCAGGTAGCAGACCGCGGCGACAATGCACACAACTACAGCGTTCGCATTTTGCTAAAGAACACGGACCCGGCGTCGTTGCTGAAAGCCGGCATGTATGGAACAGCCTTACTCAACAAAGGCATGAAAGACGAAACGCTGGTGATCTTACGGACTTCCCTGTTGGGCTCCGCCAAAGATCCCCACGTGTTTGTGATCCGCGATGGCAAGGCTGCCCTTCGTTCGATTCGCACGGGTCACGCCAACGACACATCGATTGAGGTCGTGGAAGGCCTGCAAGCCGGGGACATTGTCGTGGCCAGTGGCCACATCAACCTGAGCAATGGCTCGCCGGTTGAAATTGTAAAATAGTATTCACCAAAGACCAACTCACTTCTTTTTTCAATATGAACTTAACAGAAATATCCATCAAAAGGCCGTCGGTGATCATCGTCATCTTCACGATCCTCATGCTCGGCGGCTTCTATTGCTATACCACGCTGCGTTATGAGCTCTTGCCCCCCATGGAAGTGCCTACGCTGGTGATCACCACACCTTATCCCGGCGCCGCGCCCTCAGAAGTGGAACAGTCGGTGACCCGGAAAGTGGAAGACGCGGTCTCGGGACTTGACCGCGTGAAAAGCGTCTTGTCCCAATCCTTCGAAGGGGTCTCCGTCATCGTCGTGGAATTTAGCGTGGGCACCGACACCGAAGCCAAACAAGAAGAAGCGCAGCGGAAGCTGAACAACATCTTGAACGATCTGCCCGACGATGCCGAGACGCCATCTATCTCCCGGGTGTCGCCCAGCGATCAACCGATCATGGACCTGATGGTGGTGGCCGACATGAGTGCAGAAGCATCCTACGACCTGGTGGAAAACGAGATCTTGCCCCTGATCCAACAAATCGAAGGCATCGGTGAGACCCGTTTGCTCGGTGGACAGAAGCGCGAGATCCAGGTGAAAGTAGACAAAGATAAATTGGCCCACTACGGCCTGGCCCTATCGCAAGTGACCGACGCGGTGAACAACGCCAACCTTGACTTTCCTACGGGCAAGATCAAAGGACGCGACGATCAGATCACCGTGCGCCTCGCCGGAAAATTCAGCTCGATTACGCAGATCGAAAACCTTATTGTTGCCACGCGCGCCGGTAGTCCCGTGCGGGTGGCTGACGTGGCCGATGTATTGGACGGCACGCGCGAACAAGAATCGGTGAGCCGTTTCAACGGACAGGAAGGCATTGCCATCAGCATCAAAAAACAAACCGATGCCAACGCCGTGAAGATCAGTGAAGAAGTTCACGCCAAGATTGCCTCGATCGAAAAGAAATACGCCGCACAAGGTGTCAAGATCATCATTGCCGACGACACCTCCGAGTTTACACTCGAAGCTGCCGACGCCGTGACACACGACCTGGCGATCGCTGTCATTCTCGTAGCCGCGGTCATGTTGCTTTTCCTTCACAGCTTCCGCGACTCGCTCATCGTGCTGGTAGCCATCCCCGCTTCGTTGTTGTCGACGTTCATCGCGATGTACCTGTTCGGCTATTCACTCAACCTGATGACCCTCCTGGCCATGTCGCTCGTGATCGGCATCCTGGTAGACGACTCCATCGTGGTGCTCGAGAACATTCACCGTCACTTGCACATGGGCAAGGACCGCGTGCAAGCCACGCTCGACGGGCGCAAGGAAATCGGTTTCTCGGCTATGGCCATCACCATGGTGGACGTGGTCGTGTTCCTTCCCATTGCGTTGATCAACACCGTGATCGGCGATGTGTTGCGGCAGTATTCGGTCACCATCGTGGTGTCCACCTTGATGAGCCTTTTCGTGTGCTACACGCTGACGCCCTGGCTCGCTTCCCGTTTTGGCAAGGTGACGCACCTCAATCCCAACAATTTGTTTCACAAAGTACTGCTGGGCTTTGAATCGATCGTCACCCGCGTCATTGATGGTTATACGCATCAACTGAAATGGACCCTGCGGCATAAGCTCATCACCGGGCTCGTTATTCTTGCTGCCTTCGGAGCCACGGCCTACGTGATGAGCCTCGGCATCCTCGGGCAGGAAATGGTGGCTTCGGGCGACCGTGGCAAACTGCTGTTGAAATTTGAATTTGACAAGCGCACAGCACTGACGGAAAACAACATCCGCTCGCGCGCCATCGAAAATTATCTACTGGCACAACCCGGCGTGGAAACCGTGCTGGCCAACGTGGGCGGCGCAAGCACCTCGGGTATGATGTCGACCGTGGGCAGCGAGAACAAAACGGAGATGACGGTTGGGTTGGTTGATGCCAAGAAACGCAACGAGACCACGGCCGCGTTTATGCTCCGCGTCCGCAAGGCGTTGGAAGCTACGTACGAAGGTTTGAAGGTAAATTCTACCGTCATTGGTATTACGAAATCGGAGGAGCCTATTCAAATTGTGTTGAACAGCGAGAACAAGGTTGAATTGATGAAGGCCACCAAACAATTGGAGCAACTCATCAAAAACATTCCCGGTGCGAACGACGTGTCGGTGAGCGTGGAAGACGGTAGCCCGGAACTGACCATCGAGCTGGATCGCGAAAAGATGGCCCGGCTTGGGCTGAGTGTTGGCCAGGTGGGCGCGTCGCTCCAAAATGCCTACGCCGGCAACACCGACGCCAAGTACCGCGAAGGAAACAACGAGTACGACATCAACGTGCGCCTCGATGAATTCGACCGCAGCAATCCCACCGACGTGGAGAACATCGGTTTCGTGAACGGCAAAGGCGAACAGATCGCCCTCACACAATTTGCCACGGTGAAACAAAGCAGCGGGCCGTCGATGCTCGAAAGAAAAAATCGCCGTACATCGGTGACGCTGAAAAGCAACGTACTGGGCATCACGTCCGGAACGCTGGCCGAAAACATCAACGCCGCTGTAGCAGCTCATCCTCTACCCGCTGCGGTGGAAATGAAATGGACCGGTGATGTGGAACGTCAGGTGGATTCGTTCAAAGCGCTGGGGCTGGCCTTGGCGACGGCCATCCTGCTGGTGTACCTCGTGATGGTGTTGCTCTACGACAGCTTTATCTATCCGTTCGTGGTATTGTTCTCGGTGCCGGTGGCCCTGATCGGTGCCCTCATCGCGCTGAACCTCGCCATGAGCACGCTGAGCATCTTCACTATGCTGGGCATCATCATGCTGATCGGCCTGGTGTTGAAGAACGGCATCTTGCTGGTGGACTTTACCAACCAGCGCAAAGCAGAGGGTCGAAGCACCTTCGACGCCCTCATCGACGCCGGTCAGGCGCGGTTGCGTCCCATCCTGATGACTACCATCGCGATGGTGATCGGCATGCTTCCCATTGCGCTCGCAGAAGGCGCCGGCTCGGAGTGGAAGAACGGTTTGGCCATCGTCATGATCGGCGGTCTGCTCTCTTCGCTGATGCTCACTGTCTTCATTGTGCCCATGATGTATTATTTGGTTGACCGGGTGAAAGCCCGGTTCACCAAACCGGCCGCACCGATTGCAGAACCCGCATTGGCATCCTCTGTAACCATACTTTAACATAAAGCCATTTCAAAACCATGATCATCCTGGTTAAAAGCATCAACGCTTTCATGCAGGATGGTCATTTTAAAAAATAACATATCCTTCTAAAGATCAAGACCATGAACGAATCTATTCAAACCGCGGGCTACCTGCTCGTGATGGCCGCCGTCACCTTTTGGCTAGGCTGGTTTTTCATGCCCGATCCCGGCACCACCGACGCGGCGCACATTCTGCAGATCGTAAAAGCGGCGCGCAACGACGTGCTGAATTCGGTGATCACACAAATTGTTTCATCCATACTCTTCTCGGTTGCCCTTTGCCTGTTGTCACAGCATTTTCTTCACCACAAAAAAATGACCCTCACCGGCATCGTGCTGCTGAACATCGGTGCCATGGGATTGTGTGCCGACGCCTTCTTTCACTTGCTGGCCTATTATATGACCGACAACACGGTACACGTTCAAGAAGATGTCGTGCGCGTGATGGCCTTCATGCAAACCGGCGGTTTGATATTTCTCGTCCCGCTGCTCCTGCCCTTCTTCATCGGCACATTGCTGCTGACGATCGGGTTGAACAAGCAAGGCGTCATTTCGAAGCGCCCCTTATGGATCATGATCGCGGGCTTTGTACTGGCCCTGGTTATCGGGCTCGTTTCATTTTACGTATTCGACCATCACAGCAACCTCGTTTCCCTCACCCTACTCGGCGGCGTAGCGTTCGCCCAGGCCTGGATGGGATTTGAATGGGTACACCCGGACCAACGTCGGACATCGGCGAACGACGATGCGGGCTATGCTTACTCAGACCATTCCGCGGCTTGATCTCATCCTAATTCACGATTTAAAAAAGACCTCATGCGCTTCTGGAATGAAAATAGAAAGTGGATTGCGATCCACACCGTTACCTGGTGTTTTGCCAAGGTGCTGTTTGTCGCCATCAAACTTTGGGGCCTGGGCAACGCTTTGTATAAGACGGCTGCCGATGGAACAACGGCGCCTTTGTTACGCCTGTTAACGCCGGAGGTCGATCATGGCAACTTGTTTTTGGTCGTCGCCTTCTCGGGGGTGATCGACGGGTTGGTCTTCAGTTGGTTTGATGTGCGCTTTGATGCGTGGTTCAGGCGTCCGGGGTTTATCCGGCGCGTGCTCGTCAAAGGCCTCGCCAACCTCTGCTTGGGCCTGGCACTCACTTCGGTGCTGGTGCCCTTGCTGCTGGGGAAGACGTCGGGGGTGAAAATCCTGTCGCTTTCGCTGATGCATACCAACCTGGTGGTGATGGCCGTATACATACTGCTGATCACTTTCCTATTGCAGCTTTCAAAACTGACCGCAGCGTGGATACAAACCAGCAACCTGCTCCATATTCTCTCACCCCAGACCAAAGGCGTGGAAGAAGAACGGATCTTCATGTTCCTCGACATGAAAGGATCGACTACACACGCCGAAACCTTGGGACACGCAAAATACAGCGCCCTCATCCAGGATTGTTTTGCCGACATGACTAAAGCCGCCAAACAAACCGCCGCCGAGATCTACCAATACATCGGCGACGAAGCCGTATTTACCTGGAGAACTTCTCCCGCAAACTTCCTCTACGCCATCCAACACTTCTTCCATTTCCGTGACCTCCTGGCACAACGCGCCGGCTACTACCGGAAACACTATGGGCTTGTCCCCCAATTCAAAGCCGGCATCCATCACGGCAAAGTGGTGCGCACCCCCGTGGGCGTCACGCACAAAACCCTCGCCTTCCACGGCGACGCCATCAACACAGCCTCCCGCATACAGGGCAAGTGTAATGTGTTGGGGCGCGACCTGCTGGTGTCCGGGGAGGTTATGGAGCAGGTGACGATGCCTTTCGGCTATGTGGATCTGGGTGAGCATTTGTTGCGGGGAAAAGATCGGAAGGTGCGGTTGTATGGCGTTAGCAAGCCGCCAAGGATGGACATGAGGTCGACGAAAAACAGACTTCAAAAAATTACGCCTACGAAAACGAAGGTAGCACCGTTTTATTTTTGGTTGAATGGATTGTTATAGAGTGGCGGTATCGACAGTCTGAAGACTACCTGGATGGATGATTCACAATGGTGTTCGAAGTTTGGATATCTCGGCATTTTTTCAACCGTCGACTATGTTTAAATCAAAAATAAAACCCCATTTACGGTTTATCAATAGTTATCCTTTCCCTATTCAAAATTTCTAGACCCTCCGTTAAAAAACCTTGAAGAATCTTATCCTCTTCTTCTATGGCCTTTTGCACTTCTGAGCGCCTTTTTAAGGTATACTCTGAATCCGGTTCAATGCCTTGTGATTCCTTCAAAAAAACATCGGCTTGATGATAAAGTTGTTTGCTACTATAAAGATTACCCATATTTGCCAAAATCCACCCTTGTTTGTCATGCTTAGAAAGACTTAAGCCTTTATCATAAGCGACAAATGCAAGATCAAATAAATCTAAATCATAATAACAATTCCCCAAATGGCAAGAGTAAGTAGCATTGGATTCATCCAATGACACAAGCTTACTATATAAAACGAGTCTAAGTTTAGTTAGACCTAGATCCTGGGCAAGAGCAGCAAATTCAGAAATTACCTCCTCATCACCAGGAAAGGCTCTCATCGAAGAATTTAGTAAATTTATTGCTTCTTCCTTCTTATCCAATTTTATATAGACTTTTGACAGCTCTAAAGCTATTAATGGCTCATTCGAGATAGCAAAATATTCCTCCAAAAGTTTCATTGCCTCTTCTTTTTTATTAATCGCACTTAAACACTTCGCCTTTTGAACGGTAAGACTGATTTTCTTTTCAGAGTTCCGCAATCCCTCGTCAGCAATTTTTACGGCATCATAATAATTCTTTTGCCAAGAAAATGTTTGAGATAATCTCAAATATGGAATATTTGATCCCGGTGTGGAGGCAATTAATTTCTCAAACTGTTTTCGACCATTAACTGGTTCCTTGCAAAACTCCACATAACAAAGCCATGATTTAAGGTTAATTTTCTCTAAAGCATCCTTCTCTTTATTAATTTTATTTTTTAGAACAGAAATAGCTTCATCATATTTCTTTTCGTCAGCTAGACCAAACCAGCTTGTCTCACGTTCAACAGTCTTTGAATCATTTTTAAACTCAGTTTCTGGTTCATTTTGTACAACCGTTACACGGCTGGGAGTCTTCCCGATTGCTTCCTTGATTTTATGGCATAGGCCACCAGTGGCCGCCTGCAAGTTTTTATCACTTCTATTGGATTCGTATTTTGCAATATTTACCCCAAGCAAATCAGTAGGCAAATGAATGTCGGGTTTGTCCGGAGTGACTATGAAGCATTTGTTTCTCCCTAATTTTCCAATAAAAAGTCCCAGCTCAAATAAAACATTATCCCTAACTGCTAAATTTTTTTTTCCTCGGATATTTAAAATATCGTCTGGTGTAAATACAAATACCCCAAAATCCGAATTATCAAGTACAGTAATAAGAGATTCTATTGCGGTCTGAGATAACTGAAAAACTCCCTGATCCCATACGGTAGCCTCCGCAGCATGTTTCAAATTCTCCTGGATTGAATAAGCCACGCTTATTCCCTCAACAGAAGATCCTATAAAAACTTTTGACTTTGACATGATTTCTTTGGACGTTATGATTTTATTTGAATTGTTTTCTTACTTGATCCTTTTTCCAAACTCATTGTCCAAACATAATTGCATCATGGTCTCACGAAATTTAGATCATTGAAATCCAGCCATATGCGTTCCTTACATCAATGAATTTGACCGTGAGAACACTACCATCAAAGCACACAAGATTGCTATTCTTTGTTCAGGCAGAGTATTATCAAAAATCACCTATTTAACATTTCAGATTCCAAGTGTGCTTACGATCGATTGGATCAGGTGGGACATGGAGTCTTGAACTAAAGTAAAAATTTATTCTAATTTTACCAAAAACGTTGTCCTAAGCGCCAACTCCAATGTAAAAACGATTCTTCAACTTTCGTTCGAGAAATGTTGGAGAGCCCATCGTCCCAAACAAAGGACGACTGGATGAAGTTGTTCAAGAACAACGTTCTACTTTACGATGGTGGAATCACAAATAAAATTTAATAAGCACCAGATACTCGCCGGAGCACACTCAAAGATTGTTTGGTCTATATCAGTGTACTAAAGACAAACCACTTTGGGACAGGCATAGATCAGGCGATTGATCAAAATCCATTCTCATTCAACCATGCCAGCGAGTACTCGGCAACATCCTTCCATCCATGATCAACAATCAATGAATGTCCACGGCCTTCGAACAGTTTGAACTCCGTCTTCACCGAAGGCGGATATTTCTTAAGGGCCGCCTGTCCCAGTATAGGCGGTGCGATGTGATCTTTTTCGCCCCCGGTGATCAGCAACGGGCCGCGTGAAGTGTTCGCCGTGTTTACTTTTGTTTGGTTGCCGGCGAAGGTTGCCGTGGCAGCCTGGAAGAGCGGGCGGCATGGGGCGGGAATGGTCCAGCGGTCGTAAAGTTCCTTGGCTTCTTTTTGGGGTAGAGCATTGGCAAACCCGTAAGTGAACTGGCCAAACGTGAGTGACTTTGCTTTTTTAAAATTGAAGGGATTGCCCAACACCGGGAACGATGCTCTCAGGGCCGAGAAAGGTAGTTGCCGCACGCCTTTCATCGGTGCGGGATCGATCGCGATGCCCGCGGCAGCTATGCCACGACCCAAGATCACTTGCGCCAGGAGTCCCCCGAAAGAATGACCGATAACTATGGGTGGTTCTGCGAGTTTGGCGATCACTTTTGCATAACCATCGGCAATTTCAGTGACGCCCCGGTTGGCGATCATCTGCGGATTGGCGCGGCAAGCTTTTACGGTGTCGGAGTCGCCCGGCCACGGCGGATTCAGAGGAGTATAGCCATGTTGTTGAAAGAAGTCCATCCAGGGTTGCCAAGAGCTGGCATGGATCCAAAGCCCGTGGATGAAAACGATCGGTCTTTTTGCCATATGCGGGTTGGTTTGGGATGATTAAGGAGTACAACAAGATAATCAATAGTTATCATTTTCGCTCCAAAATCACAGCGGCACTCAGGCCCTCAGCATTTCGAATTGCAGGGAAACAAGCTACCCCTCGCGTTGCCCCCAATTCCCGAAGAAGGATGAAACCAGGCGAACGCATATGCCTTTCGAATAATAGCTTTTTCGAAGCCCGCAATACCTCGTCAAATTTATCGCTATCTTAGAATACGTAAGTTCTATCCGAATGCATATGCATCACACCGTTGTCCAAAAAATATCCCGCCAGCATTTTGTCCGCATCACGCTTTGGCTCTTGTTCCTGGCGGCGACAACGGGTTCCAAAGCACAATCTGTTTTTATCACACGAACCGGAGAAAAATATCACGAGGGTTCATGCGTGCACTTGCACTCCAGCAAGATTCCCATCACACTGAGTGAAGCCAGGAAACGTGGCTACACCGCCTGTAGCGTTTGCCGGCCCGACGCACAGGTATTGCCTGCAGCGGATCTCCCCGCAAAGACAGATTCAACAACAAACGAAAAACAGGCGTCAACACAGTGCACTGCCACAACAAAAGCCGGCACGCGCTGCAAACGCGCGGCGAGTTCGAATGGACGATGCTGGCAGCACCAGTAACCCAACTTTCAAAAGAGCACGTCGGCCGACTGTAAACAAAATGTTGACGCCCCTTGCACATCCCAACACTGCGGGAACCAACCTCAAGCCTCTGTTATGCGTTAGCAACCCTGATGTACGAACCCCTCTTCGCCTACCTCGAACAACGCTTCCCCCTTTCGGACGACGACAAAGCCGCCATTGCCTCGGTGGTGACGCACAGAACCTTGAAGAAGGGTGAGTTCCTGCTGCGCGAGGGAGATGCCGCGCGGGTGGGTGCTTTTGTGGCGAAAGGTTTTTTGAGAAGCTATGTGATCGACAACAAAGGCAAAGAACACATCATCCAGTTTGCTCCCGAAAATTGGTGGGTTAGCGACAAGTCGGGCATGAATCCCGATACCGCCGCCAGTTTTTTTATCGACGCCATTGAAGACTCTGACGTGTTGTTAATGGATCTCTCCGGACACCTCATGCTCATGGACAAAGTTCCCGGCTATGCCAAGTCGTTCCAGGCCGGCATACAAAAGCGCGCCACCGCCAAAGACACCCGCATCATCAATTCGCTCACCGCCACCGCCGAAGAGCGGTACGACGATTTTATAAAGAGCTACCCTTCCATCGCCGTGCGCGTGCCACAACATATGTTGGCCAGCTACCTGGGCATTACACCGGAAACCCTCAGCCGCATTCGCAAGCTTCAGTCTCGCAAGCGCTAGCCCTCACTCCCTTCGATCTTGATATAGATCAATGCCGACGCCCTGACGCGCCGATACTTTTGTTCAAAAATCAAACAGTTATGAACAAAAGAAAAAAATTCCTCTCCTGGACGCCGTCGGTTCTGATGGCCGTGATCATCGGCGGTGGCGCGATCATGAAACTGGCCGCTGCACCATTTTTAGTAAACCTCTATGCACAAATCGGACTTCTGCCCTACCTGCCCTGGCTTGGTATGACGGAGCTGCTGTTTGTGGCACTCTTTCTCTTCAACCGATCGATGCCCATCGGGTTCCTGTTGCTGACCGGATATTTCGGCGGTGCTATGACCGTCGAGTTGTCGCACGGAACGGTGCCGTTTGCTCCGGGTATTATTCTCAGCGGCGTGTGGGTGGCCGCCTATGTGCGACAGGCAAACCTTTTCAAGTCCACGGCTAGTCGCGATGTTAAATCCTTAACCGAAGCTGCGCGATGAAGATCAACCTGGGAAATTTGAAAAACCTCGCGCACGAAGTTGACGCCGCCCCTGCGGGTTGGTTCAAGAAATGGTTCGACTCCTCCTTCTACCACCAACTCTATGCACACCGCAGCCAAAAGGAAGCCGCGGATTTTATAAACGAGTTGCTGGACAAGCTCCAGCCCGAACCTGCGGCCCGCATGCTCGACCTCGGCTGTGGCGCAGGTCGCCATGCCAAGTTTCTGGCTTCGAAGGGATTCAGTGTCACCGGTCTTGACTTGGCCGGGTCCAGCATCCAGGCGGCGCGGCAATATGAGACCACCAATCTCCAATTCTATCGCCACGATATGCGCGTGCCCTTTGGGGCAAGCTACTTCGATTATGTCTTCAACTTCTTCACCAGCTTCGGCTACTTCGACACCGATGCCGAGAACCACGACGTGATCCGAAATATTGCGAACACACTGAAACCGGGTGGCATCCTAGTGATGGACTACCTGAATGTGGCTTATTCTGAAGCGCACCTCGTGCCCCGCGAAGAAAAAGAGATCGACGGTGTCGCCTATCACATCAGCCGGCATGCTGACGAGAAGCATTTCTATAAAAAGATCGTGATCGACAACCTGCAGGCCGACGGACCTTTCGAATACACCGAACGGGTAGCCAAACTTTCACTGAACGATTTTCAAGTCCTCTTTGAAGTGCACGGTTTGATCTTGCTCACCGTATTCGGCGACTACCAACTGAACGACTACGACGTTGCCACGTCACCCCGATTGATCCTTCACGCTCAAAAGAAAACGAAATGAACACCTCCAAAAAACAAAATACCCTAAGCCGTCGCAAGCTCATCAGCACACTGGGCATGGCGTGTTTCACCCTGCCCGCTGCCCATTCATTCGCCACTCAACCCAACCCAAACATGAGAGCGCCGGGCACGGGCGGCATGAAGACCATCGGCATACTGGGTGGTCTGGGACCACAAGCCACGCTCGACCTGGAGGCGCAGATCCATCTTGCCTCGCAACGACTGATCCCTCCCCAGATCAACAGCGGGTACCCGCCGCTCCTCGTGGCCTATCACCGCCGTCCGCCGTTTGTGGTGAAAGGTGATGCCCTCGTGTTCCCCCTCCAACCTGATCCCGAACTGTTGGAGCTTGCCAAGCAACTGGGTGCCGTGGTGGACTTTATGATCATCGCATCCAATGGTGCACACCTCGTTCAAAAGGAAATAGAAGAAGCTTCGGGGAGAAAGGTATTGAGTATGATCGACGTTACCTTGCAAGAAGTGGCGCGACGGAACTGGCGCACGGTGGGTGTGGCCGGATTTAAAAATGCGATGGTATACATTCAAAAGTTTAAGGCCCTGGGATTGATCCCCGCGACCATCGATGAAGCGTTGCAACAAAAACTGGATGCCTCCATCATGCGGGTCATGGAAGGGCGCGACACCGCCGAAGATCATGCCGTTGCGCTCGAGGTGGTGTCGCAGTTGCGCAAGCAAAATGTCGACGGCATCATTCCCGGGTGCACGGAGATCCCACTTTTATTAAAAGAAAATCTGGACAGTGTCGGCTTTGTTCATCCCATTCAATTACTGGCGGAGGCCGCGGTGAAGCAAGCCATGATCTGATAGCTTATACAAAAAAAAAGAGGCTGCGTTTCCGCAACCTCCCGGGAAATAAATCCCACCCAAACAATATGAAAAAAAACTAATGTACGTCCCAGAATATTTTGGTATCGCGGGTGTCTTTGGATTGCACCGACTCGTAGTTTGTGGCGTTGTAAACCTTCTCGGAATCGGGATAGAGCAGACGTGAAGGAGGATTGACCGAGCCCGGTGTGCCGGTGTCGGGCACGAACGTGAGCTGGGGATATTTTGTCCTTCTCACTTCCGACCAGCCCTGAATGGACTGCATGAAGCCGAAGTCCACCCATTTTTGGGTCCAGATCTTCGCGAGCTTTTCGTCTGTCGTTCCGGTGTAGGCCACGGTGGCGCTTGCCAGCAAGTCAGAGACTTCGGTGGGTGTGAGTGCGTCTTCCGCGGGCACACCCCTGAAGGTCGCTCCGACATTGTTGAGGTAAAAAACAAAGTCGACGGCTTGCTTGACGGCCTTCTCATAGGCAGTCTGTGCCTGTGCCGTGCTTCCCCAGCGTTCGAAAGCCTCTGCCCTGATGAAGTTCACTTCGGCGGCGGTGATCACAATACCGGGGAATTTGGTGTTGAACATGAACGTTGTAGAGTCCAGAACAGCATACTTACCCGCTGCGATATTGGTTTCCTGGTCGGTCGAAGGAATGTTCGCCGGCATGCTGTAGTAGTCTGCGTTCGGTACTTTCGTTTTCGTATTCACGTTCTTATCAAACAGCACGCGGATGCGGGGATCGTTGGCCGGTCTCAGAACATTTTCCATCAGGTATTCCGGGGCGAGGTGCGACTCGAGTTCCGTGACGGCGTTGCGCATGTAATCGGTATAGGTGGTCAACGGCGATAGTAAGATGTTGTTTGTGGTTTCGTCCACCAAAGGATAGTCACCGGGCGCATTCAGCATCTCCAGGATCTCGGTCTTGGCCTTTTGTTCATTCTGGAAAGAAATGCGCATCAACAAACGGAGACGGATCGAGTTGGCATAGCGTTCCCATTTATCCAAACTTCCCTGAAGCAACATATCTTGTTTTCCAAAAGAGGAGGCAACCAGCGGGTCAAGGCTAGCCGTTGCAAAATAGGCAGCGGATTCCTTCAAGCCTGCGATCAGCGCATTGTAGATTTCATCCGCACTATCAAACTTTGGCGCCTTGGTTTCGCCTGTAAGGTTCAGCATGCCCGCTTCTGAAAAGGGAATGTCGCCAAACAAGTCCACCACTTGCGAGGTCTGATCATAATAAACGATCCGCGCCGCATTCAGGAATACATCGGCCTTGACCTTGTCTTCAGCCGACAGGGTGGCGTATTGTTTCTCGATCTCACGCATGTGGGGTACGATGCCTGCCACGCCATCGCCATTGGGCGTAAAATAATCTTTCCAATAGTCGTTGAGGTAGCTCAACTGTTCCTGATAACGCTTCGGTGTGTTGGGATAGCTCACGATGTTGGTGTAAACGGCGGGGTGCATGACGAGGAGCGTACGAATGTTCCAATAGTCAGCACGCACACGGCGGTTGTCGAGCATCTTGGTGAAGAATTTGTCGATGGAGGCATTCGTGGTTTTCTCCGGATTTTGATATTGTTCTTCGAGCCGGTCCTGGCACGAGGTTGCGCACGCCGCGACAAAAGCGGCAGCGATAATTCCCGCTATATATTTTTGTAAGTTCATATGCTAATGATTTCGTTGATGGGATGGATTAGAAGCTGCCATTGAGAGAGAAGCCAAGACTGCGTGTCGCTGCCAGCGAGCCTTCGTCGATGCCTTGCCGTTGCCAGCTGGATCCGATGGCTACTTCAGGATCGAGATCCTTCATGGTCCTGTACAAGTAGAACAGGTTGCGGCCAATGACCGACACTTTCAGGTTTTGGAAGCGCAACTTTTGCGCGATACTTCTCGGCAAGTTATAGGTCAACGACACTTCGCGCATCTTGATGTAGTCGTTCTTCAGCACGCCTTCTTTCTCATACCAGCCGGAAGCCCAGTAGTATGAGTTGATGTAATAGTTGGCTGCATCCAAGATCTTGGTATTCTTCTCACCGGTGGTCGTTACGCCATCAAGGATAAGGCCGTCGTTGTATTGACCGTTGGTGGCCAGCACTTTGTTGCCGGAACCGTCGACGTTGTACGACAATCCGCCGTGCGCGGCATCGCGGTATTGCATGGTGCTTTCGTACATGCCGGCACCATAGGCATACAAGTGAGGAGCCGAAACCAGTTGTCCACCATAACGGTAGTCGATCAGAAAATTGAGCCCGAAGCCTTTATAGGTCAACGTGTTCGACCATCCGCCTACGCCTTTCGGCAACACGTTGCCTACTTTTTCATAGTTATTGCCTGTGGACATCTGGTAATATCCGTCGCTGTTAATGATGTAGTTACCGTTGCTATCTTTATCGCGTGTGTGGGTATAGATGTCGCCCAGCACATCACCTGCCTTCGCTTTGATGAGCACTGCGCCGGCATCGGCATTGTAGAACGTCATTTCATCCATGCCGGGAGCAAGCTTCATCACACGGGTAACGCTTTTCGCAAAGCTGAATCGCGTGTCCCAACGGAAATTGCCGCTGTTGTAGGGTGTTGCCGACAACCCGATTTCAATGCCCTTGGACGACAACTCGCCCAGGTTGGCCAACACCGACGAAGCACCGTTGCTGGGCGCAAGACTTTGATCGATGATCTGGTCTTTGATGGTGTTCTTATAAACCGTGGCATCGAGGCCGAGTTTGTTTTGGAAGAAAGCCATTTCCAAGCCCAACTCCGTTTCCGTCTTGCGCTCCGGCGCAATGTTGCTGTTACCATAGTTGTTGGCGGCCTGCAGTTGGGTGACCGTACCTTGGGTGGTGGCGAGTGTCTGCTGCGAGTATACAATGTTGGCCGCATAGGGCGACGAGCCGTTGGCAATGCGCGCCTGCGAAACGCGGATCTTACCCAAGCTTATGAAAGACGGCAATTGGAATGCATCGGAGAATACAAAGCCAAGGTTAGCGCTGGGATAGAAATAGCCGTTGTGGCCGGGGGGCAGCGTGGAGGTATATTCCTGGCGCGCCGTGGCTTCTAAATACAGGTATTCTTTAAAGCTTAAGTTCACCATACCCAGGTAGGCATACATGGTGGCCTTCGTACGCGCCGAAGAAGTGGACTTCACGCCATAGGAGTTGTTGAGACTAAACCAGTTTTCCTGCACCAAGCCACCTTCCGTGCTCGATTTCTGATCGATGTAGTTTTGCGAACGCGATTGGAAGCCGCCCATCACCGAAAATGCGAAGTCTTGGTTGAGGTCCTTCGAATAGGTCAAGAGCGCATCGGTGTAAAAAATAGAATACCGGCCTGTCGACAAGGAATAACTTCCGGTTGACGACGACGTGTTGAAGGATGTGGGATATTCATTGTGTCGTTCGATCTCGTTGCGCACGCTGGTAAAATCGTTACCCACGCGGCCTCTCAGCTTCAGTCCTTTGGCGATCTCATAATTCAGCGTGGTGCTGGAAATGATGCGGTCCTGGTATTCGTCGTCGTTGTCGCGCACGTTTCTCCAGAGGTATTCCAGCAAATCGACGGCGCGAATGTTATACTTGATCGCCTCAGCAGGGTTTTTCTGCGGCTGATCGTAGGTAACATATTTATAGCCTTGCGAAGTCTGGTATTTGTTCAGGTAAACATCCATGTAGTCGGCGCGGCTGAAGAAGCCGCCGTAGTTGGCTGCGAGTCGGTTGATCTGCTCGGGGCGATTGTGAATTTTGTTGTTGATATAGTTCACCACGATGTCGGCCGATACTTTATTGCTCAGCTTCACGGTGCTGTTCAAGTTAAAGGTGTTCCGTCCCAGGTCTGAACCGCGCGAGATGCCTTTATAGTCCAGGCGGGTATACGAGAGGCGGAAAGAACCGCGATCGGTGCTGTTCGATACGGCAATGTTGAAGTTGGAGCTTGAGCCCGTGCGATAAAGATCTTTGTAGTTGTCCGGCTGCGCGGAATACGCCCTTGTGCTGCCATCCCACCATGCAACCTGGCGGCCATCCATGCGGGGACCGAATTGAGCCCATGCGCGGAAGATGGGGCGAACGGTTTCGTTCACGCCGTCGCCATCGACATCGGTCGGGATAAAGCCTTCTTCATTGGCGCCAAATGCCGTGGTGTTGGTTTCCCGGTCGTAGCCCGGGCCATAGGTGTTTTGATACTTGGGAGTGAAAGCCACCTTTTCCACGGTAAAATTATAATTGAAATCTACCCCAAGACCATTATGCTTGGTGCCTTTCTTCGTCGTGATCACGATCACGCCGTTGGAAGCTTCCGACCCGTAAAGGGCGGCGGCGCTGGCGCCTTTCAGGATGTTGAGTGACTCGATGTCGGCCGGGTTAATATCGAGAATACCGTTTCCACGGATCTTCTGGTCGTCCCAGTATCCACCGTTGTTGGTGCCGGTGGGCGACTGCTCCATGTTGCGGATCATCACGCCATCGACAACATAGAGGGGTTGGTTGCCTTTCGCATTGATGGAGTTGATGCCCCGGATCTGCACGTTCACGGCGCTGGTGGCACCGCCGGGCGCGGTGGTGATTCTAACCCCGGGCGCCTTTCCATATAAAGCAGAGGCAAAGTTGGTGTTGCCCGCGGCCGTGATCTGGTCGGAGCTGATGGTGCTGGTGGCATAGCCCAGCGCTTTCTTTTCGCGCGAGATACCCAGTGCGGTGACCACAACCTCGCCCAACTGGGTCATGTCCGTTTCCAGGGCGACGTCGAAGGTTGTTCTTCCGCCAACCTGGACTTCCTGCGATGCAAATCCAATAAAAGAGAAGACCAGCGTGGCGCTGTTATCACCTTCCGGAACCTGGATGGTGAAATGTCCATCGGAATCCGTGGTGGTTCCGGTGGTTGAGCCCTTCAGCAACACGGATACGCCCGGTAACGCACTTGCATCCGAAGATGAAGTAACCGTTCCGGTGACCGTTTGGCCATAGGCGGTGAAGCCGATCATCACAAAAATGACCGACAAATACAGTAGTCGTTTTTTCATAGGTCTAGGATTAGGTTTTAAATAAAACACCCCGATTTGAGGTGCCAGCCTAATGCTAAGGTAAAAGGAGGAATCTAAAAGCGCAAGAAAAAAATCATTTCGTTTCCGCACACGGTGACATCGTGTGCGATAACGGAAAATATTCGGGCCTACCCCTTCTGGGGCGAAAAATCTTCTTTAACTTACTTTTAATCTCTCTAAGCTTGCTTTTCGAACCCCCATTTAACTCTATAGTATATTATTAGGAATCGATCCATGAAGGGTACCATTAGAATCAAAGACATTGCAAAAATGGCCAATGTCTCTATCGGAACAGTAGACCGCGTTATTCACAAAAGAGGAGAAGTTTCAACCGAATCGTACCAGAAGGTGATGGCCATCCTGGAGAAAACCGGCTACAAACCGAACCTCATCGCCCGGACCTTGGGCAATCACAAGACCTTTAAAGTGGTGGCCCTGCTCCCCGATGCGGCGCAGGATGAGTATTGGAAAATGGCACACGAGGGGGTTCTGAAGGCGGAAAAGGACTGGGCGCAATACGGCGTGGCCATCAAGGTCACATCGTTCGACCTATACGACAAGAAGTCATTCAAGAAAAACTTCGCCGCCGCCATCAAGTTCGCTCCCGACGGCATCCTCACGGCCCCGATCTTCTACCAGGAGGCGATCGACTATTTCGAGCAGTGCAAGACCCAGAAGATCCCGTTTGCCGTCTTCAACAACAACATCCCCAAGACCGGATCCCTCACCTTCATCGGCCAGGACCTCTATGAGAGCGGCATGGTAGGCGCGGAGCTGTTGCACATCAACCAACAGCAACCCGGCACCTATGCGATGTTGCACGTGTACGACGACATCCACAGCTCCGTTCACTTGTCGGAAAAAGAAAAGGGGTTCAAGCACTATTTCAATAGCGTGAAAACACACAAGTGCACCGTGTTGAGCGTCGACTTGAATGTGACCCACGAGCCCACCCTCGAGAAAGAACTCAACCAACTTCTGAATACCCCCGACCTGAAGGGGATCATGGTGACCACTTCCAAGGGCGCCTCGGTCGTTTCACGGCTCCTGGAAAAACACGGCAAGAACGGGATCCGGTTGGTGGCCTACGATCTGCTGGAACAGAACATCTACTACCTAAAAAAGGGAATCATCGATTTTCTGATCAATCAGAATTCAAAACGGCAGGCCTTTACGGGAATCAACCAACTGGCAAGCCACCTGGTCTTTAAAAAGGACGTGTTGTCAAATTATTTCTTTCCGTTAGAGATCATTACGAAAAGCAATTTGAATTCGCATTTGCAGGGGGCGGATCATTAGGGTCGAGAGAACCATAGCTCTCTGAAATTGTTTTCCTGGAATGAATGCTCGCTCTACGTACATTCTATAAAATATCCACACTCCAATGTCAATCGCCATAAAACGGGTCTATGAACCTTTTTCAAAAACGGAT
The DNA here is from genome assembly GCF_003589925.1 of Chryseolinea soli. Classification (NCBI taxonomy): domain Bacteria; kingdom Pseudomonadati; phylum Bacteroidota; class Cytophagia; order Cytophagales; family Fulvivirgaceae; genus Chryseolinea; species Chryseolinea soli. Next base: position 5,048,594 of record NZ_CP032382.1, on the reverse strand, counting down.
GGCTACCGCATCTTGGTCGACCGGCTGTGGCCGCGCGGTATAAAAAAGGAAGATGCTCATGTGGATCAATGGCTGAAAGAGATCGCTCCCTCGACGGCGTTGCGGAAATGGTTCAATCACGAGCCGGAGAAGTGGAAATCGTTCCTGACAAAATATAAGGCCGAACTAAAGGGGTCTGCCGCGCTGGACGAATTGCTGGCTTTGTTGAAACAACACAAAACTGTCACACTACTGTATGGCGCAAAGGACGAACAACATAACCAGGCGGTGGCGTTAACAAAGTTCATAGGATAGCCATGCCGTTGAAAGCACTTGCTTTTTTGTTCAAATATTCCCTATCTTTATCATAGCACCGTTTTAGCCATAAGTTTACTCTCCGGTCGCTTCGTTTCAACCCTCAAAAAAATATTCAATAAAATTAAGTTATAACTTAATTTATGATTACTTTTACCGTTGCAAGAATATCCCAGTTCGATTCGACAATACAACGCGTTTATAAGCTTATACGCGATAGCAAGTGTTTATTGGACCCGTTTATAGAGGAATATGAAGACTCAAATTTGGAAGGGGAGCTAACCGCTATCTATCAAATTATTGAAGACGTTGCCAATTGCAAAGTCCATCCCAAATGTAAAAAGCTTCGACTTGGCAAGAGCAAAATCCAGGGGTACGAGGCAAAATCAAAACATTTAAGAACATATTTCTTTCATGAAAAAGGAACCGGCCAAATCGTTGTTATCGGAGGTACAAAGAAGAATCAAGCCCAGGACATTGACCGGTTCAAGAAAATAATAAAAGAATATCAACGCTTTAAAGGGGGTTAAAATGATCTCAAAACACAAGCTTTTCAAACATCCCGACTACTTGTTGTCGAAATATCAGGCTGAAGTGTATCGCCAATTGCAGCAATACATGGACGATCACAGCCTCACGCAAAAAGAAATTGCCGATCATTTGGGGGTAAGCAGCTCTTACGTGAACCAGGTGTTAAAAGGCAATTTCAATTTCACGCTAAAGAAATTGATCGAACTATCGCTCATGATGGGCAAAGTCCCCACACTTGAATTTGTGAGCATCAACGACTATTTAATCCGTGAGGGGAATGGGGATTCAAGGAGCCCTTTGGGTGATCGCGCCACCGAGAAGGTTCCGGCCGCTCGCATGAAAAGTAAACGTTCCGGGAAGTCCCCTGGAAAAACCAGCGCGGTTAAACCGGCCAGAAGAAACTGATCGGCGACCAGATATATCGCCAAATGTTAGTTTGTTGACCGGCTCTCGTTCATTTCGGGAAAATGGCGCTTATACTTATGTTCCAACGCTGACCCTGCATGTCCGGGTGATCCTTGTCCGCTACCCCGTACAAACTCTCATATCTTTACCAAAAGCTTGACGAATTCATATTGACTCAACCAACCTATGCTCAAATGCGTTTGAGAGAAAAGTCAGGACCTTCTAACTCAAAATGAAAATGAAAGCAATACTATCCGGGATAACCTTTTTTGTGATCATCTTTTTAGCCGGTTGCACCCGCGAACAACCCAAAGATGTAGGTACCACTATCCGCATCGACAACATTGTTGATTTAACTCATACCCTTACGTCGGATTTTCCTTTCATCCCTGTAAAAAAATTGACCTACCCCTTTGCGCTAATTCCTATGGCAACTTTAAAGGACAATGGCGTCGAAGCAAACTCCTGGAAAATACACGAACATTTAGGCACGCATACCGACGCCCCCAATCATTTCATCGCGAATCAAAAATCGCTGGATCAATTGGAATTAAAAGACCTCATTGTTCCCGTCGTGGTTATCGACATTGAAGAGAAAGCATCAAAAAACAGCGATGCCGTGTTAACCGTTGAGGATATCATGACCTTTGAAAAAGCGTTTGGAAAAATACCCGACCACGCCTGTGTGATGATGTATTCCGGTTGGGAGAAACATTTAAGAGACTCCTTGTTTGTTGGATTGGATAGTCAACAGGTAAAACACTATCCGGGGTTTTCGAATGACGCCATAAAATTCTTAGTTGAAGAAAGAAATATTGCCGGCATTGGTGTTGATGTATTGTCCTTTGACCCGGGGATCGATGAAAATTATACCGGACACAAAACCCTTTTTGAAGCTGGAAAATGGGGCGTAGAATGCGTGGCCAACCTGGATAAAATCCCAAAAACAGGTGCGACCGTGATCGTGGCCGCACCAAAAGTGGGAAAAGCTACAGGCGGATTTTCAAGGATCATTGCCGTTTGGTAAACACCGGCAGGAATCCAGTAAAAACTTGATAACCGACGCGTTTGCTACAACGTTAGCTTGGCGACCTTCACTACGTTGTCCTTGTCATCTGTCCAGGCAAAAAACAGTTCGTTGCCCGACTTTGTCATCTGGGGGAAACCGCTCGACCTGGCCTCCGATGACGACGCAATGGTCAGCGATGAATCCTTTGTTCCATCGGCATGTACCTTTGCTGCCTTGATCGTAGTGCCCTCCATCCAACTGACCATGATCGATTCATCTTCCAGCATAACGATATCCACCCTGCCAATGGCCCTGCCCTCGTCCACCTGAACAGGATGACCAAAAGACTTTCCTCCATCCTGTGAAAAAATCACGCTTACTTTCGATCTGCCTTCAGACACCGTATACCAGGCAATGGCGAGAAAATTTCCGTTGGCCACCACGCGTGGTCCATTCACGGGGCATCCCGCGATTTTCCAGTTGTCATGATGAATCTCTTCCGGCTTTGTCCAGGCGTTGTTCACGAAGCGCACAATGGACATATCGCGAATTTCACCTTCCGAACGATCCCGATACACGACTACGGGCCCACTCTCGGTCAGGGCTGCACTGGTTTGGCAACAATCACAGGTACGATCATCCAATTCCCATTCCTTTATTTTATTCCCCTCTTTATCGACAATCGCCGCGCGCAAACTCATCGGGCCCTGGTGTCCATCATGATTTTCCATTCCCTCGGCCACCGTATTTCTACCGTCCAACCAGGCAAAGAAAAAATGCTCCTGATAAGGAAGCATGGACACAAAGCCATGTTCGGCTTCCTTCCCGTCGTCGTGCAGCGTTATGGGAGCTTTCCATGTTTTGCCATGGTCCGGAGAAGAGGTCACCTTCACATTATAAGAATAGGTTCCTTCTCCATTTTTCTCCAGGTAATGTGCCAGCAGATCTTTCCCTGACGATGCGATCATGGGATAGTCCGCCCAGTTCACAAACCAATTCTTTCCCGAATCGATCAGGATCGGTTCAGACCATTTCCCCACGGCCAGGCTGGAATATTTAAACGCCTGGTGACCCTCCATTTTTTCCAACCACGACAAGTAGACTTTTCCTTTCTCATCGGTAAACAGGTAAGGCTCGCCGCTGCCTTCCTTCGCCGGCGAATCCATGGCGATGACCGTCGCGGTTTCATTTGTTTTCTGAACACTACAGCCGGCAACCAGCAACAACGACAAGGCGAGAAACGGGTATCTATTCATGGCTGTCGATGATTTTAGTGAGTAGTTCGATGTTGGCTGCCTCGTCCCATTCGCGATAGCCTGTCTCTGAAAAGACCAGTTCGCCCGCAGGATCAATGATGTAGGTGGTGGGCAATGCCGGAATATTGAGTTCTTCCAGGTTTTGCAACTGCACATAGTGAATGTCTAGATTTCGTTTTGTAGCAAAGCCCTGAATTTGTTCGACCGACTCATTGGAGGCCACCATAAATTCAATGTTCCGGTCTTTCAGAATATTTTTTGCTCTTTCGATGGAGGGCATCTCTTTGATGCAAGGCCCACACCAGGTTGCCCAAAAGTTGATGAAAATGGTTTTCCCTCGATGTTGATCTAACGCAATGGCCTCATTGTTCAACTCGTTGATCTTGATCTTGGTGGTGATGCTCTCCTTTACCTCCGGTGCGGCCGCTTGTTCTGAAGTTTTACTTCCGCATCCTGGCATACTCCATAAAAGCATGGCACACGCCAAAGTTGTGACAAGCCTGGCGTCATGGCGCTTGAATGGCGTGGCTGTGTATTTCATTACTAAATGTTCCATGTTCTCGTGACTGCGTTTAGATCATACAATTTTCTCATACATAAGAGATCTGGAATGGCGCCAAAAGGGACACCATCCGTTCTAAATTTTATGGCATACAAATACCTGTTCGGCGCTTAGTGCTCGTGCTCACCGTGCATTTTTGTGCTGTCGGCGTTCACCGCTACCAGCTTCATTCCACACTTGGAGCAGGCATCCCCTTCTTTACCCGTTACTTCAGGATGCATGGGGCAGGCATATGCCATTTGTGTTGAGTCCATTTCCATTTCATCGTGGTGCGCGGTCGTGTCACCTTCCCCATGATGGTGTTCTTCTGTGCCGTGTTCTTTTTTGCCACCGCAGCTGGAAATCAATACTGCGGAAGTAAATAGCCCGGCGATGACAACGGTCGTCATTAAGATTGTTTTTTTCATAGTTATGGGGTTTGAGTTTAGCAAAAGATTAAAAGATTAATGATGATGTCCTTTTTCCAAATATTTTCCTTGTGGGCCGATGCCTTCGAGGTGCACCAGCTGCGCGCCGTAATGTCCTGCCAGGGCCACGCTGCATCCCGATAGGACAAGGGCCATGGCAATGACCGCCATGGCCCACCGTTTTGTTTTGAAGAAAAATAAATTCACGACTTGCAACAGCAAACTGATTACGCCGATGTTGATGGTCCAGTCCGCCCATGTATCGTGTTGTTCCAATACGCTTTTGGCGTGGTCGCTGATCCCATGGGTGTGCGGGTGAAAATTCCTTCCGGCCATCCATGCCGCCAACACCCCAATCAAAAGAATGCCGGTGATGATCCAGGCAATTTCCTTTTTGATCAGGATCAGGTTCAGCAGTTGGAGAACTGCGGCCACCATGATCAGTACGATGGCAAAATGGACAATGAGCGGATGAAGCGTGGGGAAGTCACCGAGGTCTGCCGTGACCTTGGATGGGTTATTTGCCACGGCCCCATCATGATGATGGGCGGTATCGCCGTGAACTTGTTCAGGGTTTGTTACAATACTGTCCTGCGCGTTGTTTTTATGCCCTTGATGTGCCTCTGTCGGCATTGAAATAGAAAGCAGCAGTGCCATCACTAGCACGAGTCTTGTTTTCATGTTAAATTCTTTTTTTACCAAAACATCGGCAGCTAAAAAGGCCTCCATGTCCCGGCATGCGTTACGCAATTCGTCAAAAAAGTCAATAGGAATTTACCAGGTGAAGGCGATATGATTCCATGACGGAATCGCTTCCTGGATTTTTAAGAAAGGAAATAAGGAGGGCCGCGGAGTGATCGAAGAGAGAGGAATACCTTGTTTGGTAGGTCGCGTGCGTGGGGCACAGGGGAAGGCAGGTACGTCAGAAGCGGCAAAGCTACCGAAACGACAACGGCTTGGACGCAGGTCAACTCTGGGCGTTGCTGTTTCTCCTGAAACGAATATTTTACTGAACCAATAAAATCCGCGTTGGAAAAATGCGCGAAGACCGGTAGCGCAGGCTTTGACTTTTCATCCTGTGCATGTGAATGATGATGACCGTGATGGTGGTGAGAAGCCGTCTCTTTCCCTTGCTTTGCTTTTTCTTTTGAATGGGCGTGGGGAAGGACACTGTGCGCCAATGACATCGCAAACGCGATGCTGAAGAGAAACGATATCCATTGGCCTCTTATCATGCTTACCTCTCCCTTTGACCGGGAGAACTTTGTGCTTTTTTCAAAAATACCTAAAAATGTTGCAAAAAGCCTAAAAAGTGGTTTAGCGTTCAAAATACCCAAAGCATAAAATTTTTATCAAAAATATTGCGCAAGCACTTACTTGCACTATATTTGCAAGCACTTACTTGCATATTATGAAAGCCAGACGGGACGTCTACCAGGCCATTGCCGACCCCACGCGGAGGGCCATCATCAACTTGATTTCTGCGGAACCACACAATGTGAACGCCATCGCCGAAAAGTTCGACGTCAGCCGGCAGGCCATCTCCCTGCATGTCAAAATTCTTATCGACTGTGGTCTCATCACCATCACCCAGCGTGGCCGCGACCGGTTTTGTGAGGCGCAACTGGATCAGCTCAGCGAAGTGTCGGCGTGGGTGGACCAGTACCGGAAGCATTGGGAAAGCAAACTCGACAGCTTGGAGTCTTATTTGGAAAAACTCAAAAAACAACGCTATGGAAAACAAAAAAAGTAATACGGCCGACCGCGAGCTTCGCCTCTCCCGAAAGCTGAATGCACCCATCGACCTGGTGTGGGAAGTTTGGACCAAGCCCGAACACATCGCCAACTGGTGGGGGCCCAACGGTTTCACCAACACCATCCACAAGATGGATCTCAAGCCCGGTGGCGAGTGGGATTTGGTCATGCACGGCCCGGATGGAACGAACTATAAAAACAAGAGCATCTTCAAAGAGATCATTCTTCATAAAAAACTGGTCTACGAACACATCACCGGCCCCAGGTTTGTGGCCACGATAGAGTTCCAGGAGCAAGGCGATCAAACGTTCATCACCTGGCACATGCTCTTTGAAAGCGTTGAAGAGTTTGTCCAGACCGTGAAAACGTTCAAAGCAGACGAAGGCCTGAAGCAAAATATCGAGAAACTCAACGTGTACTTGTCCGAAATGAAAACAAAAACACAACGCTGAATCCCTATGAAGACCTTCCTCACGTTACTCACATTAACCATCACGCTCATGAATGCTGCGATCGCACAAAACGGAAAATACGCCAACGTCAATGGCCTGCACATGTACTACGAGATCCACGGCAACGGCAAACCGCTGGTTCTCATTCACGGCGGGGCGTCGACCATACAATCCACGTTTGGCCGGCTCATCCCGGCGCTGTCCAGGACGCACAAGGTCATTGCGGTGGAGTTGCAAGCGCACGGTCACAGCGACAATCGCGACGGCCGGCAGATCACCTTCGAACAAGATGCCGACGATGTGATCGCGCTGTTGCAGCAATTAAAGATCGACAAGGCCGACATTTTTGGTTTTAGTAATGGCGGCACCACCGCATTGCAAATTGCCATTCGCCAACCGGCCCTGGTCGATAAACTCATCATCGCCTCCTCTATGTACAAACGCGCCGGCGTAGCACCCGGATTTTGGGAAGCCATGAAGACGCCAAAGTTTTCGGATATGCCTGACATTTATAAGAAGGAATTCCTGTCCATCAATCCCAGCGAGGAAGCGCTGCACATCATGTTCGAGCAATGCGCTCACCGGATGCAGCAGTTCAAAGACATACCCGACGAGACCATCGAAGCCATTCAAAAACCTGTGTTGATCGTCGCCGGCGACCACGATGTGCCTTTGCCGGAACATGCCGTTGAAATGTATCGCCGGATGCCGCACGCCAGCCTTGCGTTATTTCCCGGTGGTCATGGAACGTTCATGGGCGAACTCGCGATGTTAAAGGAAGCGCATAACCCACCAGTGGCGTTGCCGGTGATCGAAGACTTTCTGAACACGATTAGCCCGAAATAACGTCATACCGTTGGTGATCAATGGTCCTGTTTTGCCCGGAGTCTATGAACATGCATAGACTCTGGCGAAGGGATCTACCCTTACAGGATCGTGTAAAAAATTCCCCAATCTCTGTCGCCTTGCGGGAGCAACAACGGCAGCAATTCAAAAACAAGTGAACGAGTCAACAAAGTCTTTTAAACCACCAGTCCCCCCAAGGTGGAGTATCGCGCAGCAAGACCGCGTCTATTTTAATCTCCTCCACCTTTGGTATCCCGTTGCAAATTTTTCCAGTCTATCATCACTCCTCTCCCAATGCCCGCCGGGTTTGTGATACCCTGTGGGGACGCATCTATCCGTTGGTGAAATGCATCCCCATGCGCGTGGCCCTTTGTCGGTATCCTATCAAAAAAATCATCTTGCATTAGCGCGGGAACGGTACCGCCCAACATGCTGTTCGCCATTCTTCCTCCATATCATTTCCGGACACCTGTATATACATCAATCCGGCAACAAATTTAGTGGCGTGATTTTTTCAAAAATTATCATCTCGAAATCGCAAACGATTGACTTTACCTCGATAGTTTCTTATCATTGACATAAATCGACATTGGCAAGGAAACACTGCGCTCGAGATGGCCGAACAATGTGTGGACTTTTGTTCATGTCTAAAACAAAACGATAACAAATCGATAAAAAATCATTCATCAAAATTCTCGACGGCGCTCAAAGAAATGAGTGCAGTTGAACTTTGAAATTGACCATCCAACCCGTTGTATTAGGATCTATGCGCTGAGCTTTTGTGGAAAATGAAACTCCTGTACAACGCTACTCTTAAATAAAGAATTGATTTAGCGGGCTTTATTCGAGCACTACGAGGTTTACGAACTTCTTCATTTTTTGAAGAGATCGTTGTAAACCACCAACCCTGGCGTTGGTATTCCGTTTTTATTTGGTATTCCTTTTTCGTTTGAATCGATCGTCATCGTATCCCCGTGCCATGGCACGACACGGTGTCGTTCAGCACAAGGTTGACCGTTCTCGATCGTCGTACAGCAACAACGTTGTACGAATGGCGTGTAACCTTTTAAAAAGATTGTTCACATAAAATCTGTCTATGTAAAAAACAATACCCCCCATGAAAAACATTCTCCCCCCTCACCCACTGCTGACCAACAGCAGTACATCAGGCCGCCTGTCTGCGCAGGAAAAATACTGGCCTATCAGCGACTTCTTTGACCGACACGAGTGTCCCTTCTTTCACGACACCCGATCTACGCACCAACAAAAACTCGGTTTACCCGATTTCCTGTAAGGGAATCGCACATCGCCTTATTCTTTATTTGTATTCGTCAACTTAACCCCCATACCTATGAGTAATCAATTACGCAATGCATTATGCTGTATTGCCTTGTCAGCAACACTATGCTTCATGCCCGAAGCGGTGTTCTCGAAAGCGCGGACGCCCGACAGCCCGGTGGCGCCCGAAATAACGATCAAAGGTAAAGTAACAGAAGAAACCGGCGAATCCTTGCCGGGCGTAAACGTCCTGGTGAAGGGTACCACGACCGGTACTACAACCGATTCGGACGGCAACTTTTCGCTCGTGGTGCCTGACAACAGCACGTCGCTGATCTTTTCATTCATCGGCTATGTGACACAAGAAGTGAGCATCGACAACCGAACGGAGATCAACGTGACCCTGGCCGTCGACATCGTGTCGCTGTCCGAAGTGGTGGTCACCGGTTATGGATCGCAATCCAAACGCGACATCACCGGTGCCGTGTCCACGATCGCGTCCGACCGTTTGCTCTCCACGCCTTCGACCAACCTGGGTCAAGCCATGCAAGGCAAGGTGGCCGGCGTCAACGTGGGGAATGAGAACAGCCCCGGTGGTGGCGTCATGGTTCGCATCCGTGGCTTTGGTACCGTTACCGACAACTCTCCCCTCTACGTTATCGACGGTGTCCCCACCAAAGGTAATTTAAACACCATCAACCAGAACGACATCGAGTCGATTCAAGTGTTGAAGGACGCGTCGTCTGCTTCGATCTATGGCTCGCGCGCCGGGAACGGCGTGGTGATCATCACCACCAAAAAGGGAAAAGCCGGCAAGCCCGTTTTTACCTACGACATGTACATTGGCACGCAACGTCCCGGCAAGCTGTTGAGCATGCTGAACACCCAGCAGTATGCCGACCTGACCTGGGAGGCGCGTAAAAACGCGGGCGCTGTAGGAGCGAATGGCAACCCCGTACACGCTCAATTTGGCAATGGTGCCACGCCGGTCATCCCGGACTACATTTTCCCGGCAGGTGCCATGGAAGGCGATCCCCGTGTGGCCCAGGATGCCAGTGGAAAATACATCAACTACAGCAACAACATCGACGCCGCCGATTTCAACAAGACCAAATGGCTCATCACCAAAGCCAACAAGAGCGGCACCAACTGGCTGGACGAGATCTTCAACCCGGCGCCCATCCAGAACCACCAGATCGGTGTCTCGGGTGGTAACGAGAGCGGACGTTATGCCATGTCCTTAAATTATTTCGATCAAAAAGGGATCATGATCTACACGAACTTCAAACGCTATTCCATACGGGCAAACACGGAGTTCAACATCAATAAAAAATTCCGCGTAGGCGAAAACCTTCAGATCGCTACTACCCAACGGGTGAACCAGCCCAATGGAAACAGCCAGGAAAGCAACCCCACATCCTTCGCCTTCCGTATCCAGCCGATCGTGCCCGTCTATGACGTTTCGGGAACAACATTTGCCGGTACCCGGGGCACCGACCTCGACAACTCGCGGAATCCCGTGGCCGACCTGTGGCGCAACAAAGACAACATTCAGAGGGAAGTACGCCTGTTTGGAAATGCCTATGCCGAGTACGACATCCTCGAAAACCTCACGGCCAAAACCAGCTTCGGCATCGACTACAACATCTTCAATTTCCGGGACTATACCATACGCGACATCGAATCGGCCGAATCCCGCGGATCGAATTCGTTAAAAACAACCAACAACTACGAATGGACCTGGACGTGGTTCAACACCCTCACCTACAACGCCACGATCAACGACATCCACAAATTTAACTTCATCCTCGGTGTCGAGTCCATCAAAGATTACTATGAAACCTTCGATGCCAGCCGCACCAATTTCGCCTCCGACGATATCGAGAACCGTTATCTGAGTGGTGGCACGGGTGTTCAAACCAACAACGGCGGTGCGAACAACTGGAGCCTCGCGTCTGAATTCGCCAAGGTGAACTACAATTTGAAAGACAAATACCTGTTGGAAGGAACCGTGCGCCGCGACCGCTCCTCGCGGTTCTCTGCCGCAAACCTGGTAGCGTATTTCCCGGCCGTGAGCGCTGGCTGGGTGTTCTCGGAAGAATCGTTTGCTCAAAACATGAACACCTGGCTCGACCGCGCCAAACTGCGTGTGGGCTGGGGACAAACGGGGAACCAGGAGATCGGTTTTTATAACCCCCTAACCATCTTCTCCACCAACCCCGCCACCTCCTTCTACGACCTGAACGGCACCCGCACTACGGCCATTCCCGGGTATGAGTTAACGCAATTCGGAAACCCGAAAGCAAAATGGGAAACTACAACCTCCACCAACATTGGTCTTGATGTTACCTTGATGAATGGCAAATTCGATGTGAACCTGGATTGGTATACACGCAACACGACCGACATGCTGTTCCCTGTAGCAGCGCCGCTCACGTCAGGTGTAGCCACCGTGCCCTATCAGAACATCGGAACCATGCGGAATCGCGGAATCGATCTCGCGTTGGCTTACCACGGTCAGGCGATGGGCAACGAGCTCACCTACAACATCGAGGGTAATTTCAGTACCTATCGCAACGTGGTTACCAAAACCAATGGCGACGCCAATACGCAATTGTTCGGTCTCAATGATGAGCGCATTCAAAACTTCATCGTTACGCAGCAGAACTATCCCATCTCTTCCTTCTTCGGCTATACCATCGATGGTATTTTTCAAACCGACGACGAGGCCGCCGCAGCCCCTGTGAACAACCTGGGCACCAACCAGAACAAAGCAGGCCGGTTTAAATTCCGGGATGTGAACAACGACGGCGTGATCAATACGAAGGACCTTTCCATCATTGGCAATCCGCACCCCGATTTCACCTATGGCATCAACATCAATGTCAACTATAAAAACTTCGGACTCACCCTTTTCGGTCAAGGTGTTTATGGCAACCAGATCTTCAACTATGTGAAGTACTGGACCGACTTCCCCACCTTTGCCGGAAACCGGAGCACGCGCATGCTCAACGATTCGTGGAGACCGGGCAAGACCGACGCCGTTCTTCCGCAGTTAACCTCCAGCGACCAGGTGAGCATCCTGCCTTCGACCTACTACCTGGAGTCGGGCTCGTATTTCCGTTTCAAGAACATTCAACTGACCTACACCCTGCCCAAAGGACTGGTGTCCAAAATTGGTATGTCCTCCGTTCGCGTTTATGTTCAAGGACAAAACCTGTGGACCATCACCAACTATTCGGGTATGGACCCCGAGATCAACCTGCGTAACTACACGTCGGGCAACGACCGCGTTGGCGGAAGCTTTCAATACACGGCCGGAACCGATCGCCAACTCGGTGTGGATGGCGGAGCGTACCCCGCAGCAAAGCAATACCTGGTGGGTCTGAATTTAACCTTCTAACGAATGCTGTTTATGAAAAATCGATCAAACATTATACACATGAAAAAGATCACGATCCTATGTGGCGTCATCCTCCTCACGCTGTGGAGCGCCTGTTCCGATTCGTTCCTGGATGTGAAGCCTAAAGCGGCGCTCAGCGCCACCACTTTACAAAATACCAAAGGCGTCAATTCGCTTCTCGTGGCAGCCTACTCCATGCTGGATGGCTGGGCCACCGCAGAAGGTGCTTACCGGTCATACCAGGTCGGTGCCGACAACTGGGTTTATGGCAGTGTGGCCTCCGACGATGCCTACAAGGGAACGATCGCAGGCGACCAACCTCCGATCTCCCTGATCGAACAAGCCAACATCGCTTCTGACAATATCTATTTCAGAGGCAAGTGGCGGGGCATGTACGACGGCATTGCGCGTTGCAACGACGCCTTGCAACTTCTGGCCAAGGTAACCGACATCTCTGATGCCGAACGCGCACAGATTGTTGCCGAAGCCCGCTTTCTGCGCGGACATTTTCATTTCGAACTGAAGAAAATGTACAACATGGTGCCCTACATCGATGAGGTCACCTACGATCCGAATAACCTGGAAAGCACCAAGGTACCGAACACCGCAGACATCTGGCCCAAGATCGAAGCCGATCTGCAAGCCGCCTACGGAGTGCTTCCCACCAAGCAGGCCTCGCCGGGCCGTGCCTCTAAATGGGCCGCTGCCGCCACACTGGCAAAAGCTTATTTGTTCCAGGAAAAATGGGGCGATGCCAAAACCCTGCTCGAAGAGATCGTGGCCAGCAATCAGTTTGCACTCATGGATAAATACCACGACAATTTCCGCCAGGTCACCAACAACAATAAGGAATCCATCTTCGAAGTACAGTATTCCGTGAACGACGGTGCACCGGGCGGCGAAAACGGCAATATCGGTTCAACGCTTAACTATCCCTATGGTGGTGGCGGTGTGACTACGTGCTGCGGATTTTTCCAACCGTCACAGAACCTCGTGAATGCCTTCAAGACCGATGCGAACGGGTTGCCTCTGCTCGACACGTTCAACGACGCCGACGTCACGAGCGACCAGGGTATCGAAGCCACAGCGCCTTTCACACCGTATACCGGCACCGTTGACCCCCGTCTCGACTGGACCGTTGGACGCCGCGGTATTCCCTATCTCGACTGGGGTGTGCATCCCGGCAAGACCTACGTGCGCGACCAGGCCTATGGCGGTCCTTACTCTCCGAAGAAACACGTGATGTACCGGTCCGATGTCGGCTCCGCCACGTTTGCCGGAAACCCGCGTCTCAATGCCAACAACTATCGCATGATCCGCTACTCGCATGTGATCCTGTGGCTCGCCGAAATTGCCGTGAAACAAGGTGATCTTGAAACCGCCCGCGGCTATGTGAACCAGATCCGCGCGAGAGCAGCCCATCCCGATGGCTTTGTGAAAAATGCCGACGGCACACCAGCCGCCAACTACCTCATTGGCGAATACACCACCACGTGGACCGACGCCGCCCTGGCCCTCAAGGCTGTTCAATTCGAACAACGCCTGGAGTTTGCCATGGAAGGCCACCGTCGCTTCGACCTCGTGCGCTGGAAAATTGCCGCCGAAACTCTCAACGCCTATTACCTGGTGGAAGGCACAAAACGTTCGTACCTGAAGAACGTCCAGTTTGTGCCCAGCAAACACGAGTATTTCCCCATTCCGATCCAGGAGATCCTCAACACCCAGATTGGCGGCCAACCGACACTGACCCAGAACCAGGGGTATTGACGAAGTAGTTTAAACCGTAGTAAAAAAGAAGCCGTCTCGATGATCGAGACGGCTTCTTCATTTTATAGCCAGGACACCAAGGTATTTCTTTGCGTTCTCTGTTTAGTGCATTTGAATACGACTCAGCCCTTTACCAACGTAGTGAGGTCAACCGGGAGATTCCTAACCCGAACCCCACACGCAGAAAAGATGGCATTCCCTAACGCAGGCGCCACCGGCGGCAAACCTGCTTCTCCCACTCCACCCGGAGCTTCACCATTCTCCATAATAAAAACTTCCACAGCCGGCATCTCATGCATACGAAGGACATGATAGTTATTGAAATTGGATTGCTGGCAAACACCCTTTTTAAAAATGATACCGCCCTTTATGGCAGCCGACAATCCCATCACGATGTTGCCTTCCGTTTGCGCCCGAACCGTGTCGGCGTTCACGTACATTCCGCAGTCGATAACGGATACGACCTTGTCGATCCTTACTCCCCCGTTGTTCGCGGATACCGCCACACAACATGCACAGATGGTCTCGAAGGCTTTGAATAGCGCGATGCCTTTTCCTGTTCCCGGTGTTGTCTTCGCATAGTAGTCTGATTTTTCCGCGAGTGTTTTGAGTACTTTTATAAATCTTTCATCCTCCAACAACTCCAGCCTGGCAGCAAGTGGGTCCTTGCCGGCCAGGTGGGCAAGCTCATCGATGAAGCACTCCTGTCCCCAGGCCAAATTCGATGCGTTGACCGATCGCCACCACATGATGGGTATTTCCGTCTTCACATTCGTCCAACTTACTTTATTCGAAGTCTTAAATTCATACCGGGTGTTGTCTTTCAATTCCCCGCCCATCCACGGATCGGCTTCGTCGTCGGCCAGTCCTTTGAAAACTTGTCGCAAGATGGATTCGCCGATGATGTGATGATGAAATCCGGTGATCTTCCCCGCTTCAACAAATCCCTGCATGTGACTGAGCAGCCCAGGGCGGTAAGGGCCTTGCGCGATATCGTCCTCGCGTGTCCAGATCACTTTTACGGGAACCTTCAGCGTATGGGAAAGAAAACAGGCTTCTTTCACAAAGTCGATGTAAGCTTTCCGTCCAAAAGATCCCCCCATCAAAATCGTGTGGATCTTAATTTTTTCCACGGGGATATTGAGATAGCTCGCCACGTCCGGCAAGGTCTCTCCCGGTCCCTGGATCGGAGCCCAGATCTCTACGGAACCATCTTCCTTTACGTGTGCCGTGGTGTTTTCCGGTTCAATCGGGGCATGCGACAGAAACGGTGTTTCATAAGTGCATTCCAACCTGGACGTTGCCACCTTGAACTTTCTGCTGAAGTCACCCAACTCATGGTGATTGATGCCTTCCTCCTTGACTTGTGCATGACACCTTTGAAAATAATCGGCCGTATCAAGGACCTCACTCAAGTTCGAATTATCCCATTGCACTTTGAGTGCGTTTCTTCCTTTGGAGGCTGCCCACCAGTTTGTGGCGATCACGGCAACGGACTCCGCATCGCGATGGATCATTTTCCGTTCACACTTCATCACCCGCAAGACGCCTGGTATTTTCAATGCATCGCCATCGTCGATGGTCACGATTTTTGCAAAGAGCATCGGGCTGTGAAGTATGGAAGCGTAGACCATACCGGGCACTTCGATGTCGATCCCATAGACGGCTTTCCCCGTCGTTCGCGGTGGAATTTCTGCCCGTTTGATATCCTTCCCGATAATGTTGAAGTCTGCGGGATTCTTTAGGACGGGATCGGTGGGTATTTCTAGTTTAGAGGCTTCTTCGGCAAGTTCGCCGTAGGTAAAACTCTTATCGCTGCCCTTTCTAAAAATCCTTGCTGCTCTCGCGTGGCACTCGCTCTCTGAAACGCTCCATCTCCGTGCGGCAGCTTTGATCAACATTTCCTTTGTTGCCGCGCCAGCTTTTCGCAGAGGCAACCATAGCCTTCTAATCGAGCTACTGTTTCCGGAGGTTTGCGCACCGTACTTACTTTGCCCGTCGCTTTGTATGATCGTGATCTGGGCCAGCGATACTTCCAGTTCCTCGGCAATCATAGCCGGGACCGAGTGGAGGGTGCCCTGCCCCATGTCGTTGCGGGGATTGACGATCGTGATCGTATTGTCGATGCCGATCAGAATGAAGGGGTTGATTTCGAATTGATCAATTAATCCGTTTCGTCCGGAAAGATTGCGGATCTTTGAAAAGGAATCAACCCCAATCACCAGCCCCAGGGTGGCAAGGCCTGCTTGCTTTATGAAATCCCGGCGCCCGGTTCTTAAAAAATTATCGTTTACGTTCATACAAAATCTTCCCGCATTATTTTGGGTTTTCACAAGCCAGGTGAATGGCTTTTCTTATTCTATCGTAGGTGCCACAGCGGCAGAGATTTCCCGCCAGCGCAGCGTCGATGTCCTGATCGGAGGGCATGGGCTTTTTTGCTAAGAGTGCGACGGCCGACATGATTTGCCCGGACTGGCAATAGCCACATTGCGGCACCTGGAGTTCAATCCAGGCCTTCTGAACCGGGTGGAGTGCATCCTCCCCAATGCCTTCTATGGTCGTGATCTTTGCATTGGCCGGAATGGCCGAGATGCGCAATTGGCATGACCTGACCGGGTTGTTGTTCAGGTGGACGGTGCAGGCCCCGCACGAGGCAATTCCGCACCCAAATTTAGTCCCCTTCAGTCCCAGGTAATCCCGGAGAATCCACAACAGGGGCACGTCGGGCTCGGCCTCCACCTCGTAGGGTTTGCGATTTACGGTGATGCTATACGTTTTCATTTGCAGTAAGGATGATATTCACGGAGAACACTGCAAATACGGAAGCAAGCCGCCGACGGGCTACGGGACGGGCATTTTACACTACCTGATTTATAAAACAGGAATAAAAAATCAGATTTTACGCTGGAGAACCGTCGCGATAGGCTGACGGCGTCGTGTTCGTATGCTTTTTGAAGGCAGCATTGAACACGGAAATACTTCTAAACCCGGTTTCACGGGCTATCGTGGCGATCTTTTCGTTGGCGTAGGCCGGGTCTTTTAACCGCGCCTGGGCATCCTTGATCCGGAAGGTATTGATGTAGTCCGGAAAGGACTGTTGCGTGCGCCGGTTTATCGTTTCAGACAACAGGTTTGTGGGGACCTTCAATTGGTCCGCCATTTTCGGCAGGGTGATGGTGGCCTCCCGGTAAGGATGGCGGCCGGCAAGACAGGTTTGCAATTCTTCAAAGCACCGGTCAATTTGGTCCTCGCTATAGGCCGAGCGCTCATACTTTTCACGAGGTCTGAAGAGCTCACCTTTCTTCAGCCCCAGGTAGCTCATGAAATAGATCAGAAAAGAAAATAGAACCGGTGCGGCAATGTAGGGAACCAGGCCAAAAATAAAATTTGCCATGTATCCAGCCCAAACCAACACGACACCCACCATAACGCTCAGCACCCAGATCCTTTGTGTCTTGTTAATGTTTAGGAAGTTCATAACGACCACCCGAACGCAAAACGGCAGATACAACGCGGCAGACCATAAGGAGATCTCATAGCCGTGTTGTTGCATCCAAAAATAGGAAGTCAGCACTGGGCTGAGGAGAATGACCAGTAAGGCTGGGACCAGGTGTGGTAAATGCTTCCGCCAATCAAAGCGGTAGTCCTTTTTATGGAAGGAATTCAGATAGAGCAGCAGCAGGGGAAAAATGGCCAGGTTGGCGCCAAAACCGAAATTCATCACCACGGTTGAAACCTGGTGCCCCAGGGAAAAGTAATAAACCACAGATTTTACGATGCGGACGGCAAAGGCTAATAGCAACAACGCCAGCAGGATATTGGCAAGACTTCTTTCCTTGCGGATCGAAAAAAGATAGACGCTAAAAAAAGCGCTCTGCAGGGCGCCTGCCCCGCTTGTCAAAAGTAAAACTTCAAAAGGGATTCCCATGCCGAACAAGTTACAAACATTTTTGATTGCCCGCACGGCACGGTTGGTCCCAAAAATTTGAAATTCCCTTTCCGATCAATCGCCGAGACCAAACGTCCGGATCGGATTGACGTATAGCGGTGGTGCTGCACTGTTAGTCATAAACAAACGGTGATTCGCAGAAAAAAAGGCTCGCCCCATCTTCCGGGGCCGGAACCATGAAGCATCAAGGCCTGAGTTTTATTAATTTCGTTATATACGATCGGAAATAACGCTAATCTTGATTTAAAAATATTTTACATTTGAATACCGTAAACCCTCAAACCCTTTGAAGATCTTTATCACGGCCGCACTGGCATTTCTATCGGTCCAGGTTTTTTCACAGGATCAACAAGATTCCTTAAAAACACGGCAATTGGATGAGGTCGTGGTGACCGGCTCACGGGCCCTGGAGGATATCTACAAATCGCCTGTAACCGTCGAGAAGACAACGCGCAAGGCGTTTCAGCAATCGCCGGCACCTTCCTTTTTTGATGGTTTGGATTTTGTCAAGGGTGTCCAGTTGATCACGCCAAGCCTGGGGTTCAAGGTGATCAACACGCGGGGGTTCGCCAATACCACCAACGTGCGTTTCGTACAACTGGTGGACGGAGCCGACGTCCAGGCGCCGCACATCGGGGCGCCCATCGCCAACATGATGGGGCCAAGCGACCTGGATCTCGAGAGCACCGAAATTGTTCCGGGTGTGGCCTCCGCGCTCTATGGCATGAACGCCATCAATGGCCTGGCCAACTTCACGTCGCTGGATCCATTTCAAAACACGGGGTTGAGCCTTCAGCAAAAAGTGGGGATCAACAACGTATCGCCAGCCGATGGAAACAAACTGTTTTCCGAAACGGTCCTTCGCTGGGCGCAAAAAACTTCCGACCGCTTTGCCTACAAAATCAACGCGACCTATATGCGGGGTTATGATTTTATCGCCAACAACTATTCCGACATCAATCCCAATGCGAATGCCACCACCGGGCTCACGGGCGCCGACAACCCGGCCCAAGATCCCGTCAACTCCTATGGCAACGAGTCGTCGGACAGGAGAACCATTAACCTCAATGGGAAGAACTATGTTGTGGCACGAACGGGGTATCTTGAAAAGGACGTGGTCGACTACACCCTGAAAAACATAAAGGCGGATGCCACCTTGGTTTATAAGATCCGGCCCCAGTCAAAACTTTCTTACACCTATCGCTTTGCAGACATCAACAATGTGTATCAGCGGGCGAACCGCTTCCGGCTCGAAGACTACATTCTCCAGCAACACGCGCTCACCTACCAGGATGCCAACCTGCTGGCCCATGCCTATGTGAACATCGAGAACACGGGAAAATCCTACAACGCCCGCTCGATGGCGGAAAATATTGACCGGACGTTTAAACCCGACAACCAGTGGTACACGGACTACTCCAACCGTTTCACCTCGGCCATCAATGCGGGCTCCACTGTGGCCGAAGCACATCACCTGGCCCGCGCCACGGCCGATGAAGGCAGGCCCCAACCCGGGACGGAAGCGTTCTCTAACATGATCAGCCAGCTACGCAACATCAACAACTGGGACTATGGGGCTGCGCTCCGCGTAAAATCACAAATGTATCATGGCGACATCCAATATGATCTGTCCAACGTGGTCGGGAATCGGATCCACCTTTTGACTGGAGGTGACTATCGTTCCTATGTGATCGTGCCGGACGGCAACTATTTTATCAACCCGGAGGAGCCCGGCAAGAACCTGGTGTATTATAAGTATGGTGCATTTGTGGAAGCCACCAAGACGATCTTAAACGACAAACTAAAAATAGGCGCGACCCTCCGCGCCGACAAAAACCAATACTATGACGTAAAGTGGAACCCGCGCTTTACGGTCGTGTACTCGCCAGCCCCCAATCAAAGTTTCCGCTTTTCGTTTCAGAGCGGATTTCGCTTCCCCAGCGTGTTTGAAGCCTTTTCCAACATCAACAGCGGTGGCGTGAAAAGAGTGGGTGGCCTGCCGGTGATGTCGCACGGCATTTTTGAGAACTCCTATCTGCGGGCTTCCGTCGATGCGTTTCAGGCGGCCGTCACCAAGGATGTCAATACCAATGGAACTTCCGTGAATCAGGCTATCGTCAACAACCAGGGGCTGCTGAAGAAAAATAGTTATACCTATCTTCAACCGGAACACATCCAATCTTTTGAAGCGGGCTACCGGGGGGTGTTATTCAACAACCTGAAAGTAGATGTCGATGTGTACTTCAATCAATACAACGACTTTATCGCCCAGGTAGAAGTGAATGTTCCTAAAACGACTATCGCCGATTCTATCCCCTACTACATGAACAGCAAAGCGGGCCAGGACAAATACCGCATGTGGACCAACTCGATGACCGTGGCGTACAACTATGGATCGAGCGTTGGATTGTCCTACAAATTTTATAAAGAATTCATGGCCAGCGGAAACGTGACCTATGCCGTCTTGCAACACCGAACCAGCACGGATGGATTGGAAGATGGATTCAATACGCCGAAGTGGATGTATAACGTATCGATCGGCAACAGCCAGTTGTTCAATCGCGTTGGTGTGATGCTCAACTACCGCTGGCAAAGCACATATTACTGGCAATCCTTCCTGGTGAACGGGAACGTGCCCTCATTTGGAACGCTCAACGCACAAGTGAACTGGAAGATGTTGGGCGTGACCTGGAAATGTGGGGCAACCAATCTCACCAATACGCATTACTATTCCTACCTGGGTGGGCCCTCTATCGGGGGAATGTACTACGTCAGCGTGACGTATGGACTTAAATGATCGCCTGCGCGCGACATTCTTTACTTATCATTCCACTTTACTACTCCGCTGAAAAGTTTAGCGCTTTACTCTCAGCAGTTCACATGCATCACGCGTGAGTGTCGATTGCCTTGTGGAAAATGAGCGACAACAACCTGCTTCAGACAATATTAAAAGCGCTTGCGCGTTTGTCCGCAACCATCATAAAAAAGGAACAAATTGATGGCGCATATTTGTTATGTAGTAAGACAAAAATCAAGAAAAAAATGAAACAGCTGTCAAATAAGTTCATACTGGCAATGGCACTGGTCTTCGGACTTGCGGCGTGCGCGGTGACGGATTTTGATCGCGACATCGACTTTGGTCACTACCGCACTTTTGCCTGGGGGCCTTCCGAAATCAAGGTGGGCAACCCCGAATACAGGAGCGGCCTGATCGACAAGCGCATCAAAGCCACCGTGAAGGAAGAATTCGCCAAGCGCGGAATCTATTTTGATGCCAAACACCCCGACTTCCTCGTGGGTTACAAAACGTTTACGGAAAGACGACGCGACGCCTACGCCAACGCGTCTTATGGCCCGTACATGTACGGACCGTATTTCATGCCTTATCGATTCAGCTACATGTACATGCCCTATGGCTTTGGCATGATGCCCTATGGCTACTACAACGGACGAAGTTATGACTACATGCAGGGAACCCTGATCATCGACATCACCGACAAGGCGTCGAATGACTTGATCTGGCGTGGTACGGTAAAAGGAAATGTAGAGTACACGAGCAGTCTGTCGAAACAACTTCATAAGGGCATAAAGGCAATCCTGAAGAAATATCCTGTCCACCCGGGCGAGATTCCAACGCAGGGGCCTAAGCATACGATTAGTTAGCGCCCGAAAAAATGCATAGCCATGAATAAAGAAAGCCCCACGCGGGCTTTCTTTATTCAAAAGCGTATCAAAAAAGAAACCTTGGAGGTAGTTTTCCAAGGTCTCGCAGATTAAGCCGAGCTACAATAATTATTTCTAAGTATACACGATCGCTTTCCGGATCATGTCATGGCTAACTCATGACCGGTCATTAAGCAAAAGAAGTCCTGGACGGAGAGTTTATGAATGTCCAGTATTCTTGCCAGCGATTTTAGTGTAAGGTTCGCCTTCCCTCTTTCGATCCTCCAATATTGGATCACCGGCAATTTATATCGGCTGGCAAACTCTTTTACGGTTGTGTAACCTTTCATTTGGCGCAGGCTGGACAATGCCGCGCCAATATGAATCAAGGACTCTCTATATTTTTTTGTGGTCTTTCTCATGCTGAAAATTTTATTTGTCGTGATAAAATCAAATTGCATGCCCGACTTGCCTGTCTTTTTGGCACACCTTCGTGAAACGCGCTCTGCGCCTGTTCTTTCAAAATTTCAGAAATCCAATTCACATTTGTATACACAGCGTCATCTGCGACACATTTTTTGGTGAGCAATTTTTCTACGCAACGAGGATATTTGTTCACAAGGTTCAGATGTCCTTTGCAGGCTATTGCGCATCGATTATCTTAGAAGACAATCAAAAAATTACTTTGATCGCGGGGTAATGGACACAAAATGAATTGAAGTCATGACATAAAAAAAAGGGGTCGAAACCGACCCCTTCCAACAACAACGGCAGTAAACGTACCTGCCTCATCTAACCTAAGTATGGCTATGCCTCGAACACGAAGGCCTATGAAAGCGATAGTTGAAATAGCTATATGAATATAGGAAAATATAACCGACTACGATCCCCCTGCTATTGGGGGTTTTTCAAAAACCAATTGATTTACTGGAGTAAAAGTCAGCAGGGTTACACTATTTCGTTGTTAGTAATTGGTCTTGGCAAGACAACATCGTCGACAACGGAATCACGCGCGGGGTGAACTTCAGTTAATTTTTAAATGGGCTATAATCCAACCGGATAACCTCAAGCGAATTGAGGAGAAATTCATCTATTTGTGGAGTGAATGCATCAGTTTCAGCGACGCGTCTTCATGCCGTTCCGCGATCCATGTTGGATGACGTTAAACAAAAGATCGATGTTCATTTCGTTTGAGCGCGCTCGGTAGCTTCGGTTTCATTGCGCCAAAGATCGGCCAGTTCTACCGGAAATTGACTCACGATGTCCTTTACCTCACCCGTTGCAACGTGTCTGGATAAAACCCGAAGCACAGCCCTGGCATTGGTTTCTGCTTTTTCCCCATTGCCAAAATCATTGAGGGCTGTCCTTGGACTTTGCAGTATCAGGCACTCGATAAATTCGTTCATCGACCGGATCCTGTTTTGGGTTTCGAGGCGCCAGCCGTCCACGTAGATCCCCTTCATCATCATGGGGAGTTGAGCGATGAAATGAAGGGATTCTTCGGGCGAGAGAACCTCTCGCACCGTGTGGAGCACAGAGGTCATGATCCGCTCCGCCTGGCCTTTGTTGGCGGGCTCGCCGAGTTCAACAGCAATTTCATTTACAAAGTCGCGAGCGTCCTGGCAATATTGTTCGAATTTCATATTGCGATGTTAAGGTACGTTTGGTCAGTGCTCTCAAAATTCATACCTCTAAAATTTGAAATGGCAACAGCATCCATTCCAAGACCCGGCAATCGGATGATTTTTTCCAATTTATCGACGAACTTTTGGTGAGATTTGATTTTCAGAAGGGGTCATGCGACATAAAGCCAGCAAACCATCCATTGGTAATGAGGCGACGTTCGAACAACGATCACGTCCGTTCATTTCCCCATGATCTCCTTGCGATGTGCCAGCCCCCAATAGTGAAGTTCCTCCATCACCTTCTCCAGCGATTTGCCATGCGCCGTAATGGTGTATTCCACCGTGGGAGGGAACGTATCATAGACCTCCCGTTTCACCAGGCGGTTCATCTCTAAAATTTTCAACTCTTTAGACAACGTCTTGTCGGTGATCCCATTCACCTCTTTGGAGATCTCTTTAAATCGCTTGGCGCCTGCCTGTAATGAAAATAAGATCAACAATTTCCATCGTCCTTCCAGGGCTTCCAATGCATCCCGGATGGAAAGCATATTCTTGGGACATCCTCCTTTGGTCAGCATCGTTTGTCGCGTGTGTTATTGGGTTGTGTTGCTCACTATCCCATTGGCAAGATACTATCCAACGGGATAGTGCTTTCCAACGGAAAGCTAATGTAGCTACTTTGGTCCATCCTCAAAAACGGATCCTGACATGACAACGCAACAAAAATCAAAAACGCTCCACATCGCCCTTTGGGTGGTGCAACTTCTTCTGGCCGCCACCCTCCTTTGGGCAGGCGCAATGAAATGTTTTCAATCGATAGAAAAACTTTCCGCCATGTGGCCGTGGACCGGTGAGATCCCGGCGGCATTTGTAAAACTAACCGGGTTGGTGGATATCGCAGGGGCCGTAGGGTTAACGCTACCTGCTGCACTTCGCGCGCAACCTAAACTCACACCCATTGCTGCCCTTGGCGTCATTGCCCTCATGGTCTGCGCAAGCCTATTCCATATTATGAGAGGAGAAGCCTCGGTGATCGGGGTAAATATTGTCTTTGCAGGCCTGGCCGCTTTCGTAGCCTGGGGCCGGTTTAGGAAGGTGCCGATCGCGTCAAAATAAGAAGGGCGCTGCGGATGGGCCGATAAGCCGCGTGACGGTGATCGACCTCATAACAATGACGTTTTAAACAAAGCAACTTGACGTTTTAAACAAAACGGTTCCGTGACATGCCCTTTACTTTTGTCTAAAACTATTACAAAGTATGAAAGACAATCATAACGGAACGCTACAGAAACCGATTCATTCGGGGTTCGACGCAAACTCAACGACGCATGATGTGATCCGCGGGATCGACCTCAGCGGCAAAACCGCTATCGTCACCGGTGGTTATGCTGGCATTGGCTTGGAAACGGTGAAAACACTTGTCCGCGCAGGCACAACGGTCATCGTACCGGCCCGCGACATTCAAAAGGCTGCAAACAATTTGAAAGGGATTCAAAATGTGACCGTCGAGGCCATGGACTTAATGACGCCGGCGTCGATCGATTCCTTCGCGAAGAGATTTCTTGCCCTGGGTTGCGCACTGGATCTCCTGATCAACAATGCCGGCATCATGTGGGTGCCGCTGCAACGGGATAAACGTGGCTACGAATCTCAACTTGCCACCAATCATTTAGGACATTTTCAGTTAACCGCCCGGCTTTGGCCCGCACTCAAGAAGGCCAACGGTGGCAGGGTGGTGAATGTGTCCTCGTTTGGTCACCAGATGGCGCCCTTCAATTTTGATGACCCCAATTTCCTGACACGGGAATATGAAACCTTGCAGGGCTATGGACAATCGAAAACCGCCAACAATCTCTTCACGGTCGAACTGGATCGTCGTGCCAAGACGTTTGGGGTACGGGCCTTTTCCGTGCACCCGGGTTCTGTCAATGGCACCGACCTGGGGCGAGTTGCTCCCATGGCGTTGTTTCAGCAAATGGGTACCCACGATGAGACCGGAAATATAAAACCGGAAGTGGCCGCCAAACTCAAGACTGTCGAGCAGGGCGCCGCTACCTCCGTGTGGTGCGCGACCAGCCCAAACCTGAACGGTATGGGTGGTGTTTATTGCGAGAACACAGACGTCGCTGAGCTGGACAATGGAAATATTGAACACAATTATGGTGAGCCCTTATCCTTGCGCGGTGTGAAACCCTATTCCCTGGACGCTGACCTTGCCCGAAAATTATGGACGCTCACCGAAGACCTGACAGGCGTTTCATTCCCCGTGGCCTAAGCGATCCTGACCGTTCAATCGCGATCTCAAGCCGAATGCATATATTCGGCTTACTTTTATTTGTGAACCGATTGCCCTCGAAAATGGACTTTGAAACGAAATACATCACGCCCGATATCAAGCTGTCGGAGTATACCGGCAAGGCTTTCAAAATAGAAGTGATGTTCGAGCACCACATGCTGGTTTGGTTTATCTCGGGTGAAACAAAAATAATCCTGGCCGACGCAACGTATATTTTTAATGCCGGCGATACCTTCCTGATCCCGCGGCACCAATTGGCCACGGTCATCAACTACCCCAAAGACGGGTTGCCGCACAAAGCCGTGGCCATGCATTTGACCACCGAACGACTGAAGGAATTTTACGCTAAACGCAAGGCCGTTGGAAAAAAAGCCTCGCTCTCAAAAGTATATCGCTTCTCCAAACACCCGTTGCTGGAGAGCTGCCTCGCCTCGCTCATCCCCTATTTTGATCTTGGCGAAAACCTGCCCGGCGATATCGCCGCTATTAAAATTGAAGAAGCCATCAGCATCCTGAGGTCGATAGACAAAAGCGTGGATGGATTGCTGGCCGACTTTGACGAGCCCGGCAAAATAAACCTCTCCGACTTCATGGAGCGGCACTTTATGTTCAATATGACCATGGACAAGTTTGGCTATCTCACGGGCCGCAGCCTGGCCACCTTCCGGCGGGATTTTAAAAAGACATACCACACCACGCCCCAAAAATGGCTGACCGAAAAACGATTGCAGCTGGCGCATTATCAGATCGCCCAACAACAGCGAAAACCCATCGACGTTTATTTTGAAGTGGGCTTTGAGAACCTCTCCCATTTTTCGCATGCTTTCAAAAACCACTTTGGATATCCGCCCAACACGCTTCTCAACCGGTAGCGCCAGACAGCGTGTCCCCCATATGGATAATTCCGTCCGCCCCTGTAGGCCGATCGACGCAGGATGTATACCTTTAAAAATTGTTTACTTTTGTCAGCGACAACCCTCATGGACGCCAAAGAAATCCTGAAAGCACACATTGCCAAAACGGTCATTCTCACGGATGATCAGTTTGATTATTTCTTTTCGCATTTCAAAAGCCAAAGTTTTCATAAAGGGCAGGTCATCATTAGCAAAGGCGATCACGTCGAGCATGAATACTTTGTGGTCTCGGGGTGTTTAAAGTCCTTTTTTATCAACGATGAACAAAAGATGTTCATCCTGCAGTTTGCCATGTCCACGTGGTGGACCACCGACTTCAACGCACTCTATAATCAAACCAAAGCCACCATCAACCTGGACTGCATCACCGATGCGCAGGTGCTTTCCCTTTCCAATGCCGACAGGGAAAAGGTATGCAAAGAACTGCATAGCGTAGAGCACTTCTTTCGCTGGCGAACCAATAAGGGATTTCTCGCTACGCAGAAACGGTTGCTCTCCGTGATGAACAACAACGTTAAGGAACGGTACGAGGAACTTTTAAAACAGTATCCTGAACTTTATAATATCGTCCCTAAAAACCTGATTGCCGCATACCTGGGTGTCTCCAGAGAAACCCTTAGCCGCCTCTACCACCCCTGAAATGTGATCTACGTCACTTCGGTGATGTGATCTACATCACATAAGTGCCCTTCTTTTTTGAAAGTGATCTAGGTCACGCGACCCCCGGCGGCATCCTACGTTATTTTGAGTGTCACAATGAAGACACCAAAAATGAAAAATCAAAAATTTGAAATCGTAGGCCCCCAAAGCAATATCGACTGGGTGGGCAGAAAAGTAACCGGTACACACAACGGCACCATCGCCATTAAGAAAGGCGAAATTATTTTGAACGATGGTAAGGTCGCCGGCGGCAAGATCATCGTCGACACCACCGCCATTAAGATCCTGGACATCACCGATCCCGCCACCAACGCGCAGTTTGCCGGCCACCTTGCTTCGGATGATTTCTTCTCCTCCGAAAAATATCCGGAAGCCGTGTTGGAGATCGTTTCCGCTTCAGGAAACCATGTGAATGGCAACCTCACCATCAAAGGCATCACGCACCCCGTTGGTTTTGATGCTGTGGTGAAGACCGATGGCGACTTGTTAACCGCCTCCGGCAAGCTGGTCATCGACCGCACCAAATATGAAATGAAATTCCGCTCCGGAAACTTCTTTCTGAACCTGGGCGACACCCTGATCTATGATCATTTCGAACTGGACGTAACGGTAACCGCGAAAACTGCTAACCAAGCTGTCTTAGCATAAACAGACAAAGCCATGCCATACATTAAAATAGAAGTAACCCGCGAAGGTGTCACCAGAGAACAAAAACAAAAGCTGATCAAAGGCGTGACCGATCTGATGACCCATGTTCTAAATAAAGACCCGCAACTAACCCACGTGGTGATCCAGGAGGTTGAACTGGACGACTGGGGTTTTGCCGGGGAGCAAGTGTCGGTGTTGAGAGAAAAAGGGATTACAGCAGATAAAAAATAACACCATGAAAAAGCAAACCGTGATCATTACCGGTGCCTCATCCGGCATCGGTAAAGAAGTAGCCCGCCACTTTCTGAAAAATGGCGACAACGTCGTGATCAATTCGGCTACTGCCGAAAAATTGGAGAAGGCCTACCAGGAACTGGGTGGCGGTGAAAACCTCGCCAGGGTAGCGGGCGACGTGCGGGACAAACGCACCGGAGAAAAATTGTTGGCCATCGCCCTCGAGAAATTCGGCTCGGCCGATATCCTGGTGAACAATGCCGGCATCTATGAAACCAAGCCGTTCCTCGAAGTGGACGAAGCTTACCTGGACCGGTTTCTGAACACCAACCTGAAGGGTTCGTTTTTCACTACACAGGCTATCCTTCCTCAAATGCTAAAACAACATGGTGGCGTGGTGATCAATATCGGCACCCCGCTCGTTAACCACGCGTTGGGTGGTGCACCCTCCACGGCGCCGATTGCTTCGAAGGGAGCGATCCACGCCCTCACCTTGCAACTGGCTGCAGAATTTGGCAAACAAAACATCCGGGTCAACACCATCGCACCGGGTGTGATCCGCACGCCCATGCATGGCGCGGGAGCCGATGAAAGTGCAGGATTGCACCTGGTGAACCGCATCGGTGAAGTGGAAGACATTGCCCAAATAGTGTACACCGTGGCGAAGAGTAACTTTGTCAGCGGTGCCATCATCAACGTCGACGGTGGCATGGGAGCAGGACACCATCTGAGCTAACTATATGAAAACCCTTTTCCTAACCGCTTTTTTGATCAGCGCTTCGCTGGTCTCAAAAGCACAAAATTCAAAGCACATGGAAACCACAAAACAAGATTCAGCAGCCATCACCCAGGCCCTGGAAACGTATTACTTCAAAGGCCTCTACGAAGGCGATATCGATGCCCTGAAAAAAATCTTTAACCCCGGCACCTTGTTGTTCGGGGACGTGAAAGGACAACCCTACGCCAAGGCACTCGACATGTATCTCGACGGTGTGAAGAACCGCCAAAGCCCGAAAGATTCCGGCAAGCCTTTTAAGGGAACGATCTACTCGGTGGAGGTGATCAACTCCATCGCGATGGTAAAGGCGAACGTAAAAATGTACGACTTTAGCTATGATCAGTTCCTCTCCTTTCATAAAATTGACAACCGCTGGATGATCGTCAATAAAATGATCACCGACGTGGCCAAATAAAACCTTAACGCTATGTGGTACCAAACAAAAGCATCACAGCTCCTGGGCATTCAATATCCCATCCTGCAAGGGCCGTTTGGCGGCAATCTGTCGTCGGTCGAGCTGGTGGCCAAAGTGTCCAACGCCGGGGGACTTGGCGGATACGGGGCCTACACGCTCAGCCCGCAGGAGATCCTGGACGTTGATCGCCAGATCAAAGCGGCCACGAACAAGCCTTACAACATCAACCTGTGGGTCTCGGATACCGATGCCGTGGATGGCGCCGTTTCGGACGAGCAGTTTGGAAAAGCGCGTGAGTTGTTCAAGCCTTATTTTGACGCGCTGGGAATTCCGCTACCCGCCAAGCCTGCGCCGTTCAAGACCCGTTTCGAAAACCAGGTCGAGGTGATCCTTCACCAGCGCCCGCCGGTATTTAGCTTTATGTTTGGGATCCCTTCGGCCGACATCCTCGAACAATGCCGCCGGCTGGGTATCGTCACCGTTGGAGCTGCGACTACATTGGATGAAGCGATCGCCCTGGAATCTGCCGGCGTCGACCTTATCATCGCTTCCGGCTTTGAGGCCGGTGGACATCGCCCGTCGTTTCTCGCGCCTGCCGAATCGTCGACCACCGGAACGTTTGTGTTGCTCCAGCTCATCAAAGAAAAAGTAAAAACGCCGATCATCGCTGCCGGTGGCATTGCCAATGGAAAAGGTGTTGCTGCCGCCCTGGCACTCGGTGCCGATGCTGCACAAATCGGCACCGCGTTCCTGGCCACCGACGAATCCAACGCCACCCCAATCCATAGACAAATGTTATTTTCGGATGCCGCGAAGTACACCACCTTATCACGGGCCTTCACCGGCCGGCTGGGCCGGGGACTGACCAGCCGCATCGCCAAAGACCTGTACCAAAAAGAAAAAGGCTTTCTCCCCTTCCCGCTGCAAACCCAGTTCATGTCGCCCCTCCGGACGGCGGCCCTGGAACAAGAGCAATGGGATATGATCTTGTTCTGGGGTGGTCAGATCGCGCCAGTGCTGAAACACACCAAAGCCGATGCGCTGATGAAATCAATCCTGGAAGAAACGACGGCATATTTTGATAGTCTGAGCAAAAAAGCAAATCATACTAATTGATCCCGGAACCTGTCATCATAGACACGAAATATCCGTCGCCCGTACTCAGATAATTTATTACTGAATCCATAAATTTTCAACCCAACAAAAACAAACCCATGAAACGCACAGCAAAAGCACATTGGAATGGCAATCTTAAAGGAGGTAAAGGCGAAATATCTTCTCAAAGCACGGTCCTTAATCAAACACCCTATTCGTTTAAAACCCGGTTCGAGTCTGGCATCGGTACCAATCCGGAAGAATTGATCGCCGCGGCGCACGCAGGCTGTTTTACCATGGCGCTCAGTGCCACCCTCGAGCGTGCAGGTTTTATAGCCAACGATCTGAACACCGAAGCCACTCTTGAGGTGGACATGGCGAGCCTTTCGATCACGGGCATTCATTTAGAGATGAAGGCATCGTTGATCAACGGTGTATCCGCCGAGGCTTTTCGTGAGTTTGCCGAAGGCGCTAAAGCCAATTGTCTTGTATCCCGGGCGCTGAGCGTGCCCATTACTTTAAGTGTTTCCTATCCTTCGTGAAGGAGGGTTAAGCGTTGCTCATTTTTATTTCGAGTGAGCGTACCAGCATGAAGTGTGATGTTGTTTGGGAAGATGGTACGCTCATAAGAAATAACTTATCGGCCATGGCAACCACCGATAAAAGTGGTAACGCCCCAAATGAAACGACCTTTCTGAATAAACATATAAAAACATTCACATCATGAACACACCAAAAGTTTGGTATGTAACCGGAGCCTCCCAGGGATTAGGGCTGACGCTCGTAAAAAAATTGCTCACCAACGGCCATCGCGTCGCTGCCACCTCCCGCGACGCGCACCAATTGAGCCAGTCGGTGGGACTGATCGACTCGACCCGTTTCCTCCCCCTCGCAGTCGATCTCACAAACCCCGATTGTATCGACGACTCCATTCAGCAAACCCTGGCCGCGTTCGGCCGCATCGATGTGGTGGTGAACAATGCGGGTTATGGTATGGCGGGAACGGTGGAAGATATCAGTGAACAGGCGATCCGAAACATTTTCAATGTGAATGTCATGGCCACCATCAACGTTACAAAAAGTGTCTTGCCCATTATGCGCAGTCAACGGTCTGGCTATGTTATCAATATCGGTTCGGTTGCAGGTTTTGTGGGTGCTCCCGGGTGGTCTGTATATTCGGCCACCAAAGCGGCTGTCGCTGCCTTCTCTGAAGTGCTCGCTTTGGATGTTAAAGAATTTGGGATCAAAGTCACTGTTGCCGAACCCTCGGGTTTTCGCACAGGCTTTTTAACCAAGGGCTCGCTTGAATTCATCACCACCAACATTGACGGCTACGAAGCCGTGAAAAAAACACAGGAGCGTTACCTTGCTATGAATGGCGAACAGGCAGGAGATCCGGATCGTGCAGCTGAAATATTTATGGAACTGGCTGAAAGTCCGGAGCCCCCGATTCATCTGTTTCTTGGGAAGGATGCTTACAATAGAGCCTCGGAAAAATTAACGGCGATGTCTGCGGAGTTGGAAGAATGGAAGTCAATAACGATCGGGGCGGATTTTAAATAGAAACACCTTACAGCGTTTTCATCAACGGTGATTTCATATTTTGCTCATCCGTTCGCCAAGTTCACGCTCATCCCAATTCCAGCTCCGATCGCTTTCTCATAAACAATGGCCGCGGAGGCTACATCCTGCAAGGCTGTCCCCGTACTGTCAAAGACAATAACTTCATCATCAGACGTTCGCCCTGTTTTACTGCCGGCAATGATCTCACCCAATTCGGCATGAACATGGTCACGCGTAACCACTCCATATTCCAGCGCATGATGAAGCTCTCCGATCGTTGCACTTTGCTCCAGGATGTCAACCACCAATTTGCAGGATGCCAGCAACGTGGTTTGTAGCTCTTGTTTGTCTTCGCTGTCGGCCCCGACCGCGGCAATGAATGTCCCCGGTTTGACATCTTCCTTATTCAGGAAAGGTTTCTTCGATGTCGTGCAGGTCACGCAGATATCGCTCTGCCTCACGGCCAAGCCGAGGTCATCAACCGGTATGACCTGAACGTTCAGCGCTTCCGTCAACTCTTTGGTGAACTTATTTTTTTGTGTTTGGTCAATGTCGTAAGCATAGACCCTTTCGATGGGGCGCACAGTCATCATGGCCTTCAATGATACTCTGCCTTGATTGCCGCATCCGCAGATCGTTGCCACCTTGGCGTCCTTTCTTGCCAGATATTTTGCAGCAATACCTGTCGCGGCTCCCGTTCGGATGACGGTTATTGCAATAGAGTCCATCAGGGCGAGCAGTTTTCCGTTGGCAGCATCACAAACTATAATGACGCCTTGTATCGTGGGGAGCCCATTGTTTTTCATGTTGTCCGGGAAGTTTGCATTTGCTTTTGCTACAAAGTAGGGCCGCCCAAGATCCATTGCTCCGGCTTTGATGTGAAAGCCGCCGTGCGGAACGTGAAGGCCAAGTATTTTGGGCTGCAAAGCTTTTCCTTCGGCATGCAACTTAAAAGCATACGCTACGGCATCCATGCATTCCTGGATATCTAAAAGCCACTCTACTTCCCGTTTGGTGATGATCAATGTTTCCTGGAGATCCATAGCATCGAGAATCGTCCATACAAGCTATAAAACTCAGATCATCAAGTATAGAAGGAAATTTACTTTTGGGATCTTGTTTACTTTTCTGAACTCTTTTTGCTGAAAAAGTGGGCATTGCAGGAAACGGCTGCACGTCGGCAGTTCCTCAACGCCAGTGCGCAAGACGGAGACGCACGGGATCTCCAACTTCGCGTAAAACACAACTTAAATTATTCCAAAAGTGCAATGCACTCAACAGACACTAAAATGCCTCCAGGGAACGGCATCACCTGAGGAGCGCTTCGCGCTGGGGCATTGGCGGGAAAGATTTCGTTATAGACTTTGTTCAGCAAAGCAAAGTCGTTGCCGGCAACCATAAAAACCGTCGTCTTCACAATTTTCTCCAGACTGCTTCCGGCTTCTTCCAATATGGTTTTTATGTTTAAGAACGCTTGTCTCGTTTGTTCCTCGAAACTTTCACTAAGCTTTCCCGTCGAGGGGTTGATGCCGGGAGTTCCCGATAGAAAGACAAACTTGTCGGCAATGACCGCCTGGGGAAATATCTCCGACATGCGGGGCACTTTGGTAGAGTTGTGATTTCTTCTGTTTTCCATAGTAAGAGCTTTTACGGATTATCGCATGGCTTCGGTGCGACTATTTTTTTATTTCATACCACAACTCCACCATTCCACTTTTGTAGGCGGTCACGTCTTTGAGGTGCAGGGCTTGTTCTTTTCCGATCTGATCAAAAAACAGCAGTCCGTCACCCAAAATAATGGGCAGGACCGACAACCTGATATCGTCCGCCAATTTTGCGCGAATGAAATCCTTGGCGAGCAGTGCTCCGCCGACGAGCCAAACATTTTTATAGTTTGGCTTGAGCCGTTCATTCACAAGTTTGTTCAAGTCACCTGAGTAAATTTCGATGTTGGGTCTGTCAATGGGAATGTTTCTGTGGGTTACCACGATGGTCGGGACGTCCCCATAAGCCCAGCCATAGGACTTCGAAAGTTCTATGGCGTGTTCGTAGGTGCGGGCGCCCATGACGTAGCAATCTATTGTCTTAAGAAACGCTGCTACGTCTGGTTCGCCAACGCCCTTCTCGTAGTGGTCAGGGGTATCAAACCACGAAACGCTATTGTCTTTTTTGGCAATGATCCCGTCGAGGCTTGAGACCATGTGGATCGTTAGTTTAAATGGGGTTGTCGTCATTTTCGGTATGCGCTGTTGATGTCAATTCTGTTAAAAATGAGTGTCTATCCACGACAGTTTCCCTATGCTTGTCTTGCAAAACGCTTTTCCCTTGAATCCCCTAATCATCGCGTCTCCAATTCCTTGATCTTTGATTTAATAAATGCGGTTTTATCCTTTTTCACCTCTTTCAACATTGCCTTTCTATCGGCCGGTATGGGAAAATATTTTTCAGCCCATAAGTTTATTTCAATCATGATGGGAAGTAAGTCAATTCCCTTTTTGGCGAGTCTATACAACACTTTTGCTTTGCTGTCCGGGTGATCTAATTTTTCGATCAGCTCGTTTTCCTCCAGCACTTCTAATCTTGAGGCCAAAATATTCGTCGCTATACCTTCCGGGGATTTTAGAAAGTCGCCATAGGTGCATTCTTTTGCAAACATGAGGTCCCTGATGATCAACAGTGACCACTTATCTCCCCATATGTCCAGCGAGGTACTCACCGGGCAATCCGATCGTTTTTTCGTCTTCTTCATAAAAATAGCATAAATCACTTGCATTTTGCAAGTAAATAACAATCTTTGCACTTGCAATTTGCAAGTAAATTTAAAGGACAAGACGAAAAGAAACAAACCCGGCACATTAAATACTATTAAATAAGGTCAAAACATGGAAATACAAGGAAAAACAATATTGATCACCGGCGGCACGGCAGGCATTGGCCTCGAAGCAGCAAAGCAATTTCTAGCCAAGGGTGCTAAAGTGATCATCACTGGAAGGGATCAATCAAAATTGGACCAGGCGAAAAAATTATATCCAGCCCTGACGGCCATAAAAAGTGATGTTGCCAATGCCGGCGATGCGCAAACGCTTTTCAATCAAATCAAGGAACTCGGTGGAATCGATATTCTATATAATAATGCCGGTGTTTTAAGCCTCTCCACTAACCTGGGAGTAGCGAACGACAGGCATTCCCATGAGGCGGAGCATGAAATGAATGTCAATTATCTCGGCGTGATCCGTCTGAACAACCTTTTTATGGAAATGTTGAAATCAAGAAAGGAAGGGGCCATTATCAACACCACTTCCATTCTTAGTTATGTTCCTTCGGTGATCGAAGCGACCTATTCCGCTTCCAAAGTGGCCCTGCGTTTTTACACAGAGGCGCTCAGGA
Source organism: Chryseolinea soli (assembly GCF_003589925.1). NCBI lineage: Bacteria > Pseudomonadati > Bacteroidota > Cytophagia > Cytophagales > Fulvivirgaceae > Chryseolinea > Chryseolinea soli. The sequence goes on along the minus strand of NZ_CP032382.1, from coordinate 5,013,402 downwards.
AACATTTAGAGGTTCTCAACAGCTCGGTGAAAGTGTTTGAGCTTTTACCTCCGGTGGTGGCGACAGACATGACCGCCAGCAGGAACGATAAGAAATTGACCCCTGAAGAATTGGTAAAAAAACTTATCGCAGGACTTCAGAAGAATCAATTTACCATTCGTGTTGGCGATACGAAGTTGCTCTACCTGGTCAACAGGCTCTTTCCTAAAATGGCTTTCGGTTTGGTTAATTCGGAGAACAATACAAAACAATTACTACCGCAGAATTAGCTTATCATTGGACAACACCAAGCTGTTTCATCATGGCCAGTTCATCGGTTACTCTCCAATGTTCTACAATTCTACCGTTCTCAATTTTCTCAATATTGATTTGATTCACTTCAACACGCTTGCCGGTTGGGGGAATGCCGAATAACGTGTCGCTTTGAGTTCCCGTCATGACCACACGCGCCACAACTCTGTCTTTCGTGGCAATGATTTCTTTTATTTCATAATGCAGATCAGGGAAGCCTTTACGAATAGCGAGCACGATGGGTTTTAGTCCCACGGCGCCCTTTGGAGGGTTGGGGGTCGATGGCGTATGATTGATATACGCTGTGCTTAACAGCTCGTCGAGGACATCAACATGGCCCCTGTTCCAGACTTCATTGAAATAGGTTTGAATGATTTGCTCGTTCCTGTCCTCTTCCGACATGGGATTTGAAACACAGGAGCCAACCGCCAGAAGACCGATCATCAACGAAAAACGCGTTACTTTTTCCATTTGCAATTATTTATCCGCGACCAAAATTCTATCAACCGAATATTTTCCGCTCCCACCGATGAGCGTTGCGAGGGACAAGCCGATGATCAGCAAATGATATTCATACCCCTCTCCTTTTTGATCGCCATACCAATTCATAAAAAAACCATTGTCAACATGCCCTGTGAAGATGATGCCTATAAAAAGGAAAATCATAGCAACCGCCCAAAGCCTCGACGCAAAGCCAATGATCAGGGAGATGGACCCCAAAAATTCGATGACGATCACGGCGAAAGCCAGTAGCCAGGGCATGCGCAAGGTTTCAGTAAAAAACTTCATCTCACCGGTGAACCCGGGGCCGCCAAACCAGCCAAATACTTTTTGTGCCCCATGTGGGAACATCACCAGTCCGAGAGTTAAGCGGGTTATAAAACCAGTCAGGTCGTTACGGGTAGCGAAGATCTTTTGTGTCATTTTTTTCTTTTGAATTGTTATCAGGGCACAAAAAAACGAAGATTCAACGTCAAAAAAATTAAAGTAGTTGAAGAAATCACTTCTTACTCAACTTTTTCCGGAGCATACTTAGGAAGACGGGCGTCATGCCGAGATAAGCGGATATTTGTTTTTGAGGAATTCGCCGCGCAAAAGACGGGTATTTTTCAACAAAGTTAAGATAGCGTTGCTCTGCTGTATAAGAAAGATTCTGGTTGATCCGAAGCTGTTGAGCACTGTAAGCGTTTTGAAGAATTATTCTAAAGAATCGTTCAAACTTGGGAACCCGTTCATAAAGCGCGTCGAGGTTTGCCTTAGAAATTTGCAGAAGTTCAGTGTCCTCTAACGCATCAATGTAATAGGTCGTTGGAGAATTTGTCCACAAACTGAAGAGGTCGCTCACCCACCAGTCTTCAATGCCGAACATCACGATATGTTCAAAACCATTCCCATCAACGGCATACACTCTTAAACAACCCTTGACGATGAAGTTTTCAGTTTTACAGATCTCCCCGAACTTCAGTAAAAATTTCTTCTTTTTTAATTTTTTCTTTTCCAACAAGGAGGTGAAAAAATCGATCTCGGTCTGATCGAGTTGCACGTGCCGGGCAATATTTTTAAGGAGTAAATCGAATTCCATCATAGTAGTCCATCTGTAGCCGGATAGGGTGTCCGCATGGTGATAATAACGTGTCCCCCGCTGTTCATGTTACCCGGAAAGAAGTTAGAAGGGCGATGGGCACCGCTATCGATTAATTGTTAATTTTGATAGGGATAAAAAAAATTAAAATGTCTATCACGACCAAAGACGAAAGAATTGGAATGCAACAGGCAAGTGATGCTGTTGCCATCACCCTCAAAAAGATGCGTGAATTTGCCAAACCGGGCATCTCCACAAAGGCGCTTGACGAGTATGGCGGCAAATTGCTGACACAGCTGGGCGCACGTTCGGCACCAAAACTAACCTATGGTTTTCCCGGCTATACCTGCATCAGTATTAACGAGGAAGCTGCGCACGGCATACCCACCGCGGATAAAATCCTGAAAGAAGGAGACCTGATAAATATTGATGTATCGGCAGAACTAAACGGCTATTGGGCCGACAATGGCGGCTCGTTTGTATTGGGCGAAGATATCCACGGCCACGGCAAATTGGTAGAAGCATCGAAAGCGATATTGAGAAAGGCGATCAGCCAAATCACCGGTGGTGTCAGAATATCGGAGATCGGAAGATTGATCGAGACGGAGGCCAAAAAAGCTGGCTACACGGTAATAAAAAATCTGACCGGGCACGGCATTGGTCGCGGCTTGCACGAAGAACCCCACGAGATCGCGAACTACTGCGACCGGCATAACACGGCGCGTTTCAAAAAGAATTCGGTAGTAGCGATCGAGACCTTCATTTCAACACGGTCAACCCTTGCCGCCACACAAGCCGATGGCTGGACGCTGCGCGGGAATAGAGGTGGTTTTGTTGCACAGCATGAGCACACCATTATGGTGACGGATGGTCAGCCGGTGATATTTACGGTGCAGAATGGCATTTGGGATTAATGTCGTCGCGGCCCGGCTTGCCTGAAATTTGTCAACCAATAAAAATAGGACAAGCCATTTCATCTGACTTCCAAGAAGTGATCCGACAGAAATCAAGTATTTTACTATAAATATCTAGTCATCGATTTATCTTTAGGTAATACAACTTGAATTTCCATCGGAAAGCATATGAACTTAGATTTCAGGAAACCGTTGACGAATATTTTCAAAGCGCCATTGAGTTTGCTTTTAGTACTTGCATTCGTGCAGTGTTCCAGTCCATCGGGAACAACTTTGCCAATGGCTGATAAAGATGACGGTGGCCTATTTCTTCCCGGAGGTTTCGAAGCGCTGGTGGTCGTTGACAGTATTGGTGAGACCCGGCATATTGCCGTGAACGACAATGGTGATATCTATGCCCAGCTTCAGCATTCCGACGATGGCAAAGGAACCGTTGGAATACGGGACCTCGACCATGACGGCAAGGCTGATAGCGTTATCCGCTTCGGAAATTATCTGGATCAAGGCAAGGGTGCCACGGGTATTACGATACATCATGGCTACCTGTATGTCAGTACCCGAAAACATATCTTCCGGACCAAAATGACCCCGGGTGAATTGGTCCCCCCAGGTGAACCCGAAGTGGTACTGACGGATCTGGATCCCAACGTAGCAAGGAACTGGCATACGACAAAGCCCGTTGCGTTTGATGACAAGGGAAATATGTACGTGCCTTTTGGCGCCCCCTCTGACGCATGCCAGGACATGGAAAAGTATGGACCTGTCGGAATACCAAACGGAAAAGGGTTGGACCCCTGTCCTGAGTTGGAGAACCATGCGGGGATATGGCGGTTCGATGCCAATAAGATCAACCTGACCCAAGAAGATGGGACCAAATTCGCAACCGGTATCCGAAGTATCGTGGGGATGAAATGGAATCCTAAAGACAAAAGTCTGTATGCCGTAGGGAACGGGATCGATAATTTCCATACCATTTTTCCCGGCCTCTATACAGATTGGCAGGCCGCCATGCTCCCCTCCGAGACCCTTATGAAGGTGACAGAAGGGTCCGATTATGGGTGGCCCTATGCCTATTATGATCAACTTCAAAAGAAAAACGTCTTGCAGCCCGGATACGGCGGCGATGGCAAAATCGTAGGCAAGGCTGGCGGATACAACGAGCCCGCTATCGGGTTTCCAGGACATTGGGCCCCCATGGATGTTATGTTCTACCAGGGCAACCAATTCCCAAAGCGCTATAACAACGGCGTCTTTGTTGCCTTTCATGGATCTACGGACCGTGCACCCTACCCCATGTCCGGTTTCATAGTCTGTTTTGCGCCCTTTGATGAGAACGGTAATGCTACTGGGGAATGGGAGGTTTTTGCCGATGGCTTTGCCGGGGTCGATATCGTTAAGAATACCAGCGATGCCGTCTATCGGCCGATGGGACTTTCAACAGGCCCGGATGGGTCCCTCTATATCAGCGAATCCAATCAAGGAAAGATCTGGAGGGTCATGTATAAAGGGGACAAGGACAAATTTGGGCCATCCGAATTGGCCGCCATGGAAAATCGAAAGAAGACCCAAAGCTATATCAGGGACCCCGACCCGGTCAAGGATTTGGTGCAAGAGGGGGACACCTATAGTGGCAGGATCCTGTATAATACCTATTGCATGGCATGCCATCAGGGCGATGGAAAAGGGGACAACAACCGCTTCCCTCCATTGGTCGATTCCGAGTGGGTCTCAGGGTCCGAAGAAAAACTGATCGGTGTTGTACTGAATGGAATTCAGGGGGACATCGTGGTCAAAGGAAAGACCTATAATGGACTCATGCCAAAGCACAGTCATCTGGACGATCATGCCCTCGCGTCGATTCTAACCTATGTCCGAAAGAGGTTCGGGAATGAATCAAAACCTGTTAGCGCCGTAAAGGTATCGGAAATCAGAAGTTCATCCTCAAGCAAAAGAATGCCATAATAGGATGAGAATCCGGGCATCCTGTTATGTGAATGGATGCATTATCGGAAAAAGACAATAGTGAAATAGATGGAGTAGGTGTATCTATCAAATAGTGTCAGCCATGCGCCACGACAGATTCCACTTCTAATCAATGGACATTAAACTCTATAACTCCCCGTGGAAAGCAACGAAACTGATGTTGCGTTGTTCATTCTTCGTTATGTGTGGAGTAATTCTTTCGATGCAGACGGACACCTTGGTTGGGTATGGGATTGCTGGTTTATTCGGCATTGGTTATCCCATTGGAATCTATCATCTGCTTGACAGACGACCACAAATCATCATAAACGAATTCGGTGTATTTGATCGGACAACCTATACAGACTTCATTAATTGGGACATTATTAAAGGCGCATATTCCATTGATCTGTTAGGGCAAAAATTTGTTGTTTTGACAGTGGACAAGAACTACTTACCGTCAATCAAGAAAGAAAAATTTGCCAGATCACTTTCAAATTTAGTTGACTTTGGTCCGCAGCAAATAAATATTTCACTTGGACAAGTTGCCGTTGACGAAGTTAAACTAGCTGAATTCATTTTGGCAATGACCAAAGTGCCACCGGAGGATAGAAAAGAGAAATTGAAACGCAGACTTCTGTAATTAGCACGGGCACACAACACCCTTGCCTTTGGCCGGTCTGCTTTCAATTTTGAGTAGAGTTTTGTCGCATTTAGCCTTACAGTTGTCGCATTACGCCTGCGATGACAATGTTTTCGTGGGCGAGATTTGTGTCATGATAACGAAGGCATAAATATGAAACTTCTCCTCACCTCGGCTGGTATCAGCAACAAAAGCATCCGCAACGCATTGGTTGACCTGTTGGGCAAACCCATTGAAGACTCAAAAGCGCTCTTCGTTCCTACGGCTATTTACGGCATACGCGGTGGTGCTGAAATCATAAGGGGAGTGATCTGCGGAACGTTAGGTGATCCTTTTTGCGAAGCGGGTTGGAAATCTTTGGGAGTGTTGGAGCTTACAGCACTACCCACCATAAAAAAAGAACTTTGGGTGCCCATGCTTCAAGAGACCGATGCCCTGCTGGTCGGTGGTGGTGACTGTCAATATCTTTGTTATTGGATGCAACAATCCGGGCTGGCAGAAATGTTACCATCGCTGCTACACAAAATGGTGTATGTGGGTTTGAGTGCCGGAAGTATGATCATGACACGCTTTGGAACTACCTATGGCAATCATACTTTACCCCCGAATAGTGATAAGTGTTTGGGAATGGTCGATTTTGCCATACATCCTCATCTTGACCATGAGCAGTTCCCCGATAATTCTTTAGCAAATCAGGAAAAGTTGGCAAAGACGCTACTTGTACCCTCTTATATGATTGATGATCAAACGGCGATTAAATTTGTTGACAGCACTATAGAAGTCGTATCTGAGGGAAAGTGGAAGTTATTTGACCCTGACAAAACACGAGCCGCCACATAAGTATTGCTGCGAGACAGACACAGCGCAGTATCAGCGACGGTACTGCTTTCAGCTTTAGTTCCAGCGAAACGCATGTTTAGCTTTGGTTATCGGGGTGACACGGGACTTCTGGTTTTTGACCACCTTCAAATATTTCGTGAGGACTATGTGGCTGCCCTCCACTTTGCTAAACAACCGGTCGATGGAATCCATTCTTGACATCTTCGGCTCTCGACTATAGCAACAAAAAAAATCCCTGTTTCCGGAAGAAGCAGGGATTTGAAAAAACTTATACTTTTGAAACAATTATTCTAGTGCGTAGTTGTGAAACCACCGTCAACCAATAATTCCGTCCCATTGCCTTTCATTTTTTCGGGTTTAGGAATTTAAAAGCCATACATACCGCCCGAAACGGAAATTTGCTCTCCCGTAATCCAAGCTGCATCATCGGAAGCAAGAAATACGGCAACTTTCGCAATATCTTCGGGCTGACCTCTACGGCCAAGCGGTGTATTGGCAATAAACATTTTTTCATACTCACTGCCGGTGGTGACACCCGCACTACTTGCACCTTCTGTTTCCGTTGCACCCGGCAAAATAGAATTGATACGAATGTTTTTTGCACCCAGTTCTTTCGACAAAGAAATCGTTATGGCATCTAATGCCGCTTTAGTTGCAGAGTACAACGAAGCTGCCGGAAGAGGCATTTTGCTTGCACCCGAACTGATATTGATGATATTGCCACCCTTATCACCAAACAGCTTCAAAGATGCTTGGATAGCAAGTATAGCACCCAAAACATTGACGTTGAAATGCTGATGAAAAGTATCCGCTGATACCTGTTCAATAGGTGTGTATCCTTGAAAGGCTGCGTTGTTTACCAAAATATCCAACGCGCCGAAAGCCTTCTTTGATTCTTCAAAGAGCCTGATCACATCGGCTTCTTTCGATACATCGCCCTGCAGCGAAATGGCTATGCCTCCATTGTCGGTTATCTCCTTAACTACGCTATCTGCGGCTTCTCTGCTTGAAGCATAGTTTACAACAACCTTTGCACCTTCCTTGGCAAAGTGTTTTGCGATAGATGCACCTATTCCTTTCGAAGCGCCCGTAACTATCGCTACTTTGTTTTTTAGTTTACTCATCATTTTCTAGTGTTTGTTGATAAGTTTTATTTCACGGAGAAGGCATTAGCCATACCGCCATCCGCTAAGATATCGGCGCCTACGATGAATGATGAATCGTCGGAAGCTAAAAATACAGCCGTTTTTCCGATCTCAGCCGGAGTCCCTTGCCTGCCAAGCGGCGTAAGATCTATCCAGATTTGCTTCACCTGGTCCACCAGATCCTGCGGTACCATCTTTCCAAAAACCGGCGTATCAATTGAGCCAGGCGAAATTGTATTCACCCTTATTCTCCTTGACAATAAATCAATCGATAAGCCTCTGCCCAATGAAATAACGGCTGCTTTTGCCGCGGCATATATCGTCGCTCCGGGTGCTGCCCGATGTGCGGCGTTCGATGCGATCAGTATAATGGAAGCGCCGTCATTTAAAAAAGGAAGCGACTTTTTTACGGTGAAATACACACTTTTTAAATTCAGGTCCATATAGCGGTCGTAACCTTCTTCCGTTGCATCGGTTATCGCCATCAAAGGAATCCCGTCCACAACGCCACCTGCATTCACGACCAATGCGTCTATCTTCCCGAACTTATCAACCGTAGCCCTATACAGGTTCTCCAGGTCATCAAGATTTGTTACGTCTCCTTTTACACCTATAAAATTACCCCCCAGGGTTTCAACAGCGCTGTTCAGTGTAGTCTCATTTCGTCCGGCGATTGCACCAACTGCGCCTTCGTTTTTAAAAGCTTCAGCAATACCAAACCCGATACCGCTATTGCCGCCTGTAATCACGGCAACCTTGTTTTTCAGTTTACTCATTTTTTGATTTTTGATTGTGAGCAACAAAGCTAGATTACGGAAGTTATTTTTGGTAACTTTGTACTGAATAGTAACTGTATCATCGGTTCAACAAAGTAACATCGGTGTAACCGAGTAACATTATGGGGTGTAAAATAGAAGAGTTTCAACAGGAGCAAAAGAAAAGAGTGAGAGCCGTTCAAGATTCAATGGACGTGCTGAATGGGAAATGGAAGATTGCTATTATCACGTCTATTTGCTGTTACGGCAAAAGACGATTTTCCGATATTCTGAATGATATAGAAGGACTTTCCAACAGAATGTTGAGCAAAGAATTAAAGGAATTGGAAATCAATCAATTGGTCAAACGAACCGTTTTAGATACACAACCCATATCGGTTCAATATGAACTTACAGCACACGGCAATACGCTACAAACCATAATCAGCAATCTGACAGATTGGGGAATAGAACACCGAAAGAAAATTGTCGGAAAATAACGTTCGTTCATTGTTGGGTGTCGTCCGCCAACAACCTCGTATCAGCCTTATAAGATGTAGAAAGCGTGATTAGAGTTGTTCAAGCGTTCTTCAGTAACAACCGATGAAAGTCTGCGTAATGTGGATTGAAACAAAAAAAGAGACGATCAAAATTGATCGTCTCTTTAAGTGATCCGACAGGGACCAAAAAAGTCCATTTTGGCTTTGGATCGTAATCCAATTAAACAGCAATATTGAAGTACAAATGAACCAATTAAACAGGTTCTTTTAAGTGATTTGTTATGATCTCAATTAGATCGTTGGTAGTCTTTAATTGATGATCAAGCTCCGTTATGGTAGCTGTGTTGTTGTCAAAGCCTGTCACTATATCGCTCATCGCTATCAACGATTGCTTTATTACTCTAAGGAGTATGCTCATATTATTAGCCCTGTTATACTTGCTTCCATAAAACATCGTCGATGCTGTTGTGAAATGATGGAAAAGGGAAAAATATCTAAATAAGACAACCAACTCTTTGTCTTCAGAATATTTACTTGCTTTGATTTTTTTTGTCTCTGATAAAAAATTTCCATCAGAAAGTTTGTTACTTTTGAAGTACTGATGGTCATCTTGAGACCTAATTTCGCTCTTATTTTTCACTTTTAATTCAGCTGACCCGCTTTCAAAAACGTCAGGAAATAGTTCCTTAAATTCTCCCATTAAAGTCTTCTGGTGCGTTCTCGTGATTGGAAACATTTCCAATTCTTGTAAATGGATTTCTTTGACGCCTTGAACAAACTCAGCCAGCAGAACTAGGTCTTCGTTTTCCAATGATTGTGTTCCCAACTCCATACCGATATTCTTTAGATAATGATAGTTGATGATATCGGAAATAATGCAACGCAATATTAGGCCAATCGGAAGAAATAGTAAGTGCTCCGTTTTGTAATCATTCAGAAGACGTGAGACCGAGATAGTGTTAATTGCCAAGCGATGACATATCTGGTGGTCAATTTTCTGACCTACACTGCGGTTGCCATTAGTTGCAGCAATATTGTTGCAGTACAGTTGAGCGACTTTGTAAAAATCTTCATATCTATACTTGATGCCTTCAATGACTCCTTCTATATCTTCTTTCGTGCTCATGGCGATAGTTCGGTTTCGATACTAAATATATATATTAATATTGCATTGGGAGAATCTTTTTTATAGAACTGATCCTTTCCAAACCACCAACCGTATGCAAACGCCTACGGACAATAACACCACCTTCAAACTAATCAGTTATTCAAGCAACGGTAGCACTTTAAAAATTTATGTCAACAAGACAATACAAACAATCACAACCAATCCCGGCAACAATGATGGTAGATGGTTTGCTGATTTTGCATTTACTGAAAATAGTGATGGGTTCAATCAGAAGATTGTCCGGCGCTATCGTTGGGGCAACAGACATTCGATTGGTTGTCTATTCAAATAGACCATTGACCACACAAGAAAAGATCAGACTTGTACGATTATTGCGTGAACAAGGGGCTGATTTAAAGAGTAGCGCATAAATTCGCTCCAAATCGTTATCTTCATAAAAAAGTCAAATGACTACCAATAGAATCATTGCTGTTCTAAACGGTATTGTAGCTTGGATTATAGTGCCCATTTCTATCCTCACAACATTTGTATTGGGGCTGCTCGTAAGTATAACGTTTGGTTTACTGCTTTTCCCAATCAGTTTAATTTGGATTGTACTATTTTATGGGCCGTTGATTGGTCTTTCATGGTTTTATGAAAAAGCTCGTTTTTTGAGGATCTTAACGTCAGTTGTAGGTATTCCCATGGCGGTTGTCGGAAGCGCGTTTGTGACTTTAATGCCGTCCATGGGGGATACTGAAAGTCGAGCTTCGAAACTGCTTGCGTGTGACGTTTTTCCCTACACGTGGCATTTATATCACTTTGCAAAAGCTGATCCGTTGATTAAATATTCTAATGGATATGATGATTTGCTACGAATTTTCAATAAGATCGACCGAAGGGACATACCAACGAATGAATACATCATAAAAATGAAGGTTGACAATGGTTGGCATTAAAATTCATGAGCAACGACCACATCCATCAGAACGAGTATGGCAACGTTGCAATGGCGGAACGGTTGATGATGGCTTTGCTTGAAAGAGGAAGGGAGAACGGTTATTCACGTTTAATCTAAGTTCAAAGAGAACAGCGAGGGAAGAGTTTACAAATAATCTGGGCGATTTGAATTAAGGCTAGAATAGCCATAACAATAGTGCTTACGGCAACCCAAATAGTAAGTTTGTGAGTCTGCTTTTCTCTTGATTTCAGTTCGAGCTTTGCGATTTTTTCATTTAATATCTGGGTGTTATATTCAAGTAATGAGCCTGATTTTTTTAATGCTCTACCGTTGTCCGTCAACGCAATCACGGCTTTGGTTTCATCGACCATATTAGCGAAGCCATATTAGCGAAGCCATTTTCGCAAAGATATTCCGTTATAGTCAAATGTTGTTCGGATGTAAAGTTTTTAACGACTTCCGCAAAAAAGATATTATCTATCATTTTCATTTTTTCGATAAAATTAAAAATCCCCGTGTGAAGGGAGATGTTCGAGGGTTAAGGCCAACAGAGCGTAATCTTTAACTGTCATAGTACTTCATTTTCGTAACTGGCATTTGGAGGTATGAAGACAACACCGGGTAAGTTTATCTTGTCTATTTTATGTATTGTAACACCTTTGTCATTGAAATACCTCACCAGACCATTGGCGTCATCGGTGGTAGTTTCAAAAAAGTGGTGTGGATAGGGAAGAGTGTCGTGGTGCTTTGCTACTAGATATTGTTGTAGGGAGATGCGTCCTATTTGCCAATTCTCATAATTCCCCTCTATCAGAGTTTCGAATACCTCAATAAGAGTTTTCTTGGATTTTTGCATTATTGACATGTGAGAGTCGTTTAATTTTGCACAAGAGAGTAGAAAGAGGTCTTCATCCCGGCTGGATTACTAACCCCGGTTGATTCCTTGCCCGACTACATACATGATGTAAGCGGGTAAGAATTTGAATTTACAAAAAAAGCAGGTCGTAGAACCTGCTATTTCTTTTGGGCTAATAGTCGCGAATTATGTGGGAAACGTTTTGTGGTAAAATTCATGTAAGTAACCGATAATTAGTTACTTACATGAATTTTGGTGATCCGACAGGGACTCGAACCCCGAACCGTCAGCTTAGAAGGCTGATGCTCTATCCAGTTGAGCTATCGGACCAGTTTTATTACTCGTGGCTCCGGTACATGCCCAGGAGCATCTTTGAGATCTTTTCGTAGCGCTCGTAGAGGCCTTGGGCTTCCGTGAGGGGCAGGCCGCCGGTCTCGCCGAGGATTTGCAGGATGGTCACGCATTCGAAGACGGCGCTTCTGGAAATGGTGATGTAGTGCTTTTTGTCGGCATTGGTCATGCGGCCCGTGCCTTCCGCCAGGTTCAGGAGGATGTCCATGCTGGCCTTTTTCCACTGTTCTTTTATGTACGTATCCAGCGCCGCGTTGGAGTAAATAATCTTCAGGGAATCGGTCACAACCCCCTTGGCGATCTGGTATACTTCTAACTTCTCAAAATCAAACATAAAATCCGGTGGAAATACAACCTGCCAGGCCCGGCCTTGCAATTCTTGCGGAGAGGGGGGGATTCGAACCCCCGGTACAGAATAACCCGTACGACAGTTTAGCAAACTATTGGTTTCAGCCACTCACCCACCTCTCCAGTGTGTAGTCTCAGCCTTTTTTCAAAAAGGAAGTGCAAATATAGAAGTTGGCCGTAAACTATCGCAAAATCCGCCAAATAAAATTGCGGTTTCCAGGCCCGCAAAGCCATTCCTGGCCTCCCGGCGGCCTCAAAAACCCGCGCCATTCCCTGTCAACAGCCCTCTGTACAAGGGGTTGCAGGGGTAATAGTTCCACAGTTTTGCCCCTATTCTTCCTCACCCCGTCCTCCCGGGCGCCTGGTGTAGCATTTTTTTCCACCCTTTTTTTGGTAGGATTTTTATATCCTTTCGGCCGGGAGAATGGCTTATGAGAAACAAAAAAGTATTGATCATCGACGATGAGGAGGACCTGGGCATCCTGATGAAACATTTCTTTACTCCGAAAAAATACGACGTGTACGTCGCGCACACCATTGCCGAAGGCATGAAATTGCTGGAAGAACAAAAACCGGATTATATTTTTTTAGACAATAACCTGCCTGACGGCCTGGGTTGGGGCAAAACGGAGTTTATCCTCGTGAACTACCCGCAAACGAAGCTGAACCTTATCAGTGCCCTGGACGTTCCCAAAACATCCGCATCTTCTTTTCGCATCCTGGAGAAGCCCGTTCTCTGGGAAGAGCTCACCAAAATGTTCGGCTAGAACAACTGGCACCGTAATCGATACGATCCTTTTTGTCTTACTGGTGGCCGTGAATGTCCGTCAAACTTTAAACTTTAGAGATCCGCATGAAAGCGAAAGCAACCCTTGATGAAATTCTTTCCCCCTTATTGCAGCGCTTTCAAAAAGACAATTTTGTCCGGGAGGATGTAAATGAGAAACCTCCCCTGCGTTCGGAGCTCTACAGCACCGAGCAAATGGAGCAGCACGCCCAACACCTGGCCGCAACCCATGCCCTGGGCACCAACCAGGGTCCGGAGCTTTTGCTGAAACGGCTGGCCGAGAACGAGGCCATCCTCTTCCACGTCACGTCCCTCCTACACGACACGGTACACGAGAAGAAGGCCATCACGCCCGCGGGCGAATGGTTGCTCGACAACTTCTACCTCATCGAAGAACAGATCCGCATCGGCAAACGCTATCTGCCCAAGGGCTATAGCAAGGGTTTGCCGCGGCTCACCAACGGTACGTCTGCGGGCTTCCCGCGCGTCTACGACATCGCCATCCAGATCATCTCCCACAGCGACGGGCGCGTGGACATCTACAGCCTCAGCAGCTTTATTGCCGCCTATCAGAAGCTGACCTTCCTCACCATCGGTGAGTTGTGGGCCATCCCCATCATGTTGCGCCTGGCCTTGCTGGAAAATCTCAGCCGCGTGGCCGCCCGCATCGCGCTGGACCGCAACGACGCCGACCTGGCCGCACTCTGGGGCGACCGCGTCATCCAGACCGCCGAAGAAAACCCGAAAGACCTCGTGCTCATCATCGCCGACATGGCCCGCTCCAATCCGCCCATGGTGAGCGCGTTCGTGGCGGAGTTCACGCGCAAGTTGCAGTGGAAAGGTCTTGATCTTGCGTTGCCGCTTACGTGGCTGGAGCAACATCTGTCCGAGCAATCCACCAACATCAACCTCATGGTGCTGGCCGAAAACCAGACCCAGGCGGCCGACCAACTTTCCATGAGCAACAGCATCAACAGCTTGCGCTTCCTGGCCAAGATGGACTGGCGCGAGTTTGTGGAGACCATGAGCGTGGTGGAACAAACGCTGCGCGAAGACAACGGCGGTATCTATCCCAAAATGGATTTCCTCACGCGCGATCATTACCGGCATGCGGTAGAGAAAATTGCCAAGCGCAGCACGCTGTCCGAATATGAAGTGGCCCGCGCCGCGATCAACCTCGCCAAGCGCAGCGCTTCCAAAGAACCCGACGACAAGCGAAAAGGTCATGTGGGCTACTACTTAGTCGGGGCTGGTGTTTTCCTTACGGAGAATGTGTCGAAGGTAAGGTTGAATACAGGGCAAGCCTTGGAGCGTTTCTTTTCTAAGAATGCTTATCGCTTCTACGTGTTGCTCGCCATACTCTTAACGGGCCTCGTTGCCCTTGGATTTGTCGAGAAGGCGGCGCTGGATGGTTTGTCCAGGGAGTGGCTCATCGTCACGGCCGTGTTGGCCGTGCTGGGAAGCAGTCACCTGGCGTTGGCGCTGGTCAACTGGTGGGCTACCGTATGGATCACGCCAAAGCCCTTGCCGCGCATGGACTTCTCGACGGGAATTCCCCCCGAACACCGCACACTGGTGGTCGTGCCCACGCTGCTGGCCAACCAAGGCCAGGTGGCCAAACTGGTAGAAGAGCTGGAGGTGCGCTTCCTGGCCAATCGCGATCCGAACCTCATGTTTGCTTTGCTCACCGATTTCAAAGATGCCCCGGTGGAAGTGATGCCCGACGACAAGCTGCTACTGGATTTTGCAGAGAAAAGCATCATTGCCCTCAACCTAAAATACACCGCCAGCAATCCCAACACTTTCTTTCTCTTCCACCGCCCCCGCAAATGGAACGCCGCCGAAAAGACCTGGATGGGCTATGAGCGCAAGCGCGGCAAGCTCACGGAACTCAACCAATTATTAAAAGGCCAGGGCCGCGAACGCTTCGCCCGCATCGTGGGCGACGAGCGCAGCCTCCCGGAAGTAAAATACGTCATCACCCTCGACACCGACACGCAACTGCCCCGCGATGCTGCCTGGAAACTGGCGGGTCTGATGGCCCACCCGTTGAATCACGCCGTCTATAACGAAAAGAAGCGACGCGTCGTCGAAGGCTATGGCATCATCCAACCGCGCATTGCCGTGAGCCTCCACGGCGCCACACGGTCGCGCTACACGCGTATGCACGAGAACGACTCGGGCATCGACCCCTACACCCGCGTCACGTCCGACGTTTACCAGGATGTGTTTGAAGAAGGTTCGTTCATCGGAAAAGGCATCTACAATGTGGACGCTTTCGAGAAGGTGTTGAGCAACCGCTTTCCCGAAAACCGCATTCTTAGCCACGACTTGCTGGAAGGTTCCTATGTCCGCTGCGGATTTGCCAGTGATGTTCAGTTCTATGAAGAATACCCTTCGCGCTATAGCATGGACGCCACGCGCCGCCACCGGTGGATCCGGGGCGACTGGCAGATCGCCAACTGGTTTCTGCCGTTTGTGCCCGCCGCAAAAAAAGGGCTCACAAAAAATTCCATCTCCGCCTTGTCGCGCTGGAAGATCTTCGACAACCTCCGCCGCAGCATCGTGCCCATCGCCTTGGTGGGTTTGTTGCTGATGGGCTGGACCATCATGCCCGACGCTTGGTTTTGGACCATCAGTGTCTTTATGCTCGTCATGCTCCCTCCTATTCTGCAGTCCATTTGGAGCAGCTTGCGCAAGTCGGAAGAGATCACGTTTGCCCAACACGCACATAACACATTGCTCGCCACTTACAAAAACATTCTGCAGGCGCTGTTCACACTGGCTTGTCTACCCTACGAGGCGTGGATGAGCCTCGACGCGATCGCGCGCACGTTGTGGAGAATCAATATCAGCCGGCGAAAACTATTAGAGTGGAATCCGTCGGGCTTTGTCCAAAAAAGTAAAGAAGGTCTGGCCGATGCGTTGCGCATGATGTGGATCGCTCCATTGGCGGCTGCAGCGATCGTGGTCTTCTTGTGGGATTATAAACCGGAAGCGCTGTGGATTGCCATGCCGCTCATCGCGGTGTGGTTTGTGTCGCCGGCGTTGGTGTCGTGGCTGGGCAAGCCCATGCCGCCCAAGCGGTCGTCCATCAACGAAGAAGAAAAACTTTACCTGCGCGAGCTCGCCCGCAAGACCTGGTCGTTCTTTGAAAAATTCGTGACGGCCGACGACAACTGGCTGCCACCCGACAACCTCCAGCAATATCCCATCCCCGTCGTGGCCCATCGCACGTCGCCTACCAACATCGGCATGGCCTTGCTGGCCAACCTCACGGCCTTCGACTTTGGCTACATCACCGCGGGCAACGTGCTCGAACGCGTGACCAACACGTTTCAAACACTCGACAAACTCGACCGCTACCTCGGGCATTTCTATAACTGGTACGACACACAGTCGCTGCGCACCCTCAACCCGCGCTACATCTCCACCGTCGACAGCGGCAACTTCGCGGGCCATTTGCTCACCCTCCGCCAGGGTCTGCTGGAGCTGCCCCGGAAGTCTATCCTCTCACACCACGTCTGGTACGGACTCTGCGACACGCTGCGCATCATTGTGAAGCTTGACAAAACACGGAACGCGGCGCTCGCACAACTCCTGGACGAATGGAAACAAAAGAACCGGATCGCCACATCAAACCTGGCGGCCGTGAAGGCATACTTCGAAGCGCTGAAGTTGCAGTGCCAACCTATCCGCACGGCGCTGCTCAAAGATGAGGATCCAGAGCTTCAAACCTGGTGGGATGCTTTCGACGAACAAGTCAACCGTGTCTTGCAAGAAATCGCGCTGCTCGCACCGTGGACCGCGCTTGGCCCGATGCCGGAGAAATTCGGCGCCGACAATCCGAAGAAGATCCCTACGCTGGTGCAAGTGGCCGGCTGTCCAAAAGAGTGGAAAGAAGCGCTCGACGAATTGCGTGCCAATGGCAACTCCGAAGAACAGCAATGGGCCAAGGACTGTGAGAAAGTCCTGGTCACGGCCAGCCAGCATGCCCGCGAGCGCATCGCTGTCGTCCACGACCTGGCCCGCCAGTGCTATGCCTTTGCCGACATGGACTATGCATTCCTCTACGACAAGTCGCAGCACCTGTTGGCCATCGGCTACAATGCCGACGAAAATCACCGCGATGCCAGCTACTACGACCTGCTGGCCAGCGAGGCGCGACTCAGCGTGTTCGTCGCCATTGCGCAAGGCAAGCTGCCACAGGAAAGCTGGTTTGCCCTCGGTCGCCGCCTCACCAGCGCCGACAACATTCCCGTGCTGCTCTCCTGGAGCGGCTCCATGTTCGAATACCTCATGCCGCTGCTGGTCATGCCCACTTACGAGAACACGTTGCTGGACGAGACGTGCAAGGGCACCGTTGCCAAGCAGATCGAATACGGCAAACAACAAGACGTGCCCTGGGGCATCTCCGAATCGTGCTACAACATTGTCGATGCCAGCCTCACCTATCAATACCGCGCCTTTGGCGTGCCGGGGCTGGGCTTCAAACGCGGGCTAGGGCTGGACCTGGTCATTGCTCCCTACGCCACCGTCATGGCGCTGATGATCGACCCGCTTGCCGCCTACCACAACCTGCGACGCCTTCAGCACGAAGGCTATGAAGGCAAATACGGTTTCTACGAAGCCGTCGACTACACGCCGGCCCGGTTGCCGCGCGGTCAGTCACGCGTGGTCATCCAAACGTTCATGGCCCACCATCAAGGCATGAGCTTGCTTTCATTGGCCTACCTGCTGCTGGATCAACCCATGCAAAAAAGATTCGAGGCCGACGCCGAGTTTCAGACGGCGCTGCTGTTGCTGCAGGAACAGGTGCCAAAAGCTACGGGCTACTATTCGGCTTCCACCGAGATGGAAGACATCACGCCCATCACGCTGCACTCACAAATCCGCGTCATCAACACACCGCATACGCCAACGCCGGAAGTGCAGTTGCTCTCCAACGGACGCTATCATGTCATGATGACAAACGCCGGTGGCGGCTACAGCCGGTGGAGAGAAACAGCCGTCACGCGCTGGCGAGAAGACACGGTTACCGATGCGTGGGGATCGTTCTGCTACATCCGCGACCTCAAGACCAACACCTTCTGGTCCAACACGCATCAACCCACCACCAAAGAAGCCGAAGCCTACACCGCCGTGTTCTCGCAGGGGCGGGTCGAATACCGCCGCCGCGACGAAGACATTGAAACGTATACCGAGATCATCGTGTCGCCCGAAGACGACATCGAGATCCGGCGCATTCATCTCACCAACCGCTCCAAGACCGAGCGGCGCCTGGAGCTCACCAGCTATGCGGAGGTGGTGCTGGCACTTTCCATTGCCGATGCCTCCCACCCGGCGTTTAGCAATCTTTTTGTGCAGACGGAAATCCTCTCTCATCAACACGCCATTCTCTGCACCCGCCGCCCGCGATCAAAAGATGAGCGGCCGCCGTGGATGTTCCATCTCATGAAGGTGAACACCGCGCAGTCGCACACCACGTCCTATGAAACCGACCGGCATAAATTTATCGGCCGCGGCAGAAATGTCGCACACCCGCAGATCATGGACAATCCCGAACCGTTATCGGGTTCCCAGGGATCGGTGCTTGACCCTATTGTGTCCGTTCAATACCGTCTCAGCCTCGAACCGGAAGAAACCGTCATGGTCGACATCATCACGGGCATCGCCGACTCGCGCGAAGGCGGCCAGGGATTGATCGACCGCTACCAGGACCGCCACCTCCGCGACCGCGCCTTCGAGTTATCGTGGACGCATAGCCAGGTTGTGCTCCGCCAGATCAACGCCTCCGAAGAAGAAGCCGAGCTGTATGGACGGTTGGCCAGCTCCGTCATCTACACCAACCCCGCGTTGCGCGCCAGTCCCAGCATGCTGTTGAAAAATCAACGGGGCCAGTCGGCGTTGTGGGCGTATTCCATCTCCGGCGACCTGCCGATCGTGTTGCTTCACGTATCCGACAGCGCCAACATCACGTTGGTGAAACAACTCATTCAAGCGCAAGCCTATTGGCACCTCAAAGGGTTGGCCGCCGACCTCGTCATCCTCAACGAAGATCCGAGTGGCTATCGGCAATTGCTCCAGGATCAGATCCAAGGTCTCATCGCCGCCGGCGTAGGCACCAACACGGCCGACAAGCCGGGCCGGATCTTTGTGCGTCCCGTTGATCAAGTGTCGGCCGAAGACCGCATCCTGCTGCAGGCCGTAGCCCGCGTCATTCTCTCCGACAGCCGCGGTTCACTGGAAGAGCAGATCAACAAACGGCTCACCACCAAACAGATCATCCCCGTCATCACGCCCACGCTCCTGGCACACCAGGCACCGGTCCTCGACAAATCACCGGCGCGCAGCGACCTGCAGTTCTACAATGGCCGCGGCGGATTCTCGGCCGATGGCAAAGAATATATCATCCACTCCAGCGCCAACAAAACCACGCCGCTTCCGTGGATCAACGTCATTGGCAATCCCAACTTCGGCACGGTGGTTACGGAGAATGGTCCATCCTATACCTGGTCCGAAAACGCCAACGCCTTCCGGCTCACCCCGTGGCACAACGATCCGGTGAGCGATCTCAGTGGCGAAGCGTATTACTTGCGCGATGAAGACACGGGCGCTTTCTGGTCGCCCATGCCACAACCTGCGGGCGATGCCGGCGTGTATACCACCCGTCATGGATTTGGATATACGGTGTTTGAGCATATCTATGATGGCATAGCTTCCGAAGTCATTACGTATGTGGCGCAAGAGGCGTCCATAAAATTTGTCGTTCTAAAAATTCGCAATACTTCAGGAAGAACGCGCAAGCTTTCGGCCACGGGTTATGCCGAGTGGGTATTGGGTAGCATGCGGCCGCGTACGGCCATGCACATGGTTTCGGAATTGGAAACGCGCACGGGAACGCTGCTGATCAAAAATCCTTACAACACGGAATTCCCCAATCGTGTAGCCTTCTTCGATGTCGACGAAGCGCACTATACTTTCACGGCCGATCGCACAGAATTTATTGGTCGCAATGGTTCTTTGAAGAGACCTGAGGCTATGCGCCGCACAAAACTCTCTGGTAAATACGGCGCGGGTCTCGATCCGTGCACAGCATTACAAGTGCCTTTCGATCTTGAGCCTGGTGCCTCCCGTGAAGTGATCTTCAGCATGGGCGCCGGCAAGGATCGTATGGAAGTGGAACACCTCATCCGCCGCTTCCGTATCAACGACGGTGCCGCCAGCGAACTGAAAAAAGTGAAGGAATTCTGGAACCACACGCTCAGTGCTATTCAAATCGAAACCCCCGACACCTCGTTGAACATATTGACCAACGGCTGGCTGGTCTACCAGGTGTTGTCCTGCCGTCTCTGGGGACGCAGTGGATTCTATCAGTCGGGTGGCGCGTTTGGTTTCCGCGATCAGTTGCAAGATGTGCTGGCGTTGCTTCATGCCGAGCCGCATCTGACCCGCGATCAGATCCTGCTAGCGGCATCGCGCCAATTTTTGGAAGGCGACGCACAACACTGGTGGCATCCCCCCATGGGTCGAGGCGTGCGCACGCTCTGCTCCGACGACTTCCTGTGGCTGCCCTATGTCACCAGCCGCTACGTGGCCACGACGGGCGACGTCTCCATCCTGCGCGATTCGGTCACGTTCATTGAAGGAAGACAGCTCAATGCACAGGAAGAATCGTATTATGATCTCCCCATCACCTCCGAGCGCCGCGCATCGATCTACGAACATGGCAAGCGCGCCATTCAACACGGACTGCATTATGGCAAACACGGCCTGCCCTTCATCGGCTCGGGCGATTGGAACGACGGCATGAACATGGTGGGCATCCACGGCAAGGGCGAAAGTGTGTGGCTCGCGTTCTTCCTCTTCGATGTGCTGAACCGTTTCATCCCGCTGGCCGAATCGCAAGGCGACACCGATTTCGCAGAAGCGTGTCGTCAAAATGCCGAGATGTTGCGCAAGTGTATTCAGAAGAACGCTTGGGATGGTCAGTGGTATCGCCGCGCCTATTTCGACGATGGCACACCGCTGGGTTCCGCGCAGAACGACGAATGCAAGATCGACTCCATCGCCCAAAGCTGGTCCATCTTGTCGGGCGCCGGTCAACCCGAGCGTTCCCAGATCGCCATGCGCTCGGTGGATCAATACCTGATCAACAAAAACAAAAAGCTGATCCAATTGCTGGAGCCCCCGTTCGACAAGAGCGAGATGGATCCCGGCTACATCAAAGGCTACGTGCCCGGCGTCCGCGAAAATGGCGGCCAATACACCCACGCCGCCATCTGGATGGTCATGGCTTTCGCAAAACTTGGCGACCGCGCCCACACGTGGGAGCTGCTCAACATGATCAACCCCATACAACACGGCAAATCAGAAGAGGATGTGGCCACCTACAAAGTGGAACCCTATGTGATGGCCGCCGATGTCTATGGCGTTTCTCCCCACACCGGTCGTGGCGGATGGACATGGTACACGGGTTCTGCCGGTTGGATGTATCAATTGATCATCGAATCGTTCCTGGGTTTGAAGCGTGAAGGCGAGAACCTCTCGTTCATCCCCTGCGTTCCGGAGGAATGGACTTCATTCACGATCCACTACCGGTATGAAGAAACCGACTACAGCATCGAACTCATCCAAGACGGCAACGACGCAACGGTCACCATAGACGGCGTCTTGCAGTCGGGCAATAGTATTGTCTTGAAGAACGACAAAATGACGCACCACGTAAAAGTAAAATGGCACCGCGAAACGTTGCCAGAAGAATTAGTATTATCAGAAAGAACTAAGTAGGCAAAAAAATCTTTGCGTTGACTTTGCCTGCCGAAGCTTCAGCGAAAGGAGGGCTCGTCGTAGCTTTAGCGAAGGTGAGGCGGTGAAAATTTATTTCCAGCGACCAAACTTTCCATCCCGATAGTCCTTATAAGCTTCGGTGATCTCCTGTGCCGTATTCATCACAAAAGGCCCCTCAGCCACTACAGGCTCATTCAGGGGCATGGCGTGTCCGAATAAAACGACACAGTTCGTCTGCGCCTCCACGGTCACGCCCGTTCCATCGCGTTCGAACTCCACCAACTGATGCATCCGCGCAGGCGAGCCATTCACCACAACCTCCCCGCGGATCACATAAAACAAAACGTTTTCCCCATGCGCCACATCCACCGAAAGTTTCCCGCCCGGCGCGAAGAAAACCGTGCGCAACGCCAACGGCACCAACGTTGAAAAAGCTGCCGGAATATTTTGCCAATCACTGGCAATGACATTCACGCTCACTTTGCCATCGTCCAGCACTACGGTAGGGATCTTATCTTTTTGCAGCCCGGTGTATTGAGGCTCTGTCATTTTCAATCGCGCGGGTAAATTGGTCCAGAGTTGCAGGATCTCGAGCGGCCCGCCGTTGCGTTTGAATTCTTCCGAGGAAACTTCAGCATGCAACAAACCCTTGCCCGCCGTCATCCACTGCACACCACCTGCTTCGATCACACTTTCGTGTCCGGTGGAATCGCGGTGCAGGATGTCGCCTTCCAGGATGATGGTCACCGTCTCCATGCCGCGGTGTGGATGCGGACCAAAGGGCAAACCATGGTTGTGCGGCGAATAGACCTGGTGGCCATGATGATTCAAAAACAGGAACGGGTCAATGTTCTCGAGGTGTCCCGAGGGCATCACGGTGTAGGTCACCAGGTCGGCAATGGGATAATACGGCGCCGTATGGATCTCGCGGATGCGTTTCATAAAGATGAAGCCGGGGTTAGCGTTTCTTTAATTTATCGAGCCAGTGGTTAGCCTCTTTTTGCAGGTCGATCTTTCCCGCCGCCAGATCGCTGGCCAGGCGCGGGTTGATGTCGCCCTGCGACGTGAGGTGATAGTAGCCACAGTCATCGCATTTATAAACCGCTACAGGCCCCTGATGTTTCCGGTATTGAAAGCGCGTTCGGGCGTCGATCAGGGCCTCTTCGGCCAGGGCCTGGGTTTGGTACACTTTCTTATGGGATACACACTTTATCATGTCAGGGCGCCGCTGTCATTTTCAAATTTCGGCTATCAAAATGAATATCTCCTATTAAATTGCGGCCTAAATACAAATCCCATGAAAGTCGCAGAAATCCATACAAACAAGGGTGTCCTGAAGCTTAAATTCTTCGAAAAAGACGCCCCGAAAACGGTTCAAAACTTCATCAGCCTTGCCGAAAAGGGCTTCTACAACGGCCTCATTTTTCACCGTGTCATCCCCAATTTCATGATCCAGGGCGGCTGTCCCAACGGCATTGGCAACGGCGGTCCAGGCTATAAGATTGATTGTGAACTCACTGGCGACAACCAATACCACGACCGCGGGGTCATCTCCATGGCTCACGCCGGCCGCAACACGGGGGGCTCTCAATTCTTCATCTGCCACACCCGCGACACCACCAAACACCTGGACCGTAACCACACCGTATTCGGCAAGGTCTACGAAGGCCTCGACGTGATCGATGCTATCCGCCAGGGCGATGTGATGAATAAGGTGGTGATCCTGGACGAAGCCTAAAAACCTCCCGGCCCACCCGTTGTTTAGTAGCCGTGGCATTCTTCCCCAGGGTGGGGCAAGCCGAAGCGGTCTGAATATCGGCCAGGATGCCGAAAATGGCTTTGGGTAGCCCTAACCGCTTTTGATTTATTTCCGTTATACAAATACCTTTGGGGTACAAAAATTGCATGAATTTGAACTTAAATAAACTTTACAACCGCATGAAAAAAATAGTCTTTTTGGTTTTGGCTGGAATGTTATCCGCAGGTGCTCTCCAGGCACAAAGTGGTAAGGCTTTCTATAACTCTCCTTACAAAACGCGTAACAGTGGATCCTACAGTGCATCGGCATCCTTGTTGTCCTTCGGCTTGGGCGCGCCCAACAAACCCGTAGAGTCTGTTAACTATGGTGGATGGAGTCGCACCGCGGCTCCCGTGTTTTATGCAAAATACGAACACGGCATTATGGACGAAGTGGGTATAGGAGGTCAGTTGGGTTTCACCGGTGGCTCCTACAAGTACAACAACGGCAATGACAAACTCAAGATCATTGCTTTTCACATGGCTGTATTGGGCTACTACCACTTTAACAAACTCATTCCTGTGAAAGCGTTGGATGTTTATGCCGGTGCCGGTCTCGGGTTCAGAGTGCGGTCCACTTCGGGCGACACCAGCGGCTACGACTACAGCGACACCAATATCACCGTTCCCGTGAAAGTAGGCGGTCGTTACTTTTTCACCGATGCTTTCGGAGCGTATTTGGAAGTGGGCTGGGACGATATGAGCGACGCCAACATCGGCGTTACCTTCCGTCTCTAATTCAAATCAGGCATCAAAGAAAAGGGCCACCTGAGGAAAATCAGGTGGCCTTTTTTTGTAGGGCCGGTTTGGGTTGAACGATGCCAACCCAGGTCAATCCTTAACGCGAGATATAGCCTTCCAGGTGTTCGATTATATTCTTCTGTTCTTCGATCACAAACTTCACCACGTCACCGATAGAGATCAACCCGATCAGCACGCCGTTTTCTTCCACCGGCAAGTGGCGTATGTGTTTGGCCGTCATCAAACTCATGCACTCTTCAATACTGTTTTCCGGGTTCACCGTAAAGGGCTTGCGGGTCATCAGCTCTTTGATGGGCGTGTCCTTGGACGACTTCCCTTTCAAGATGAGTTTGCGCGCATAATCCCGTTCCGTAAATATGCCGACGAGGCTTCCGCCCTCGACGATCATGAGGCCACCAATGTTCTTTTCACACATCAGTTCAATGGCTTTATACACCATCGTTTCGGGGTCAACAGAAAACACGTTCCGTCCTTTGCTTTGCAAAATGTCTTTTACTTTTCCCATAGGCTTTTTTTATTCAATCGATTGAATATAAATTTTTTAGGGAAATAATCCAAAATGCACGCGACCGGCAACCCCACGGTTAGGCAGCGCAAACCATCGAAACCCGATGGGGAAGCAGAAAAGACCGGAGAAAAAATTTTGTGGTTACGGGATCAAAAGACTGATCACGCGGTCGGGGAACACGCCCAGGGCCAGTATCACCAGCGTTAACAACACCAGCAGCACCGGGGAATATTGTGTAGGCGTTGGGGTACTTGTTTCCTTCTTATACATGGCAACGATCACCTTGAAGTAATAGTAAATACCGATAAGTGATGTTACAACACCCAAGATCACCATGGCGACATAGCCGTGCTCCAGCGCTTTGGCAAACACCAGATATTTACCAAAGAACCCAGCCAACGGCGGTATCCCTGCCAGCGACAGCATGGCGATGGTCATGACCACGGCGAGGAAAGGATTTTTATAATACAAGCCATTGAAGCTGTCAACGCCCGTGCTGCCCGACGAAAGTTCTACTGCCTGCAATACGGTGAAGGCGGCAATGGAGGCGGCAGAGTAAGCCACCATGTAATAGAACAATACACCCAGTGCACTGCCGTCCGAAGCCACCAGGGCCAGCAAGATGTAGCCCACGTGCCCAATGCTGGAATAAGCCAGGATGCGCTTCACGCTCACCTGATACACCGCCGTCACGTTGGCCACCACGAGGGTGAGCACAATGATGACCTGGAGAATGATCAGGAACGCGGGTTGCACCGGTGTGAAACACGTTTGAAACACTTTCACAAAAGCACCCAGCGCTGCTGTCTTCACCATCGTCGACATAAATGCTGTGACAGGTGTGGGTGATCCTTCATACACATCCGGTGCCCAGAAGTGAAAGGGTACGGCAGAGATCTTGAACGTGAGACCGATCAGGATCAGCACGAGGCCGGCATGGAAAAAGCGCGGCATGGTGGCGCTGTGGTCATGTACAAAAACAAAGATCTTGGTGATATCAAAAGAGCCGGTAGCGCCATAGACCAACGCAATCCCCATCAGCAGAAAGCCGGTGGCAAACGATCCCATGAGGAAATATTTGAACGCCGCCTCGTTAGAGAACAGGCTGCTCTTGTTGCTTCCCGCCAACACATAGAGCGATATGGACAAGATCTCGATACCCAAAAACAACATCGCCATGTTGTTGAACGACACCATGATGATGCCGCCGGCCAACGCAAAGATCATGAGGGCCGAACGATCCGACTGGTGCGACTGATGTTCGAAATAGCTGCGGGCCATGACATACCATGCTAAGGTGATGGTGCACAGCAGCGCCGTAAACGCCAGCGAAAAATTGTCGAACACCACCATGTCGTGGTAGTATGCGCGGGGCGCACCCCAGTCGAGGACACCCAATACGATGGCCGCTACCAACGCCAGTACAACCAGCGCCGTCAGCAACTTTCTAAAGTTGGCGATCTCCGCGAGGAGCGATACGAAACCCAGACCACAAATGACTAACAGTGCATTCATACTATTTTGCAGAAGCGGAAAAATCTTGAACAATCAACAAAAGATTCGACACGGCCGATTCGGAGATCGACAGCAGCGGATCGGGATAGATACCAATCACAATGATCAGCACCACGATGGGAAACAACACCAGTTTCTCGTGCCCGCTCAGATCGGCAAAGCCGGCCGTCGTGGCGTTGGTCTCGCCCAGCATGGCTTGCTGGAAACTGCGCAGCATATACACCGCGCCGAGAATGATCGTAAGCCCTCCCACCACACCGAGGATGGCATTGTATTGGAAGACGGAATTGATCAGCAAAAACTCTCCCACGAACCCACTGGTAAACGGCAACGCGAGCGTGCCCAGCATCACCACGGTAAACACCGCAGAAAAGTTAGGGGCCACATTCCGGATGCCACCCAGTCCCGAAAGATTGCGCGTCTTCACACGCGTTTCGATGATGTCGATACCATAGAACAAGCCAAACACCAGGATGCCGTGACTCAACATCTGGATGAGCGCGCCCTGCACGCCGATCTTGTTCAGCGTGAAGATCCCCGCAGAGATCAACCCCACGTGGGCGATGGACGAATAGGCAATCAGGCGTTTAAAATCTTTTTGAACGATGGCGATGCATGATCCATAGAGAATGCCGATAACCGACAGGATCACCGCCGTCATTCCCCACTCCTGCACACCGGCGGGAACCACCGGGATCAACCAACGGATCACGCCGTACAAACCCATCTTCAGCATGATGCCCGAAAGCAACATCGTGCCTTGTGAGGGGGCAACGCTGTAGGTGTCGGGCTGCCAGGTATGGAAAGGGAACACCGGCATTTTAATGGCAAAGGCAATAAACAATCCCCAGAAGATCAGGCTTTGTTCGCCGGGAGGCAACGCGCGACCGGCTTCATATAAGGCCTGAATGGCAAAGCTGTGTGTACCGGGTGTTTGGAAATACAAGTAGATCAACGCTACCAGCATGAACAAGCTTCCAGCCAGCGTGTAGATAAAGAACTTCAGCGTGATGCGTCCGCGATCTTCTCCACCCCAGATCAAGCAAATGAAATAGATCGGGATCAGCGCGATCTCCCAGAAAAGATAGAACAGGAAGCCGTCCATCGCGGTGAACACGCCGATGAGGGCCATCTGCATCATGAGGACCAGTCCGTAGAAGGATGGCGAGTACGTATGCTTTGCGGCGGAAAGAACGATAAAAGGCACCAGCACGGTCGTGAGCAACACCAGCAACAGGCTGATACCATCCACGCCAATGGCGAAGTTCACACCCAGGGAAGTGATCCAGGGCAGGTCTATGGCGGCCGTAGCAGAGGCGTTCTTATCAAAGCCGATCACCAGCACCAGCGAGGCCACCAGCTCCACCAGGGTGGCAATGAAGGCGATCACCCAGGCCTGTTTCGGCTTGAAGGCAAACAGCACCAGCGATGCGAGCAAAGGCCAGAGAAGTATAAACAATAACATCATAATTTTATCTCACGTCAAAAGGTTGAGCAGGTCGCAACGCGCCCTACCATATCACGAAAAAGGTTAACATCAATATTATGCTGATCGCCATAGCGAAAATGTAGAACCCGATGCTGCCGTTCTGTAACAAACGGAACACCTGACTTCCTTTCACCACCACACCGCCAAGCGCATTCACAATACCGTCGATGCCCAGGCGTTCCACCACGCCGTCAAATTGCTTCGAGAGCCAGAACAAGGGTTTCACCACGATAGCGTCGTAGAGCTCGTCGATATAATATTTGTGGTACACGACGTTATGCACACCGCTGAGTGTTCCTTCAGCAGCCGGCACGTCGCTTTTCTTCACGTATGTGGAATAGGCAATGCCGATCAGCACCACCGTCAATGTAACGACCACGCCCATCAGCACCAATTCCGTGCTGTGCTCCAGGTGATGAAGCTCGAGTATACCGTGCGAGGGCGCGAACACCGGCGACAGGAATTCATTCAACCATGCCGATCCTCCCAACACCTCGGGAACGTTCATAAACCCTCCCACCAGCGACAGCCCAGCCAGTACGATCAACGGCACCGTTATGCTCTTGGGCGATTCATGAATATGGTGCATTACCTCATGGCTTGCCCGGGGCGTCCCCAGGAACGTCAGGAAGAACAATCTGAACATGTAGAACGAAGTAAGCAAGGAGGCCAGCAAGGCAACACCATAGGCCACCGGGCTTTGCGCAAAAGCATTCGCCAGAATTTCATCTTTCGAAAAGAAACCAGCAAAGGGCGGTATCCCCGAAATAGCGAGTACGCCCACCAGGAACGTCAGGTAAGTGATGGGCAGATGTTTCTTCAATCCCCCCATTCTGCGAATATCCTGTTCGCCGCTCAACGCGTGAATCACGCTGCCCGCGCCGAGGAACAACAAGGCTTTAAAGAAAGCGTGTGTGGCCATGTGGAAGATGCCGCTGGAATAGGCACCCACCCCCAACGCTACGAAGATCAATCCCAGCTGACTCACCGTTGAGTAGGCCAGTACTTTCTTAATATCGTTTTGAGCTACCGCGATCGTGGCGGCGAAAAGCGCAGTCGCGAGACCTACGATCAAAACCAGCTGTAAGGCTGCGGGCGACATCGAATACAATACATTGTTTCGGGCCACCATATAGATACCCGCCGTCACCATGGTAGCGGCGTGGATCAGCGCCGACACCGGCGTGGGACCCGCCATAGCGTCGGGCAACCAAGTATACAAAGGAATTTGTGCGCTCTTACCCATCGCTCCAATAAAGAGCAGAATGGTGATCAGCGAGATGGTCGAAGGGTCAACATCGGCAGCTTTGGCTAAGACCTCGTGATAGTTTATGCTACCAAAGTTCACAAAGATCAGGATGATCCCGATCAACAAACCAAGGTCACCAATGCGGTTCATGATAAAGGCCTTGTTCGCGGCTTTGTTATAGTCGGTGTTCTTAAACCAGAAGCCGATCAGCAGGTACGAGCAAAGTCCAACACCTTCCCAGCCTACGAACATCAACAAATAGTTCGAACCCATCACCAGCAGGAGCATGAAGAACACAAACAGGTTCAAATAAGAGAAGAACTTGTTGTAGCCCGCATCGTCGTGCATATAGCCGATGGAATACAGGTGGATCAAAAATCCGACCCCCGTGATAATCAACAGAAAGAGCGACGACAGCGGGTCCACCAGGAAACTGATATCGGCCGAGAAGCCGGCGGTGTGGATCCAGTCAAACACGGTCACCGAGAATGCGCGTTGATCTTCGGGTAAGAAAAGCAATTGCAAGAACACCACCACGGCCAGGATGAACGAAATGAACACCATGCCACAAGCGATAAAAGACGCCACCCCGTGGATCATCTTTTTGTAGTTGAGGGCGATGATGAGAAAGCCCAGGAGGGGTGAAACAGGAATAAGGGTTATCAGAAAATTCATCCCTACCATTTTAAGCGATTCAAAATATTAATATCCGTGGTCTTTGTGATGCGATACATCATGATGAGAATGGCCAGCCCCACGGCTACCTCGGCGGCGGCCACGGCCATGATAAAAAACACGAACACCTGCCCTGCCGCGTCGTTCATATAATTGGAAAACGCCACCATCACCAGGTTCACGGCATTCAGCATCAGTTCAATGCACATAAAAACAATGATGGCGTTCCGGCGGTACAACACGCCCAGCACACCAATGGTGAACAGGACGGCACTGAGCCAGAGGTAGTAGTCTATTGGGATCATGTATACTTTATTTCGTATTCATTAAAAATTCTCGGCGCCTTATCCTTTGTTATACTTTTCGGGTTTACCCAACATCACGGCGCCCACCATAGCGGCCAGCAACAACACGGAAGTAATTTCAAAAGGAAGCAAATACTCGGTAAACAACACGTGGCCCAGCTTCTTCACATAGCCTACGTCGTGTTGCGTGACCGCAGCGGGCAGTTGTTCCGCGCCTTTGAACGAAGCCACCAAAATGAGCAACAACAAACCACCGGCGATTGCGGCGGCAAATTTTAAGAGGTTGCTTTTGTGCGGCTCACTTTCCTCGTTCAGGTTCAACAGCATGATCACATAGAGGAACAACACCATGATGGCGCCGGCATACACAATGATGTGGACGATAAAGAGAAACTCCGCGTTCAGCAAAAGGTAGTGGCCGCCAATGGCAAAGAAAGCCACGATGAGGTACAGTACGCTGTGCACCGGGCTTTTCGAAAACACCACCAGCAAGGAGGCGAAGATGGCGACAAAGGAAAGAAAATAGAAAAGGTTAAGTGTCACTGCGGCTTGATGTTATTTGTTATGACTGTATTGTTTATGCTTTTTGAATTCCAGCACAGCGGCCGTCTGACGCACCGTCACATCCACGCGCGCATCGACCGGTTCCACCAGCTTATCCTTTCCAAACACAAATTCTCCCCGGCCATAATCTGTCGGAAGAATACGGTCCGTCAAAAAGATCGCCTCCTTCGGACACGCTTCTTCACAAAGTCCACAGAAAATGCAGCGCAGCATGTTGATCTCGTAAGTCGAAGCATACTTCTCCTCGCGATATAATTTCTCTTCTCCCTTCGCACGCTCAGCGGCCACCATCGTGATCGCTTCGGCCGGGCAGGCCACAGCACAAAGTCCGCAAGCCGTACAACGCTCGGCGCCCTGCTCGTCGCGCTTCAACACGTGCTGGCCACGCCAGATCTGGCTGATCTCGCGCTTGGTCTCGGGATACTTCACGGTAGAGCTCTTACGGAACAAATGTTTTATCGTGATGACAATGCCTCCCAGGATAGCCGGCAAATAGATCCGCTCCCAGAAATTCATCTGCTTCTTGACAACAACTTTAGACCGGTTGGTTAAGGCTTGCATGTCGTCTTATTTAATTTAGATAATGTGTCTTAATAATGATGACCAGCCCGGTGATAAAGATGTTGATCACCGCCAGCGGTATCAACGCCTTCCAGCCCAGGTTCATCAACTGGTCGTAGCGGAAACGTGGAATGGTCCACCGGATCCACATAAAGAAGAAAATAAAGAACGTGATCTTCGCAAAGAAGAACAGCGTCCCCAGGATCGTGATCGTATTCTGATCCAACCCCAGGTCGTTCATGAACGGGAAGTTGAACCCACCAAAATACAACGTCGAGATCACGGCCGACGAAATG
This sequence comes from Chryseolinea soli, assembly GCF_003589925.1. Classification (NCBI taxonomy): domain Bacteria; kingdom Pseudomonadati; phylum Bacteroidota; class Cytophagia; order Cytophagales; family Fulvivirgaceae; genus Chryseolinea; species Chryseolinea soli. The sequence goes on along the minus strand of NZ_CP032382.1, from coordinate 4,981,848 downwards.
AACATGTTGATGTACTCCGCAAAGAGATACAACGCCAGTTTCATACTGCTATATTCCGTGTGATAGCCTCCCACCAATTCCGTCTCGCATTCCGGCAAGTCAAACGGTGTGCGGTTTGTTTCTGCGAAAGCACAAATCAAAAAGATGATAAAGCCCACGGGCTGATACACCACATTCCAAAAATTCCAATGTCCGCCCACACCGCCGGTCTGCAGCAAGCTGATCTCGCGCAAGCTCAACGTACCGGTGGTGATGATGAGCGCGATGATGGACAACCCCATCGCAATTTCATAGCTGATCATCTGCGCCGAAGCCCGGATGGCACCCAGCAACGAAAACTTATTGTTCGATGCCCATCCCCCGATCATGATGCCATACACACCGATCGACACCACGGCAAACACATACAGGATGCCGACATTCAGATCGGCGATCTGCAGAAAATATTCCTTACCATCGATCACCAGCGAGTTGCCCCACGGAATCACCACACCGGCCATCAACGCCGTCATCATGGCGATGGACGGCCCGAGGATGAACAGGAACTTGTTGGCAAAATCCGGGATGATCTCTTCCTTCATCATGAACTTCAATCCGTCGGCCAGCGGCTGGAACATACCGAAAGGTCCCGCGCGGTCCGGGCCCACGCGATCCTGCAGAAAGGCAGCCACCTTGCGCTCGGCATACGTGGAATACGCGGCCACAAAGAGCGTGATGGCAAAGATGCCCACCACCAAAATTGCTTTATATATAAAGAACGAGATCATGCGGTCAGCGATGGATTAGGTTCAGGCAATGGTTTTCCTTTTTCAAATTCGATCTGCCGTTCGATCTCCTTCTTCAGGGTGATCAGGTCGGCGCGCTCGTAATGGCCTTGGGCGATCACCGAGTGACGGTCGATGTGGCGAGGGCCTTCCACCGTCCAGTCCTTCACGTTCTTGTGATCGTAGCGGCATTCGTTGCAAATGTACTCTTTCACCTCACCATATTGGTCTTTGCGGGCCGAAACACGCAATACTTCTTCGCCTTTCATCCACAACACTACCTTGCCGCTGCACTTGGGGCAGTCGCGGTGCGCATCCTGGGGATTGGTGAACCACACACGGCTCTTGAAGCGGAACGTTTTGTCGGTCAAGGCGCCCACGGGGCACACATCGATCATGTTTCCGGAGAAGTCGTTGTCCACGGCCTTCTCGATGTAGGTGCTGATCTCCGAATGGTCGCCACGGCCCAAAACGCCGTGCACGCGCTCAGGCGTCAGTTGGTCGGCAACATACGTGCAGCGGTAGCAGAGGATGCACCGCGTCATGTGCAGCTTTATCTTGTCGCCGATGTCGATCTTCTCAAACGTGCGGCGGTCTTCTTCGTAGCGAGTCTTGGCGGCGCCGTGCTCGTAGGCCAAATTTTGGAGATCACATTCTCCGGCCTGGTCGCAAACGGGGCAGTCCAGCGGGTGGTTCAGCAAAAGGAATTCTACCACGCCTTTGCGGGCTTCCAACACTTCGGGCGAGGTGATGTTCTGCACCACCATGCCATCCATCACGGGCGTGCGGCAGCTGGCCACCAGCTTGGGCATCGGGCGGGGATCTTTCGCGGAACCCTGCGTCACTTTCACCAGGCACACCCGGCACTTTCCACCGCTATCTTTCAAAGTGGAGTAGTAACACATCGCGGGGGGCACCACTTCGCCACCGATCTGCCGCGCTGCATTCAGGATGGTGGTGCCATCGGCCACCTCAACCTCTACACCGTCTATCGTTACTTTTGCCATGTTACTATCGTATTATAACAATTGTCTATACTCAATTTTTAACACTACGCTCCTACTGCTTCCAGCTTCTTCTCCGAGCGGAACGGCTCCAGCTCAAAGTGCTTCGGGTTCGATACCTTTTCGGGATACTTCACGTGATATTCAAACTCTTCGCGGAAGTGACGTATCGCACTGGCTACAGGCCAGGCGGCGGCATCTCCCAACGGGCAAATGGTGTTGCCCTCGATCTTCTTCGCCACATCCACCAACAAATCAATGTCGCTCATGTGACCGTGACCGTGCTCGATGCGATGAAGCACTTTCTCCATCCATCCCGTTCCCTCGCGACAAGGGCTGCACTGTCCGCACGACTCGTGGTGATAGAAGCGGGCAAACGTCCACAGGTTGCGCACGATGCAGGCTGTCTCGTCATAGACGATAAAACCACCCGAGCCCAACATGGTGCCACTCACAAAACCACCATCGGCAAGCGACTCGTAGGTCATGAGGCGTTGCTCACCTTTTGCTGTCTTCAAGATCAGGTCGGCAGGCAGAATGGGTACGGACGAACCTCCGGCCACAACAGCCTTCATCTTTCTTCCTTTCCAAATGCCGCCGCAATATTCGTCGCTGTAAATAAATTCTTCTACGGGCAAGCCCAGGTCGATTTCGTAAATGCCAGGCTTGTTAATGTGGCCGCTGGCCGAGATCAGTTTTGTGCCGGTGCTCTTGCCGATGCCGATTTTCGCATACTCGTCGCCGCCACCGTTCACGATCGGCACTACGGCAGCAATCGTCTCCACGTTGTTCACCACCGTGGGCGCAGCATACAAGCCTGCCACAGCCGGGAACGGAGGCTTCAACCGCGGGTTGCCGCGCTTGCCTTCGAGCGATTCCAACAATGCGGTTTCTTCACCGCAGATATAGGCCCCTGCACCCGGGTGAACATACAAGTCCAGCGAGTAGGGTGTTCCCAAAATATTCTGTCCTAAAAATCCTGCAGCGTAGGCTTCTTCAATGGCCTTCTCCAGGATGCGTACGATGTACATGTACTCGCCGCGAATGTAGATATACGACGTCCGTGCACCCAACGCGTAGCTGCCCGTGATCATCCCTTCGATCAACAAGTGAGGGATCTTCTCCATCAGATAACGATCCTTGAACGTACCCGGCTCGCTCTCATCGGCGTTGCACACCAGGTAGCGGGGCTTCTCCGACTTGCGATCCAAAAAGCTCCACTTCATACCGGCCGGAAACCCCGCACCGCCGCGTCCACGCAAACCCGACTTCTTCACTTCCTCCGTCACCTCATCAGGCGTCATCGTCTTCAACGCCTTCTCCACCGAAGCATACCCACCATTCTTCCGATAGACATCAAAAGTTTCTATCCCGGGGATATTAATGTTTGCCGTTAATAACTTCTTACCCATGATTACCGTTTGATCGTTATATTCTTTGTTATCGTCTCCCCAAAGGAAGCGCGACGTATTATTCAAAATTATCCGGCGGCCCCCCTCGTACCTCGGGTCGGGCTATCCGTTCCAAGTCCGTCCACCCTTTGCTCCCTCGATTCCAAGGACCCCCATGCCCAGTTGTTGGTGTCCCACCAACAACGCACACTCAGCATCCCCACCGCACTCCGGGCTTTCCACTCCTATCCCTGGCCGGCACACCGCAAAGTCACCCCCCACAACAACAGCATCACACCGCCGTCATGCAAAATGACTTATCGCATATAACTACTCCGTGCATTCGTTGCGCGAAGGTCTTCCACCAACGCATCAACCTTCTCCGTCGTCAAATTCTCATGAAACTTCGCACCACACTGCAGCATGGGTGCCGTACCACAAGAGCCCAGGCACTCCACCGTCTTCAAGGTAAACATGCCATCGGCCGTGGTCTCTCCCACTTTAATATTCAGCTTGTTCTGCAAATGCTCAACGATGTCATCCGAGCCGCGCAGCCAGCATGGGCCGGTCTGGCAAACTTCGATCAGGCATTTGCCCACAGGCTCCAGGTTGTACATGGAGTAGAACGAGGCCACTTCATACACTTCAATGGGCTTGATCTTCAAGACAGACGCCACCAGGTCCATCACGGCGGGACTCAACCAGCCGTCAAACTCCGCTTGGGCCACGTGCAAAATGGGCAACAAGGCCGACTTCTGCCGTCCTTCAGGATAGCGCTTGATGATCTTGTTCACCAACGCGAGTGACTTCTCCGAAAATTTTATCTCTTCCATCTTTTCCGTTCTTTCAGGCATCCAGTTCGCCGGCAATCACATTCATGCTACTCATGGTCAGGATCGCGTCCGACAACATGGAGCCTTTGATCATCTCCGGGTAGGCTTGATAATAAATAAAACACGGCCGGCGCATGTGCAACCGGAAAGGCGTTCGTCCGCCGTCGCTGATGAGGTAGAAGCCCAACTCGCCGTTGCCGCCTTCCACACAGTGGTATACCTCACCTTTCGGAACATCCGTTTCACCCATCACGATCTTGAAGTGATAGATGAGCGCTTCCATGTTGTTATAAACTTCTTCTTTGGGGGGTAAATAGAAATCGGGCACCTTTCCGTGGAAAGGTCCGTCGGGCAGGTTCTTGATCGCCTGCTCGATAATGCTCAGGCTCTGCCACATCTCACCCTGGCGCACCATGAAGCGATCGTATACGTCGCCATTGGTTCCGATCGGGATCGTAAAATCAAAATCTTCGTAGGATGAATACGGTCTGGCTACACGCACATCGTAGTCCACCCCCGCAGCCCGCAGGTTCGGACCGGAGAAACTGAACTCCAGCGCCCGCTCGCCCGTGATGCCGCCCACACCGATGGTGCGGTCCATAAAGATCCGATTGCGTTCCAGCAGGTTTTCAAACTCCTTCAACACTTTCGGAAACTCTTTCAAAAAGCGATGGATCTTCTCCCACGCCTTTGGCGAAAAGTCGCGCTCAAACCCTCCTATCCGGCCGATGTTCGACGTGAGCCGCGCACCGCAGATCTCTTCATAAATTTCATACACCAGCTCGCGTTGCTGGAACATGTACACAAAGCCTGTCAACGCTCCCGTATCCACACCGATCACAGCGTTACAGATCAGGTGATCCGTAATGCGCGCAAGCTCCATAATGATCACGCGCATGTATTGCACGCGCTTGGGAATTTCTGCCTGGATGAGTTTCTCCACCGTCATGTGCCAGCCCATGTTGTTGATGGGGGCCGAGCAATAGTTCATGCGGTCGGTGATGGGTGTGATCTGGTTGAATGGCCGGCGCTCGGAGAGCTTCTCGAACGCGCGGTGAATATACCCGATGGTTGGCTCTGCGTCCACGATGATCTCGCCGTCCATTTTCAGTACGTTCTGAAAAATACCGTGGGTCGCCGGGTGCGTGGGCCCGAGGTTCAGATATGAATACTGTTTTTCTTCTTCCTGGTGGTATGCTTGATCGGCTTGTTTAACTTCTTCCATAGGATATTATCGTCCAAACATAGTATCGTTCTTGTCTTCGCGCACCTGGTCTTCCAGCGGGAATTCCTTGCGCAAGGGGAACATGATCATGTCCTCCACGTTGAGAATGCGGCGCAGGTCGGGGTGGCCTGTGAAGATCACACCAAAGAAATCGTAGGTCTCGCGCTCCATCCAGTTCGCGCCTGCAAACACCGTGGTGAGCGTAGGCACCTCCGGCTTCTCAGCCGGCAAGTAGATCTTCAGCCGCACACGTTCGCCGCTCATCATGTTGTGAAGTTGATACATGACGGCAATCTGATTCAGTTCCGGAAAATGAATGCCACACAAGGTGGTGAGGTAGTGATAGCGCGTATCGGGATGTTCTTTCAGGAACTTGATGATCTCGATGATCTTATCCTTCTTCAGGGTGATGGTGGGAAAATCATACAGCATCGCTGCGTGAAGCACCTCCCCTTCATATTTTTGATTCAGTATGCCGATGGTTTTCTCTAGGCCTGTTCCTTCCATTATTCTATTCCATATTGGTTCAACATGGCTTTATATTCGGCAGAATCTCTTCTGCGCAAGGATTCCGTTTCAACCAACCGCTGGATCTTCATCACACCGTCGATGATCTGCTCCGGACGGGGGGGACAGCCGGGCACGTACACATCTACAGGAATAATTCTGTCGATGCCCTGCAACACGCTGTAGGTATCAAAAATACCACCGCTGCTCGCGCAAGCACCCACCGAAAGCACCCACCGGGGTTCGGCCATTTGTTCGTACACCTGGCGCAAAACCGGCCCCATCTTTTTGGCAATGGTTCCCATCACCATCAACAGGTCGGCCTGGCGGGGCGAGAAGCTCAAACGCTCCGACCCGAAGCGGGCCAGGTCGTAGTGCGCGCCCATGGTGGCCATAAACTCGATGCCGCAGCACGAGGTGGCAAACGGCAACGGCCAGATCGAATTCTTGCGGGCCATGCCCACCACTTTCTCCAGGCTGGTTGCAAAAAAGCCAGCACCCTCCACGCCTTCCGGCGCCTGCACCATCTTTATGTTACTTGTTTCTGTTTGCATCTTGAATGATTTTCAATCCTCCCACTTCAGCGCGCCTTTCTTGATGATGTAGTAGAAGCCGATCAGCAACGTGCTGATGAACAGGACCATCTCTACAAATCCGGCCAAGCCCAACTCATTAAAGTTAACAGCCCAGGGATACATAAAGATCACTTCGACATCAAAAAGTACAAAAAGAATGGCCACCAGGAAGTACTTGATATTGAACGGAACCCGCGCATTGCCCTGCGGCTCAATGCCACATTCGAAGGAGTCTTGCTTGATCTTGGTTTTGCGTTTGGGGCCCAGAAGGTGGGTGGCTACCATGGTGGTTCCGACAAATCCGGCGGCGACCACAAACATTAAGGCAATGGGTGCGTATTGAATAAGACCTTTATCGTCCATAGGTTTTATTTTCCGTGGTAAAAGTATTGCTTTCTTCACTGTTATATGCATTTCAAACCATAAAAAATGCTACTCCGATCTTACGCATACGATTGATGTGGAGGGCTCTTTTTCAGTTAAGAATGATTCTAAAAAGCCGTGATGATAGGCGGTTTGTCGCGCGTGTTACCGGTGGGGGTACGCGACGGTTTTTGGGATGGCGTGGAGTGTGAGTGCGGGTGTGGGGGTTGAACCCATCTTCGCTGAAGCTTCGTCGGGCCCTCCTTCGCTGAAGCTTCGGCGGGCAAGCAGCAAAAGTCAACGCAAAGAAAATCAAGGGTATGCTCTCCCGTCGACTTTGAACCTCTTGAGTTCAAAATGATGTCCCGCGGACTGCGGCAAAAATGGTCCGATACAACGAAAAAAGGCCCTAAACGGGCCTCTTTCTATGAAATTTGGTGTCGATCGGGATACATTAACCGATCAGATTTAATATACTTGCAACTCTTAAAATGGCCAGGGCAGGGCAACTATGATTGTGGGTCATGCGCAACCTTTAACTTTAACGCATGGATGCACGTTGTTGCCCTGCTGGCTCCCCGGCCAATTCTAATGTCTTTATCACTCCAGCCACCTTTCTTTCGTCAGTAGCTTTCAGAAAATTCATAATCGGTTAGGGCTGTTTCTTCAGTTCCTCGATGGCCGTCAGCGCCTTCTGATCATTCGGATCCAGGGCGAGCACCTTGTCGAAGAATGTCCTGGCTTGTTTACGATCCGCTTTCAGGAAGTAGTAGTAACCCAGGTATGAGTAAGCCTCGATAAGGTCCTTTTTCGATTTGTCAGGCGTAGCAATCGACTTTTCGATCAAAGATTCATAATAAGGCTTGGCCAGACCGGTTTCCGTTTCAGGGTCCAGGTTTGCCTTGGTTCTGCCTTCCCAGAGGTAGCCTATTGTCATGTTGGGCTGCATTTCGATCAGCTTCGTGAAAGCTGTATCGGCTTGGGGAAACTGATCCGTGAAATAATAGGCACGACCAATGTTGTAATAGTCGGCCGAAAGCGGTTTTGCACGCAGTCCCATCAGGGCTTTCAACGCGGGCACAGCGTCTGCATATTTCTTGTTCTTCATGAGCAAGTCACTTTGCTTTTGGCGAATCTCCATCTGCTTCGGCTCCAGCTCAAGACTTTTCGTGAAGTTCAACACGGCCAGTGAATCCTTCTTCAACTCCATCAACAAATTGCCGAAATACGCAAAGTCGGAAGCTTCTGCTTTCACGTTGGGCATGGCAAAGTACTTTTCAAATGTCTGCTGGCTTTTCTCCAGCTCTTTTGCCTCAAACTGTGAATAAGCATAGTACTTCACCGTGGTCGGCGTGGCGTCGGGCTTCTCTACAAGCTTGGCAAATATGGTGTTGGCTTTCGCAAAGTCTTTAGCCATGAACAAGAAGAAGGCATAACGCAATTGGGCCGCATCGGCTTTCTCGGTGTGCTCCAAATACTTTTCATAAGCTTTCACAGCCTTCGGACCATCTTTGGCGAGGTAATACAATTCGCCCAATTCCTTGTAGGCCAGCGCGTAGTCGGGATCGATGCTGATCGCCTTGTTAAAGGCTTCTTCGGCTACCGGCACGTTTTGCGAGCGCAGGTACACCAAACCGATCTTATAGTGGGGCTTAGCGCTTTTAGGGTCAAGCTTGGCAGCGCGTTCGTAGGCACTCACCGCGGAACCGCCGTTGTTGACGGCCAGAAATGCATCGCCGATCAGAACCTCCGTTTCGGAGCTGGTCTCGTCAAGCTTTTTGGCTTTTTCCAACAAGGGCATAGCTTCCTTGGCCGTTTGGCTGCTGCCCAGGTAGGCTTCGGCTACGGCGCGGAGCACCACGGCATCCTTCGACTTGGTCATGGTCAATGCCTTGTCAAAGAGGGCTTTAGCGTCCGTGGCTTGCTTTTCCTGGAGGGCGATGAGGCCTTTTCCTACATAATTGAGGGGTTGTTTCTCATCGGCGCCAATGCCTTTGGTGAAGGTTTCCTTGGCTTTTTCGCGCTCGCCGTTCTTGATCTGGGCATAGCCCAGGTAATAGTACAAAACGGCGGGGGTGGCACTGGTGGATACAGCCTTCTGGAGCGATGCTACAGCAGCTCCCTGCTTATCCAACTCAATGAGTCTCAGGGCCTTAGTGACTTCGGGGTCTTGTTGGGCACGGGCCACAACAGAAACCAACAGGGCAATGGCCAGCAGGAAGGGCTTGAGGCTTGCGCTATTTGCGAATTCAAATCTCTTTTTCATACTTCTAAAATTAATGAATAGGTTCACGTTTTACTTCTACAATGCGAATGGGCATCGTCATGGGTACCAGGCCTAATTTTAATACCACTCGCTGCCCTTTCTCGCTAGCCACAAACGCTACAAATCCGCTGCCAAGTCTTGCCTTGGTTTCGCGGCTAACCATAAATATCTCTCGTGAAAGGGGGTAAACTTTTTGGGCGATGTAAGCTTGGTAGGGCTCGTAATACTCGCCTTCTCCCCGCTTCACTCCCGCCACTTTTATTTGTCCCAGGAACTGATTGGCCGTGGAATCGTCGTTGTCGCTGATCCAACTCACCCCGATCAATCCGATGGCATTTTCTTTTTTTGACACATAATCCACCACCGCCTCGTTGGTGTTCACGCCAAAGCAATTGGCCGGCAGGTTTCCGAAATCCCCCAGGGAATCGCGCAAATGCCGGATAATGCCCGAATTTGGATGGTCGAAAACCACTTCGATCTTGGCCGATTTACCTTTGGGGTTCAGCTGCTTCCAATCGGTGGTCTTGCCCTCCAGTATGGCCTTAAGTTCATCCAGGCTGAAAAGACTGTCAGGATTGTTTTTATGGACGATCAGGGCCAGGCCATCTTTAGCGATCGATACCTGGTTGGGTACCAGCCGCTGCGTGTCCAGCACACTCTGCTCCTCTTTCCTGATTTTCCGGGTAACAATGGCAATGCGAGCCGTGTCTTTCAACACCAGCTGTATGGCCTCGTCCTCGGAGGTGTAGATGGCGTCGATGTGGGCATCTTTGTAAAGGCCCTCAAAGGCGTCGATCTCGGCCTCCATCAGGGGTTTGAGCGACTCGTCTACCGCAATTTTGATGTGTCCTGCCGTAGGGGTGTCCACCCGATAGTCGATGGCGCGTTTTCCGCAGCCGCTTACTATAAAGGTGATCACAAAAACAAATACGGCGATCCTCATTCGCTAATGTTTAAAGTATTTGCGGTAAACACCGTATCCTCTGAACAATCCATAAGCGATCATTATACTACCCAGAAGAAGCGTATAGCTTGGCGGGATGTTGAACATTTTGTCCGCCCGCCAAGCTACCGCAACACCGAGCGCCACATACACAACTGCCATGGTCATTCCGAGCAACTTCATTGCAGTCTCGAAAGGGGCAGCGGACCTGTAGTCATCCGGTCGGGGTCTCATATTGATTAAGTCGACAGTTTGAATTTGATAGGCAATACGAAGCGGGATTTAACCGCCTTACCGTTTTGCTTACCAGGCTTCCAGGGCGGCATGATCGAAACCACACGGGCGGCTTCTTTGTCGCATTCTGCGCTCACACCCTTGATCACCTGCACGTCGCTGATGTTACCTGACTTATCTACCACGAAGCTCACGAACACGGAACCTTCGATTCCCATCCGGCGGGCTACCGCAGGATACTTCAGGTTCTTGCTCACGAATTTCGACATGGCTTGGAGACCACCTTCGAATTCGGCGGGCTGTTCTACCACGGTGAAGATCACGTCTTCTTCCACGGCGGGTTTGGCCACTTCGGCTACGGGTTCATCGAACACCACTTCGCCTGTACCTTCCTGTTCAGTCGGTCCGGTATCATTTTCCTTGATCTCCTCGATGGTAGGCATTTCCTCTTCCTGCACTTCCTTCTCCGTCACTTTCGGGGGAAGGAATTTGATGATGGTCTTCACCGGAGGGGGAATGTCCAACTTCGGCGGAGGAGGTGTGTTTTCCTGAATCGGCGGGGGTGCCGCCAAGTCCGTGTATTTCGTCGTTTTGAGGACTACAGGTTCTACGTCCTGCTGTCCTTTGATCCATTCTGCAATGGTCGGATAGGCCAGCACGAAACCCAGAACCAAAAGCATACCGATGAGGGCGAAGATGACGTGTTTGGAATAGTTTCTACGGATAAAATACGCTCCGTATTCCTTGTTCCGGTTTTCGAACACTACGTCTTCCCACAAGGGTTGTACGGTTAATTGTTCTGCTTTCATAAATTTGATTCTTTTACAAGATCCTTATCGACGTCGGTCACTTTTACGATCGCATAGCGCTTCATATCGGTGATGTTCATCTCGTCCAGGATATCGACCATGTTCTTGTATTTGGATTTCTCCAAAGCCTTGATGAGGACGATCATATCCTTGGTCTGAGCATTTTGCGTCAACAACACTTTTCGAATACCATCGGCGGAGAAGTTGGACACTTCGATCTTGGGATCGGTGATCCCTTTGTACCAATAGACTTTATCATTCTCACCCAACACGAGGGTAAGCACCTTTCGCTCGTTCACTTCTGGTACCACATCATCCGGCTTCGGTTTGTCCGGCATGGTGATCTCCATGGTTTGGGGCTTGTTGAAGGTGGTCGTAAGCATAAAGAAAGTGAGCAACAAGAAAGCAAGATCCACCATGGGTGTCATGTCGATTTTGGTCGACGACTTCTTACTTCTGACTTTACCGTCTTTTTTACCACCACCGCCGCCCTGCTGACTTACTTCTGACATAGTTGTATGCGGTTAGAGTTTAATAGGGCCTTTTTCCATGTTCGTGATCAGGTTGAACCGGGTCACGCGGTTGTCAATCAAGGTATTGATAACCTTCTCCACGATCGGGTAGTTGGATTCGCGGTCGCCTTTAATGGCGATGCGCAGTCCGGGGTTCGTGGTCCGTGCAAAAACAACCCAATCTGCCAGTTGATTGTTCAATGAATCGGCGGGGATACCCGTTTGATTCACCGTCTTACGTTCCTCTGGGCTCAGGGCCAGGAATTGCTTCATGCCTTGAATCGGTATCCCGAAGCTGGGGAGCAGGGAAAACTTTTCCTTGTCCTGGTCATCGAACGGAATTCCGTATTTCGCACCGATCTTGCCCAACAGCTCCTGGCGGTTGTACTTGCCATCCATATTAAAGAATACGATGCCGTCTGTGGAGATGGTAATTGTCAGGATGTTTACCTCCGGCAATTTGATCTCCGAGATCGAAGAGGGCATGTCTACTGCTACAGGTTCTTCGGGTGCAAACTTTGTGGTGAGCATGAAGAATGTAACCAACAGGAAGGCCAAGTCAACCATAGGCGTCATGTCCAGGGACGGAGATGCTCTATGTACTTTTACTTTTCCCATAAAAATTAAGCTTTAGTTTTAGCCGTAAAGTTTTGAACGATGCTATAGCTGGTTTCATCGATACCGTATGTCAATGCATCGATAGCAGAAGTAAAGTAGTTATAGAATACGATCGCGATAGCGGAAGTACCGATACCCAAAGCTGTATTGATAAGGGCTTCAGAGATACCGCTGGCCAGTTTCACAGCATCCGGTGCACCGGCTTGCGCCATGGCCGCGAATGCGTTGATCATACCCAATACTGTACCCAACAGACCCATCAGTGTGGCGATAGAAGCGATGGTCGCGATGATCACCAGGTTCTTTTCCAACATGGGCATTTCAAGCTGCGTGGTTTCTTCGATGTCCTTCTGGATCAACAATACTTTTTGTTCGGCATCCAACGTGCTGTCGTTTTGCAGGGCGCTGTATTTGGAAAGACCTGCTTTCACCACGTTGGCAACAGAACCTTTTTGTTTGTCGCACTCGTCGATAGCTTGTTTGATATTACCGGTAGCGAGAAGCGTTCTGATCTTTTGAACAAAACCGCGCACGCTGCCTTTTCCTTTTGCTTTAGAGATCGTGAGGAGACGTTCAATAGCAAACGTAAGCGTCATCATCAAAAGAGAGATCAGGATGGGTACGATGGCCGGACCACCTTCGTGAACAGTACCCAAATAGTTGATGGGGTGATGGCTGGCATCGAAGTTTTCTTCCGCACCCAGCACAAAGAAGTAGAACAGATACGCCAGGGTGAGTTCTACGGGGATTATAACCGCGGCAAATCCGGATCTTACGCTGTCTGCTAATGAATTGGAATTCTGAGTTTTCATAAGTTAAAGGTTTACAAGTTTTATTAAAGTTTAAGTAAAGAAACACGTTCAATGCTTAGACTTGCCCGGTAACAAAGCAAATCTATAATCGCCTGCCCCCGGAAAAGTCACAGGGGCGAGCTGTTTTTTTTTATTTTTTTCTTTCTGCACCGTCCTACTTCACCTTTCGGTCTTCACATCTATCTCCAAATATCTTACTTCATTTTCTCTTTCAGCATTTTTCGTTGTGCCCGAAAAAATGCCGTGATCACTGGAATCGCCGACACGAGGATCATGGCGACGACGATGATCTCCAGGTGGTCGATGAGTCCCGGGAAAGCGTTACCCAACAAGTATCCAGCCAAAACCATGGTCAGGATCCAGGCCGACGCACCCAACAAATTGTAGATCCAGAACTTTTTGAAATCGATACGGGACATGCCGGCCAGTATGGTCACAAAGGTTCTGACGATGGGGAGGAATCTACCTAAAACGAAAGCCATCATACCATACTTCTGGTAGAAGGTCTCCGTCATTTCGATGTATTTCTTCTTGTAGAAAAAATTCTCTTTGCGCCGCTCCAAGTAGTGTTTGGCCCATCGCCCAAATCCATAGCCCACGGTCGAGCCCAGGACGGCCGCCAAAATAAGCAATGGAATTAAAACGACAACAGGTGTGCTTAAGTATTTTGATTCGCAAAGCAAGCCTGCGGCAAAAAGAAGGGAATCTCCGGGCAGAAAAAAACCAAAGAATAATCCGGTTTCTGCAAAGATGATGACGAGCAGGAGAACGAGTCCTCCATATTGGATAATCATCTCGGGATTTAGTAAATCTTTAAAAGTTAAGGCGGCTGCAAGCATGGTTTAAGTTCATATTCAAATGATATGAAAGCGTAATATCGTGTAATAAAAAGTTATTTGAAACATTCTGAAAAGAACTCTCAGAAAAAAAGAAAACGGGCTTCCCTAAGGAGCGTTAGCTGTGATGAACACATAGAAGATGTTGCACTGAAAAGCGCTGGAGAAAAATGCTTGGCGTCCGGTGATGGCGGTGTTGAAAAATTCTACAGGCTGGGCAAAAACATCCCCTGCACTGAGCGTTCCTTTCGTGAAGGATACCACTCTTGCTCCAACGTCTGCGGCCTTGCGCATCACGATAGCCTTGGATGAAATCGGGCTAAACGATAGCAAATGATCAGATTTAGGAGGTGTCAGGCGAGTGCCCGTGCGCAAATAGCCGATGATACACGCCATCAAAACGGCCTCAAAAACCACTCCTGATATTCTCCTAGATTTCGTGAACGTTATGTTCATTTCTATGCCGTCAAAGACCTTTGCGAATGGTCGCAAATGTAAATTAAAATTTTTCAGCAAAACCCAAATTCCAATGAAAATATTCCCTTTCCAGGGTGTTGCGCAATGAAAACGGTTTGCGAATGTTGCGAAAAGGTATGGCATTCCCGGTTTATCTTGCCTACCGTTAACATAAATCCCTACATGGCGCATTTTCCCTATATCACATTGACCATATCCGAAATACGGCTGGAAACCCCCAACACCAAATCATTCGTGCTCCATCCCGACGGGCCACTCCCCTATCTGCCCGGACAGTTCCTCACACTCGTCTTCCCCAAACCCGGCAAGGAGGAACGTCGCTCCTACTCCATCTCGTCCAATCCCTATTTGGGTGAACCGCTCACCATCACCGTGAAGCGCATCGACAACGGCGAGTTCTCGCGCTTCCTGTTCGACCGCTGCACCGTGGGCGATTCGTTGCTCACCATCGGGGCCTCAGGCTTCTTCACGCTTCCCGAATACATCGATGGCTATCACCGCTATTTCTTCCTGGCGGCCGGGAGCGGCATCGTTCCCATCCTTCCACTGATCAAAACCCTGCTGCACGATCATCCCTCACGCAAAGTATTTCTGCTCTACAGCAATCGCGGAGCAGACCAAACGATTTTCCACCGGGAGCTTTTAGCACTGGAGCAAACGTTCCCGCATTTCACCGTAACCTACCTGTTCAGCTCAGCACAAAACCTGATGAAGGCCCGCGTGAGCAAACTCATGCTGCAGCAATATTTACAGGAACATCTTCCCGAAGCACCCGACACCTCGCTGTTCTATCTCTGCGGCCCACACGACTACATGCAGATGATCGCCATCACCTTGCTCACCGAGGGCGTGCCACCGGCCAACATCCGCAAGGAAAATTTCAGTACGATCAAACCCGTAGTGAAAGAACTGCCCCCCGACCAGACGCCTCATCGCGTCACGATTCACTACGAGAAAAAAGAATACACACTGACCGTGCAATATCCACTCACGATTTTGGAAACCGCAAAACGCGCCGGCATCGTGTTGCCCTACAGTTGTGAGGCCGGCAAATGCGGAACGTGTTCGGCCACCTGCCTGCAGGGAAAGGTCTGGCTTTCGTATAACGAAGTGCTGCTCGACAAAGAACTGAACGCGGGCCGGGTGCTCACCTGCGTAGGATTTCCCTATGGCGAAGAAGATGTGGTGCTGGACTTTCCTCCCTTGCACTAGCGGCTAACAACATCAGCTACGAAACAAAAAAGAGAGCCGGTATTCACCGGCTCTCTTTTTATATTTTAAAAACGTTGCGTCGCTTAGTTCTCGAGACCAAGTTCTTTGTAGCGTTTTTCGATGCGCTTGGTCTGATCTTCCATGCCGAGGTCGCGGTAGATGGAGTAGAGCACGTCCAACACTTCCTGGTCGGAAGGGTTGAGTTTTTCGGTGTTCTCCCAATACGGAAGAGCAAGTTTCAATTTATCTACCAACACTTTGTCGATCTCGAACTTCTTCTTGCGATCGGCCGCAGAGATACCGAGGCTGGACATTTCTTTCTTCAGGTTTGCTGCATCGGTATACATCAGCTTTGAGAGATAGAAAGAAGCTTCGAAATATTTGGGATCGATGCGCAAGGCTTCTTCATAGTTTTTCTTTGCCTCGGCATTGTTGTTCAGGTTGGCGTTGGCATAGCCCAAATAGAAATGGAGGATCTTGTTGTTGGGTTCCTTCGCCACGGCGGCTTCCAGTCCCGACTTGGCTTCGTCGATGCGCTTCAAGTCGATGAGCAAACCGATCTCTACTTTAGGGAAGTCCGTGTTCTTGGGGAACTTGGCCTTGGCTTCGCGCACGAGCTTCAGGGCTTCTTCCTTGTTCTCGCGGGGACCGCTGTTGATGTTGATGATCACCGAATAGGCATCCGACGATTTGCCACCCAACTCCATGTATTTTTTGAAGTTGGCTTCAGCCTTGTCGTAGTTCTCCATGGCGTTGGACACAAAGCCGGCATAGAAATAGGCCGTGGTATCGTTCGGGGTGATCTTTTGTACTTTCTCGAAATTCTTCAGAGCGCCTTCCAGGTCTTCTTCCTGGTAGAGGGTGGCTCCCTTGTTCAGATAACCATTGGCCCAAACCGCGATCTGTTGCGTCTTCAACACGGGAAGTCCGTTGGCTTCCTGAACGAAGAATTCCTTTCCTTTGCCATTCATTTCATCGCCTTTTTTGAAGGCTTCGAGCGCGGTTTCAAAAGCATTGGGGTCGAGGGCTTTGAAAGCTTCGTTGGAAGTGGTATCCAACGCAGCATACACGAGACCTTTATAATAGAAGGTCTTGGGGTCGCTCATGGTTTTTTCATAGGTGGTTGCCGCGTCGACCATCGTTTTAGCTTCGTCCAGTTTGCCCTCTTTGAAGGAGGACAGCACTTTGTTAAGGTTGGGTTTCACAGGCTTTTGTGCAAACACCGATGCGGTCGCCAGCATTAACAGTAAGAGTGTTATTCGTTTCATTTTTAACGTAGGGTTTATGGTACTATTTATTCATTAGGGGGTGGTGGTGTGTCTTCCAATGTTGGGGCATCAGGTGTGGTTTCATCCAAACCCGTTTCTCCCGCTGAAGCGACCTCCTCGATCTTTTGAATTTTCTCGACCGAAGAGATGCGATCATCTTCGTTGAGCTTGATCAACCTCACACCTTGCGTGGCGCGGCCCATAATGCGGAGCTCGCCTACTTTGATGCGTATGGTGATGCCCGAACGGTTGATGATCATCAGTTCATCATCATCTCCCACTTCCTTGATGGCAACAAGCTTGCCAGTTTTGTCCGTGATGTTGAGGGTCTTCACGCCCTTCCCACCGCGTTTCGTGATGCGATAGTCGTCGATGAGGGAGCGCTTGCCGTAGCCGTTCTCGGAAACCACCAGCAAATTAGCATCTTCCCGGCTTATACAAACCATGCCGATCACTTTGTCGGTGGCCGACTCCAACGTGACCGCTCTCACCCCGGCAGCCGTCCGGCCCATGGGGCGCACATCGTTTTCGTTGAAGTGCACGGCCTTGCCCTCACTTTTCGCTATAATAATGTGATTCTTTCCATTTGTCAATGAGGCATTTAAAAGACGGTCACCTTCGTGGATGGAGATGGCCGTGATACCGCCCTGGCGAGGTCTGGAATAGGCCTCGAGCGAGGTCTTTTTAATGGTCCCGTTTTCCGTGCAAAGAATTACAAAGTTGTTGTTGATGTATTCCTCGTCCGTGAGATTTTTCACATTGATGACCGCGCGCACCATGTCGCCCGGCTCTATGTTGATGAGGTTTTGTACGGCTCGTCCCTTCGACGTCTTGGTGCCTTCCGGAATTTCGTAGGCTTTTTTCCAATACACTTTGCCCATGTCGGTAAAAATGAGCAGGTAATTATGCGCTTGCGCGATGAACAAGTGTTCGGTAAAATCATCTTCCTTGGTAGCGGCACCGCGCGATCCAACGCCACCCCTACCCTGCGTGCGATACTCCGACAGTGACGTACGTTTGATGTAGCCCTGGTTGGAAATGGTGATGAGCATTTCTTCATTGGGGATCATGTCCTCGAACGAAATGTCGTCTTCGTTGATCACCACTTGCGTGCGACGCGCATCGCCGTAGCGCTCTTTCAATTCGGTCAGCTCGTCTTTGATGATCTGCATCCGCAAAGGCTCGCTGTTGAGGATCTCGTTCAAGCGGTCGATGAGCGCTTTCACTTCTTTGTATTCTTCCAGGATCTTGTCGCGCTCCAGGCCGGTGAGGCGTTGCAAGCGCATGTCGAGGATGGCTTTCGCCTGAATTTCGCTGAGGCTGAAACGTGTGATCAATCCTTCGCGTGCTGCTTCCGGATCTTTGGAATTACGGATCAGGGAGATCACTTCGTCCAGGTTGTCGAGGGCGATGAGGTAGCCTTCAAGGATGTGGGCGCGTTTCTCTGCTTCGGCCAACTCGAATTTCGTGCGGCGCACCACCACTTCGTGACGGTGTTCTACGAAATATTTGATGAGGTCTTTCAGGTTCAGCGTCATCGGGCGTCCCTTTACGAGGGCGACGTTGTTCACGCTGAAAGCAGACTGGAGTTGCGTGTATTTGAAAAGGTTATTGAGAACGATGTTGGGAATAGCATCCCGTTTCAGATCGTATACCACACGGTATCCTTCGCGATCGGATTCGTCGCGAAGGTCGGAGATGCCTTCGATCTTCTTCTCGTTGATGAGGGCGGCCGTTTTCTCGATCATCATGGCCTTGTTCACCATGTAGGGGATCTCGGTCACCACGATCTGGTCTTTGCCGGTAGGCGATGTGACGATCTCGGCTTTGGACCGTACCACAATACGACCGCGACCCGTCAGGTAAGCTTCCTGAATGCCGGAGTGACCGTAGATGATGGCACCCGTCGGGAAATCGGGAGCGGTGATATACTGCATGAGCTCCGGTATGGAGATCTCGTTGTTATCGATGTAGGCCATCGTGCCGTTGATGACTTCCGTGAGGTTGTGGGGGGCCATGTTGGTGGCCATGCCCACAGCAATACCGGACGAACCGTTCACCAGCAGGTTCGGGAACTTGCCGGGCAGCACGGTAGGCTCGGTAAGCGAGTCGTCGAAGTTGGATTGGAAGTCGACCGTATCTTTGTTGATGTCGGCCAGCAATTCCTCGGCAATGCGTTTGAGGCGGGCTTCCGTGTAACGCATGGCAGCGGGGAAGTCGCCGTCGATGGAACCGAAGTTCCCTTGACCGTCCACCAGGGTGTAGCGCAGTGACCAATCCTGGGCCATACGCACCATGGTGTCGTATACCGAGGAGTCACCGTGTGGGTGATACTTACCCAAAACCTCCCCTACGATACGGGCGGATTTTTTGTAGGGTTTGTTGTAGTTCACACCCAATTCCTGCATCCCATAGAGCACCCTGCGGTGCACGGGTTTCAAGCCGTCGCGAACGTCGGGCAATGCGCGTGAAATGATAACGGACATCGAATAGTCGATGTACGCGCCGCGCATTTCATCTTCAATGTTGATGGGAATTATACTTTGCCTTTCCGGGGGTAGGCCACCACTCTCTTCTGCCATGTAAAATCTTTGTTTTTAGCTCAAAAGGGGCTCTTTTTAAAGCTGTGCAAGATAATAAAATTCACTGTTTATTCAGGGCTAATCACAAATAGTTTATCGTGTTTTTTCCAACGGTTTTTCCGCTCCAAGACTATTGGTTTGGGTTGGTCTGTGAGGCCTCAATACGGGTTCAACTTCTTCTTGTTTCGCCCCTTGTACTTGATGAGATTCGGATAGTTTTCGCCGTAGTGCGGGTCTTGTTTTTTGTAGATGGGATGCCTGCGGCTGCGATACTCGCGGTTGCCATGCGCGTGATTCATCTGCGCGTGGCAGCTCTTCAGAAAACACCGGCGCAACTCGGGAATGCGATAGGTGGCTCCCACGTTGATGTAGAACGCGTTGAACTTATGCGTGATGGCATCACCCCCTTCGGGAACGTTCATCTTATAGCTCTTCACCTCGTATGACGGGCGCACAAAGACGCGGAAATACTCCGACATCTCACGCTCTACGGCTACGCCGACGTTCATGTAGACCCCTTTCTGGATCAGGCTCTTGTCGAAGTTCTTGCCCATGCTGTAGCCGCCGATATTGGCATCGACCACCAGCAGGTATTCGTAGTAGCGATACACGGCGCCACCGATCATCCCGAAATATTTCTTCAGGAAAAAGCTGGAGAAGTCCGTGTTAAACGAATTGATCTTGTCGCCATAGCTCGTGGGCTTGAACGTGCCCATGTTCATGTATTCGATGGAATATCCTCCGCCGATCCGGTAGCGATCGAACTCCACGTGGAGCGTGGCCTTGATGGGGATACTAAACGATTTGCTTTTAAACCCCAGCTTGGTGGTGTCGGAGTTCACCTGGAACGACCCGGGTTGCACGGTGTTGCCCGTGGCGGTCATCTTGTTCACCCAATTGGTGTAACCGGCCCCGACACTGGCGGGCTTGAAGAGTTTGGGCATGGAATCCGGGTTTTGCAAGATGCCATAGCCGCTCAGGTCGTGCTTGAACGTGGTGCTACCATACCCCGTGCTCAGGCCAAAGGTGACCTTGCTCAGGATCTTGCGCAGCGTGCCGACGCCCTGACGTTTGATGTAGAAATTTTCCAGGGGGATCGATGCATCGCTTTCACTTTCGTATTGCGCCAACGCCTTTTCCGGCAGGGTAGCCAGGCAAACGACAACAAGCGCCACTATTGCTGTAAAACGTCTCAGAAAAAACCGGTTTATGCTTCCAAAGTTAAAAAATGTAAGCCGTTCATAATCTGGCCATTGGGTTTTAAAGGTAACTCAAATTCCGGAATCATCCTATTGCCGGGCCGTGCGGGGCGAAATTTGGAACCGGAATGTCGGCGAAGTGCTGTGTCCTGCGCGTCATCGCGTCGGAACGCCCTATGAATTTCATCCGGTTTCATCCTAAAAACTATAGCTCGGCGCCAACGACTCTAACGACGAGAACGTGTGAAATAGTGTCCTTCCTTTTTGGGGCTGGTAGGTGAACGAATAGTCCGTGCCACTCCCCTCGCCCGGCAGCAGTTTTAGCTTCACTTCATTTTTCTCATCGGCCACCAGCGGGATCCGCGAATAAAAAATGCTGTGCGGAAGGGTTTGCCAGTTGCGCGTGTCGGCTTTTTCGGTGGCCGCGTTCACCACGCCCAGCAAAGCGCCCAGGCCCTCATCTTTTTTGCGCAGACTTTGTTCGGTCACTTTTTTCAGGGCGGCCCGCAGCAATCCTTTGGCGAACTCTTGCAGCATGCGCTGCCGCAGGCTTTGGAAGGCGACCTTGCTCACGTCTTCGGCCAGTTGCAGCGGATATTCGGTGCCATTGGTTTCCAGGTTGGCGGTTTGAAAATACAGGGGGCGCTCCACATAGCGCGGGAACACCACACGATAGATCTGCAAGGCGGCCAGACCCCGGCGATCGTTTTCTTCTTCCACCGGAAATGAAAAAACCATGCCCATGGACTCGTTGGTGAACAACATCGTGTTGCCCGGGCCGGGCGCAATCACAAAGTTGATGCCCCATTCTGTCTTTACAGGAGCCAGTCCGTTGTGCCAGAAAAATACCAGCTCGGCGTCGGGTTGAACTGGTGTGTAGTCCTGCATGCCGAATTTGGTCTTATAGTTTTCAAACTCATCCATAAAGCCGGTCCAATAGGCTGTGTTCACCAGGTCCTTTTGCAATTGCTCGGGAACGGTCATGTGAAACATTTTTGCATACTCATTCTCATACACATCCAAGGCATTGCGATAGGCAATGAAAGCGTTGTTGTAGTCTTTGGTCGATTGATAGATGATGCCCATCAGCGCATGGATGAAGGCGTCGCGTTGCAACTTGTGTGGCGAAGAATATTTATCCGTGAGCTGGTTCAACCGGATGTTGAGCCGGCGGCACTCCACCAGCGCATCCTGCGGTTGATTCATTTTCAAGTAGTTGATCGCTTTGAAATACAACACCATCAGATGTTCGTGGTCCTCGCCGCGATAGACGGTGAAATTGGGATTGGTGAAATAGGAAACCCCTTCGTTGAAATAGTTGATGCGATAGTCTTCTCCAAAAAGAAAAGCTTTTTCCAGAAAAGCATTGCTCTCTTCGTAGTCTCCAAGAACCGAGAGGAGCAAACCTTTATTGGCAAAGAAGAGAAACCTTGATTTGCTTTCGGCCTCGCTGCCCTTCAGCGCGTTGAGCGCCTGCTGCAAGTCGCCGTGTTCGAATTCATAATTGAAGTCGAGGTGTTGCTGATAGTAGGTGGCGCACGCCTGCAAGGTGACCAGCGCGAAAAAGGAAAAGGCAAGCCGTAACGACTTCGCGGTGTTCATCCGTTCTTCACAAATTTCTTGATCTCCTGCTGTCCGTACCACACCCGCTTGCCCGTCTCGATGTCGGTGAGGTAGAGCGTCGTGATGTAGTTGACGACGCGCTTTTTGTTGCTGGTGTCCGTCTCCGAGGTCATTTCTCCAAAGAGCATGAGGTTGGCGCCGATCTCCTTGCCCCATTGGGCCACGGTGGCCGGGTCGGCAAAGTCTTGTTGCTGGGCGCGCTCCAGGCGTAGCTTGTCACGAAATTCTTCCGACTCCACCACCTCGGCCACATTGGAGTTGTAGATGGCTACTTCCAGTTTCTTGATGTAGGTATCGGAGTCGATGTGCTCGCTGGTTTTGTTGCGGATGAGGCCCACGACGATGGCGGGCTTTCGTCCTTTTTCTTTGGCGTATTCCTTGAATCGTTCCGACGCCATGAGCTCGGAGATCATCTTGTCGGCTACCAGCCGGGAATCGGAATCGTTCCAGCGGCCGCTGAGATCGATTTGGGTGTCGGGGGCCACGCGGGTTACACTTTGCTGACAGGAAAACAGGGTGGCCAGCAGAATGATCGCAAAAGGCTTCTTCATACGGAAATTTGATAGAGGAAAACAAGAATCTTGCCGAAGATACGCAGAATGTTCCGTGAAAGTTTTTACATCCTTCGCGGGCGGTAAAATTAATGTGTGGCCTTCAGCCGGGCGATCACGTCTATGGGATTCGCCGCGCTGAATACGAAGTTTCCGGCCACCAGCACATCGGCGCCCGCATCCAGCAGAGGCTTCGCATTTTGCTGGTTCACACCGCCGTCTATTTCGATGAGGGCGCTCGCGTTGGCATCGAGGATCATCTTTTTGAGCTTCTCCACCTTGCGATAGGTGTGCTCGATGAATTTCTGCCCCCCGAAACCGGGATTCACCGACATGACACAAACCAGGTCGATGTCGGCAATGATGTTCTCCAACTGCACCACCGGGGTATGCGGATTGATGGCCACGCCAGCTTTGCAACCCAACGCCTTGATCTGCTGGATCGTGCTGTGCAAATGCGGGCAAGCCTCCACGTGCACGGAAATGCTATGCGCGCCGGCCTTGCAAAAGGCAGCCAGGTAATGGTCGGGATTCACGATCATCAGGTGAACATCCAGGGGTTTCTTGGCGTGGCGCTTCACGGCTTCGACCACCGGCAATCCCATGGAAAAGTTGGGGACAAAGACCCCGTCCATAATGTCCACGTGAATCCAGTCGGCCTGGCTGTCGTTGATCATTTTCACCTCGCGTTCAAGGTTGCCGAAGTCGGCGGCGAGTATGGAGGGAGCGATTACCGGAGTTTGCATGGTGCGTTGTTCTGCCGCAAAAATAAGCGTAAAGTTCTATCTTCTACGCGCGATCGGCACCCGAGGGGCTTATATTTTTATGAGCTTATAGGTGAATCGTTTATCGCCCCATGTAACCCGCAGAACATAATATCCCGACGATACCGGGGCGAGGTTGACGGTGTAGGCACGGTTCAGCCACGAGAACGTGGTTTCGCCTTGAAACACGACGGCCCCTTGGGCCGACAAAAGCTCCAGCCGACAGGTGGCCACCTGGTTGGGATCGAACGGGCGAATGGTCAATGTATCGTGGTTGACGGGATTGGGATATACATCGAACGTGTCCTCTTGAGGCATCTGCTCAATGTAGTTCACCACCGCTCTGAAATTAGGGATGCCGTAACCTAAAAGATTGTCCGGATTCTTGGCCTGGGAGGCGGATTTGCGGATGACATCGATCACTTCCTTGTTGCTCAGTTTCGGGTACCGCTCCCACACGCCGGCGGCAAGGCTGGTGATGAGGGGCGCCGACAACGACGTGCCCGTCGCTATGCTGGTAGTGCCGTCGGGACGGATGATGCTCGTGCTCACCCCCATGGCTGCCACATCCGGCTTTATCCGGCCATCGGCCGAAGGGCCGATCGAACTGGAGGCGGAACGCGCGCCACCGCTGGTGACGCTGGCTACGGCCAACACATCTTTGGCGTCGGCCGGGGCGGTAATGATCTGCCAGGCCGTGGCGCCTTCGTTGCCTGCGCTGCACACGATGACCATGCCCCGGTCTGCCGCCCATTGCGCTGCCCGCGAGATCACCGTGGTCTTTCCATCCATGGCGTTCTTAGCATAGTTCATGGTGGCGTCGTCGAAGTCGTAATAGCCTAATGAAGAGTTGACGATGTCAACGCCCGCGCTATCCGCGCGCTCGGCGGCAAAGAGCCAGTTGTATTCTTCGATGCGATATTCGCTGTCGGTATCTTCCGTGACGTAGAGCTGGTAGTTTGCTTCATAAGACCCGCCCGTGAACACGCCGTCCTGGTTGGCGGCGATGACGGAGAATACTTCGGTGCCGTGTTCGTCGTATTGAAACACATTGTCGGTGTTGCCCACAAAATCATGCGAAGCGAGCAAGTCGATGCGGTTCTCCTGGATCAGGTGGTGAAAAGGCGTAGCGGTGTTCACACCGGGAAAGCCGCCGTCGAAAATCGCTACCAGCATGTTCTCGCCTTTGTAGCCGGCTTCCTGCATTTCGTCAAGACCAATTAACTGGAGTTGCGCCTGGGTCTTGGCCGGCGCTTCCTGGGCTTTCACTGCCTTGTTGTTCTTTTTGCGACCGTTGGCCAACCTCGCATTGGGGGCAACCCATTCAACGTGGTCTACAAAGGACAGCGCCTGCACAGCGGTCAACACGGAAACATCGCATTGCACCAGCACACCATTCATCCAACGCGTGGGGAAAAATACGGATGCTCCGGTTGCTGCGACGCTTTGAACATAGCCGGCATTCACGGGAAAATCCTGTTCGGTAATGGCAATGTCTTGTTGGATCCGGCGATCAACGGCGCGTTGAGAAAGAAAGGCTTTAGGTGCACTGGTGCTGTAGGATGTGCCGGCTTTGTCTTTAAAGAATACCATGTAGCGATTCACCTGGGCGGTGGCCACCGAGGAAATGAAAATAAACCCCAGCAAAACGATCAACCTATTCCAAGCCATATGCTTTTATGGTTTGCGTGTAGATGATCCCTTCGTTCACGACCTGTTGTCCGAGACAACCCTCGTTGGTGTCGGTGCAATAATGGAGCTGCGTG
This sequence comes from Chryseolinea soli, assembly GCF_003589925.1. Taxonomy (NCBI): domain Bacteria; kingdom Pseudomonadati; phylum Bacteroidota; class Cytophagia; order Cytophagales; family Fulvivirgaceae; genus Chryseolinea; species Chryseolinea soli. The sequence continues at coordinate 4,956,714 of NZ_CP032382.1, read as the reverse complement.
GTTTCCTTGTAGACCAAGCCAACGTTTTTTGCATAGACCTCTTTTCGCTTGTCCAGGAAGACAATGAGATCTTCGTTGTCGCTTTGCTTCACCGTGACGCAGTTGTCGAATGCTTTTTGATTGAACGTTTGGGATTGGTCGACATCCTGGAGCAGATAGTCTTCGGCTGTGCCATTGTTATAGAGGTTGCCGTTCCAGGTGGCGCCTTCTTTCAACGGAAATTTGAGTTTTAGATAAGATGTATTGGCTTCACTCTGGACGGCTTGCCGGTCGTTCACCGTCGACGACCACGTGTCCAGGTAGGTCCAGTCGGTTTCTCCCCCGGTGCGTTTGTAGCGATACGTGACATAAGAATAACCTTCCTGGACGGCAAAGGAGTCCGTCACCAAGATCTTCAATTCGTAGGCGAGGGTTTCGGGCACGCCCAGCGTGTATTTGATCTGGTTCACGTCATAGATCTGGTAGCGGCCTTTTTGAAGGGGATAAAAGTCTATGCCGGCATCGGTCTTGCGCACCTCATCGGAAGAACAGGAAACGGCCGCCAACCCCACCAGGGCGCATAAGAATCTTAAAAAATGCTTCACCGATAATTGGTTTTTCTTTAATCCCGGCACACCTTTGAACGTAATTGGGTACAAAGTTATTTTTTATCCAGTATTAAAACTATGCCGCTTAAAACGTTAGTAAAAGCCGGAAACATCACCAACCTGAGCGATGCCCGCTATTTTGCGGGAATGGGTGTGGACCTGTTGGGATTTTCGGTTGTCGAGGGAACACCGCACTACATGGAACCCAAGCTTTACCAGGAAATCCGCGGGTGGGTGACCGGACCTTCGATGGTGGCCGAGATCTATGGCCTTCGCCGGAAGGAGGACCTGGAGCGGATCCTGGAAGATTACAAACCCGATTATGTAGAGCTGTCCCCTGCCGAACTGAAATTGTTCGAAACCCTTCCCCTGTCATTCATTCTCCGCGTTGATCCGGGCGACGTACCAACACAGGCCTCCCTGCAGCCGTCCTACCTGCTTCAGCGCCATGACACGGCCGTGGCTTCTCCATACCCTTCGCTACTTTCTATAGAGACCAAGGAAGACCTGGAGCGCGCCCTCCACGATCCCATCATGAAAGGCATCGCCCTGAATGGCAGCGCCGAGATCAGACCCGGGTTGAAAGACTTCGATGCCCTGGCCGCCATCCTGGAGGAATTGGACGCAGATTAGGCTGCCTGGTTTTTGTTCACCACCACATAGGTATGCAAGGGCGGCGCTATAGCGTTCTTCTCAAACGCCGTCTTCAGCGTTTCCTGTAATTCAAAGTACACGTCCCAATAATGACCGGTTTCCGCATAGGGCCTCACCGCGAGTGTCACCATGCCGTCGGCGACTTTGAGGATGTTGACCGTTGGTTTAGGATCCTTTAGAACATGAGGATTGGCAATCATCGTGTTCTCCACCACCTGCCGCACCTTTTGCATATCGTTATCAGGCGCAATGCCCAGGGTGATGTCCACCCGGAGAGTTCCGTGTTTGGAATGGTTGACGATGGTTCCATTGGAGACCGCTCCGTTGGCGAGGATCACGGTCTTGTTTTCGCCCGTAAGCAAAATGGTGTTGAAGATCTGGATCTCCTGCACCACGCCGGTTTGCCCCAGGGTTTCGATGACGTCACCTACCTTGAAGGGCTTGAACACGAGGATGAGGACACCGCCCGCGAAGTTGGCCAGCGAGCCTTGCAACGCCAGGCCTACTGCAAGTCCCAGTGCACCGATCAAGGCCACAAAGGAAGTGGTTTGAATGCCCAACATGCCGGCGACCGTGACCAGCAACAGAATCTTCAAGCCCACGCTGATCAGGCTGCTGAGGAATGATTGCAGCGACACGTCGAAGTTGCGGCGATTCATGGACTTCCAGACGAGCCGCGAGAGCCAGTTGGTAATGTAAAGACCAACAATAAAAACGATCAAGGCGCCCAACACTTTGGGACCGAAGACGATGATCCAATCCGTGAAGGCTTTGGTGTACGTGTTTATTTGTTCCATAACGAGAGGGTTTTGTGTTCACTAAAAATACCACATCGCGGTCTATTTAACCGCTCTCTCGGCCCAGCTTTCATCGAAAGTCTATGAATTGTGGGACCCCTTGGGTAGCTTAGACCAACCATCAAAAACCCCTATGAAAACCCCAACCAAATTCAACCGGCGCCATTGGTTGCGCCTCGGACTAGGCGTGGCCACCGGATCCATGGCAGGCCTCTCTGCGATCGGAAAGGCCACTGACCCCGACACTTGCGAAACTACTCCGGCCCTGGAGCTGGGGCCATTTCCACCTATGAAATCGCGTAGCCAGTTGGACCACGACGTTGACCTCACGCAGGTGACCGGCCAAAGCGGAACAGCAAAAGGCGAACTGCTGGAAGTATCCGGAAGAATATTGGATGACGACTGCAAACCTGTGGAAGGTGCGATCGTGGAGACGTGGCAAGCGAATCATTTTGGAAAGTACAATCATGAATTCAACACCAAAGGCGAACATGACCCGAACTTTCAAGGCTGGGGGCAGGCCATCACGAATGCCGAAGGCCGCTTTTCTTTCAAAACCGTTGTTCCGGGCCTGTACGCCTCGCGGGCACGCCATATTCACTACAAAGTTTCTAAACGCGGCTACCACGAGATGGTGACACAACTCTATTTCGATGGCGAGGAGCGAAACAAAACCGATGGTATCTATAACGACCTCACGCACGAAGAACAAAAACAAGTCACCCGTACTATCGACCGCAGCAGTGCCCTCGCAAAAATGGATTTCGACATCCACATCCGTCAGGCAAAACCGGGTAAGGTAACAGAGAAGGTATTGCAGTCCTATACGGGCAAATACAAATTGGATTGCACCGGCGGCATCGAAAGATTGGTCAACGAATTGTATGGAAAAGAATTCACCAGCATGATCATCGAAATCACCAACCGCGGCGAAACGCTCTACATGACCATGCCGATTACGCCCACCATGGAGGTGATCTGGAAAGCGAAAGACACGTTCGATGCCAACGCGTTCTATAACATGTCGCTGGTTTTCAAAAGGGGCGCCGACGAGAAAGTGAACAGGCTTGTGCTAGCCTGGGATGAGCAAAATTCCTTTGAAGCGGTGCGGACAGCTTCCCTGTGATCAGTGCTTCATTTCCTGCCGGAGGCTGTCCAAAGCTTTGGAGATGATGTTGTATACCGAATCCACCTGCAGTTCCATGATGGAAGCGATGTCGGCATAGTTCAGGTCGTTGTAGAATTTCAGGAAGAGCGCTTCGCGTTGGCGGCGGGTAAGCTTTTGCAAGTTGCGCTTTAGCATCTCGCTGCGCTCGGTTTCCAGTTCCTGTTGCTCGAGGGTGTGTTCGAAGGGCAGTGTGATCTCGAAGCTGTGACGTGAATTTGTGTCCAGTGAAATCAGGAACCGCCTGCGCCAATTCAGCTTTTTCAACAGCAGCCGGCGGAAGGATTTGAAGAGATAGGAACTGATCGAGTATACATCGGGCAGGGTTTTGCGCTTTGCCCAGAAAGACGAGAATAATTCTTGCAGGCAGTCCAACACCAGGTCGCGGTCGGCGCAATAGTGCATGCCATAATTAAAAAGCTTGGGGGTGTATTTATTGTAGAGCATGGAAAAAGCCAGCTCGTTGTCCTTGCGGAAATTTTGCCACAGGTAGTGATCGTCCAGGATCTGCCCTTTTCCGGTAGTGCCGGAGGTTGGGTCTTTGGGCAAATCGGTGTGTGCGTTAACAAACATACACAGCGCGCATAGGTGGTTTTGGTGATCCTGAATGTAGCATTTATTTGACTACAATCGATTGAAATGCCTAAAAAATGATTTCTTTTCAACGCAAGTCCATCGGCAATCTGTAATGGATACAGTCTTTCACTTTGTAGCGCTGGTTGACAAATCGGAACCAATTTGGCAGCCGCGCCTCTTCCACCAGCCCGCTTTTTTCGAGCACCCGGGCGGAGGCTACATTTTCGGCATCGACAAAGCTTTGAATGCGGTAGACACCATACTGATCACGGAGCAACATCATCATGGCGCGGCACACCTCGGTGGCATAGCCCCTGCCCCATTGCGACGGACTGAAGATGTAGCCGAACTGCAACTTCCCGTCTTCATTGATCACCCCAAAGCTGCCGATGAGGCGGTTGCTTTCTTTCAAGCGGACAGAGAAGGAATAATCCGTCCCGGCGTCCCATGCGGCCACGGCGTAGCGGAGAAAGGATTTTGTGTCGGCGAGCGATTCGTGCGTGGGCCAGGAAATGTAGCGGGTAGCTTCGGGCTTGCTGGCGTAGGCGTAAAAAATTTCCTCTGCATCTTCGTACCTTAGCCGCCGGACCGATAGGCGATCCGTATGAAAATGTTCGGGCAAGTCCAGTCGAACCATGGTTTAAAGAAACGCTAAATGGGCAAAGACAGCAATATCGTCCACCAGTATTTCCGGAAAGAATTCGACGAGATGATCATTCTCGTGAAGGTCAATCCCATCCTCTGGAAAGGGACGGAACTCACGTTGCTTCCCTCCGGAAAGGTGGAGCGGCGGGAACTTGAATTCGGTGAGGACATCCTGGAAGATCTGAAAGTGGATGGTTTTGAGGAGGCCAGCGCCATGGAATTTAATTTATATCTCTCAGGACTAGTAGGATAGCCGCCTTCGCTGGATTTTTGTAGAGTCTGTTTGTCAATTACGTCCAGCGCGTCGTATCTTTGCACCGGCAAATCGGCACGACCAGCTCCTGCTGAACTCCCCCAGGACCGGAAGGGAGCAAGGGTAGGCGGTTGTAGCGGTGCGATGTTCGGTTTGCCATTTTTTTCTCCCCACCCCAATCCAGCCTTTACACGGTTTTTTTCGGCAGATTTCTTAAATCATGCTTACCTTTAGGCGTAAAGACGGTTTGCCACCCCCGACCTGTGGCGGCCGTAACGAACTGTAAAAAACCATAAATACACATGAAATTTTTCATCGACACCGCAAATCTGAACGAAATCAAAGAAGCCTATGACCTCGGCGTCCTGGACGGCGTAACGACCAACCCCAGCCTGATGGCCAAGGAAGGCATCACCGGCACAGAAAATATCCGCGCCCACTACAAGGCCATTTGCAAGATCGTAGACGACAACGTTAGCGCCGAAGTTATCTCCACGGATTTTGACAACATCATCAAAGAAGGTCGCGAACTGGCCAAGATCGACGATAAGATTGTGGTAAAGGTCCCGATGATCAAAGACGGCGTGAAAGCCATCAAGAAATTCAGCAGCGACGGCATCAAGACCAATTGCACCCTGGTGTTCTCCGCAGGTCAGGCCATCCTTGCCGCCAAAGCCGGTGCCACCTATATGTCGCCTTTCATCGGCCGTCTCGACGATGTGGGACAAGACGGTATGGAGCTAATCGCCCAGATCGTGAACATCTATAACAACTACGGCTTTGAAACACAGATCCTCGCGGCATCGATTCGTCACACCATCCACTTGCTGCAATGCGCCGAGTTGGGTGCCGACGTCGTGACCTGCCCGCTGAATGTGATCACCGGCCTGTTGAAACATCCGCTCACCGATGCCGGCCTGGCAAAATTCCTGGCCGACTATAAGAAGGGCAACGGCTAAGCCTTTGCCCCGGCGGAGCTTATTGAAATAAATCGCCGCCACCATACGTTACAACTAAGTGGATACCGAAATGTTCTCTACCGACCCGGTCGTGCGCGTGCTCGACGCCAGCATTTTCCAGGACCATCATACGGTGCTGGGCAATATCTCTTTTAATATAGAAAAGGGTGAGTTTGTTTACCTGGTCGGCCGCACGGGCTCCGGCAAATCGTCATTGCTCAAAACACTGTATGCCGATCTGCCCCTGCGGTTGGGTGACATCGATGTCTGCAATTTCAACATTCGCGGCATCAAACCCGGCGAGATCCCGTTGCTGCGGCGCAGGCTCGGCATCATCTTCCAGGACTTTCAGCTCTTCAACGACAGGAGTGTCGGCGAGAACCTCATGTTTGTGATGAAGGCCACCGGTTGGCGCGACAATGTGAAAATGCGTGCACGATCATCGGAAGTACTGATGCAGGTTGGACTGGGATCCGTGGAAAAGAAAATGCCACACCAGCTTTCCGGCGGCGAGCAACAACGCGTTGTGATTGCCCGGGCCCTGCTGAACGAGCCTCAAATTCTGTTGGCCGACGAGCCCACGGGAAATCTCGACCCGGAAGTTTCGGGCGGCATCATGAAGATCTTTCAACAGATCAACAAGACCGGTACGGCCGTACTAATGGCCACGCACAGCTACGGGCTTATAAAAAAATTCCCGGCGCGTGTACTCAAGTGTGAAGAAGGAAAGGTGATGGATTCGGCTGAGGCTCCTTTTGAACTGATGACCGAATTCTAATTCCACGCGATACAAAACTTTCATAAAAAGAAAAACCCCGCAAGATGCTGCGGGGTTTTCTTTTTATGGTGAATACACTTTCGTTCTATCTCAATTCGTAGGTGATCTCCATCACTTTCACCACTTCACCCGAACGGTTCTTGATGGACGAGAAGCTGGAGCGTACGTTGATGATCTCCCCTTTGCGATTCATCCGTCTGAAGGTTCCCTTCTTCGGATAGCCGGCGGCCAGGTCTTTCCAGAACTGACGGTACTCGTCGCTGTTCTTGTCTTCCTTGGTGGCGAAGATCCGGTGGTGTTCGCCCATCACGTCGTCTTGCGTATAGCCAAACAAATCGAGGAAGTTGCTGTTCACCTTGGTGAGGGCGCCGTCGATGCTGTAGTCGGCTACGGACAGTGATCCGTGGATGGCCGATAACGTGCTGTCGGTCTCTGCCTGGCTGCGCTGCATTTCCTCCTGGGTGGCCTGGAGTTCTTCCATGTTCTGGCGCATCTCTTCTTCCTGGGCACGCATCTGCTCGGTCATCTCCTGCGATTCTTCGAGGAGGCGCTGTGTGCGGGCATTGATCTTCACGGTCGAGATCGTGGACGCGATGGTCTCGGCAATCTTTTGTACGAATTCCATTTCAAAATCATGGAAGATGTTGAAGGAAGCAATCTCCACAACACCGAAGATCTGATCGTTCACTTTCAGCGGCACGATGAGCACGCTGGTAGGATTGGCGTCGCCCAAGCCGGAAACGATCTTGATATAGTTTTGCGGCACTTCGGTCAGATAGACCATGTCGCCTTCCTGCCACGCCTGACCGGCCAGGCCTTCGCCGCGGTAGATCTTGTGGTTGAGGTATTTCTTTTTATCCCAGGCATAGCATGCTTTCATCGACATCGTTGCCTCTTCGTTTTCGTCGGCATCGTCGATGATGTAGAGGGCGCCTTGGTTGGCTTTGAGGTACTTCACCAGGTTGCCCACAATTTCGTCGGAGAGTTTGCCGAGGTCGTTGGTGTTGGTGCGAAGGATCTCGCCAAACTTGGCCATACCTTCTGTTGCCCAGTTGCGTTTCTTATCGTCTTCGGCCACCTTCGAGAGGTTGTTGCGCATGTTGATCAGCGCGTTGCCCAGCACGTCGTGCTCGCTAAGGGGTTTGAATTCGGTCTGATAATTTCCGTTACCGATATTTTCTGCGAAGAGGCTGGTGGCTTTCAGACCGGTCACCAGGTTGTCCATGGCGATAGCCATGTCCCCGATCTCGTCGTTGCTGAAATTGGTTTGCTTCTCTTCCACCAACTCGCCTTTTCCGAGTTTCACCACCACATTCTTTAGGAAGTTGACGGGCTTGGTGATGGCACGGCGCAGGAAGAACGCGCTGAACAACCCGAGGATGATAATGCTGGTACCGAGGAAGAGCGTGTAGTTTCGCAGGCTCTTGATCGAATCTTTAATGTCGCTATCCGACAGGGCTGTCACCTGGTCTTGCTTGGCGGCCACGCGGTTGATGCGGGCGAGCAGGTCGGTGGTGCGGGGGATCACCTGGCTTTCGATGGCGTCTTCCGCCAGCAGCTTGGTGAGTGGATCTTCGTAGTTTTCAAAGGACTGGAGGTTGGCCATGATCGACTCTTTCTGCACATTGAGCAGCGTGTCGAACTTGAGGAAGATGGTGTCCATCCACATCTTTTGGCTGTCGCTTTCCCAGGTGCTTTTCAGCTCGGTGATCTTTTGTTTGAGGGCCGGGTAATCGTAGTCTTGCAACTGGCGCAAAGCATTCTTGTCGTCGGCGTTGGTTTGCAGGTAAACCCAGTTGGTCACGAGCATCTTGGAGCGGATGACCATGGTGCCGAAGTCCTTGATGGCGGACTGGGATGGTCGGTAATTTTTACTGGAGCTATTCACAACGTTATCGATGACATCGCCTTTCCAGATAACGATCACTACGATAACAATAAACAGGGCTATCAATGCTAGAAAACCAGCGAGTATTTTATTCCCGATGGTGAGTCGAAGTCGTGACTTCTTCTTTTGTGTTTCTTCCATAAGTTGAGTTAGATCAATATCGCGAGGCGGGTCAATTCGTTGCTGACCTTGAGTCCTTGTCTGTTCACGGTGGCCTGGTTGAGTTCGAACGCCAGTTTACCGTCTTTCACAATAAAATTAATATTGCTTCCCTTGGCGCCAAGACCTTGCTCTTCGGTCACGATGAGGATGGGCTGTGTGTTGACCTTGTCCATCACCTCAGTGATCTGGGCGGCGTGGTCGGCGGGAACAAACAACATGTTGCATTTTTTGATTTCGGCTGGGCTCTTGATCTTGGTGACCTTGATGTTGCGGTCGCCTACCTTTTTGGCAGAGGCCAGTGCTTTCAATTCGGCGATGATGGGGGAATCGCCCAGTACCAAGATCTCAAAGTCGCCCTGGTTGTAGGCATCCGGCCACTGCACATAGCGGGTGAAGCTATAGACGAAGACCGAGTGCATTTTGTAATTCTGTGAAAAAGCCGGAAGAAAACTTACAGCCAGAAAAAGCACAATAAAAGGGACTTTTCTCATGATCGGTAATTATACTGTTTCTTTGAAGAGCATGCAAAAATATACCCGCTTCGAACGCAAAATGTGTTCAATTTAGCGCTTTTCTGACATCGGGTAAGGATTGTCATCAGTTCGACGTTTTTATGCTTTTCAAGGGCTTTTTTCTTCCCGGGCACAGGCGTATTCCCGCGTATTTGTTCCGACCCAAACCGGCCACGGATAAGCTAAGTTAGCAAACCGCGGGAACGCTACACGGAAACGGCCCTGATTTTTTATTGGCGGTAAAACCGTATCTTTTCCTACCATAACACCTTGAAAAAATTATGTGTCGACTCATGGCCTACCTGGGCACGCCCATTGTCATTGACAAGCTGCTGTATCAACCCAAAAATTCTCTCGTCAACCAAAGCATCAACGCCCGCGAACTGGAAGAGCCGCTCAACGGCGACGGATTTGGTATTGGCTGGTATGTTCCCGAAGTCTATGCCGAACCCGTTACGTTTGTGTCGGTGAGCCCAGCCTGGAGCAACCGAAACCTGCGCAACCTCGCCCCCAAAATCCGCGCGCACTGTTTTGTGGCGCACGTGCGGGCGGCCAGCGTGGGCGAAGTGTCGGAATCCAACTGCCATCCGTTCCAGTACAAAAATCTGCTCATGATGCACAACGGTGGCGTGGAAAACTTTACGCGCATCAAACGAAAGCTCCGCGAGCCCCTGAACGACGAGTTGTATAACTGGATCAAAGGGCAAACGGACTCCGAACACATCTTTGCCTACTTCCTGAACTACCTGTTCGAACACCACAAAACCATCGGCCCCGAGGCCGTCATCGACGCCTTCGAGCACACGTTCATGACCTTGAAGAAACTCATGGCCGAGAACGGTATCGACGAAGCAGCCTATCTGAACATGGTCGTGACCAACGGGCTGTTCACCGTGGGCACGCGCTACAACACCAGTCCCGGCGAGCCACCGCTCACCCTATACCACTCCGAAGGCAGCCGCTATGTGGTGGAAGACGGCATCAGCCAGATGGTGGCCCCGGAAGACGACGACCACGCCGTGCTGGTGGTGTCCGAAAAACTAACCGACGACGCCACGTGGACGCTTATTCCTGAAAATCATTTTGTGGTGGTGGACCCAACGCTCACGGTACGCATCATCCCCATCAAGGCCTGAGCGGTGGGATTTTACCACCATTGAATTTATCCTTAGCTTCGCAAAAAAAAAGTACGTGCAATACGACGTTATCATTGTAGGTGGCGGAGCCGTCGGCCTGGCCACGGCCTTGCAACTCAAGCAAGGATCGCCCGCTTTGAAGGTGGTGGTCATCGAAAAAGAAACCGCGGTGGCCAACCACCAGACCGGTAACAACAGCAATGTGATCCACTCGGGCATTTATTATAAACCCGGCAGCCTGAAGGCCACGAATTGTATCCGCGGCTACCACTTGCTCATCGACTTTTGCCGTCAACACGAAATTCCGTTCGAGCTTTGCGGCAAGGTCATCGTGGCCACCAGCGAAACCGAACTCCCCTACCTGAAAAATATCTTCGACCGTGGGCAGCAGAACGGGTTGACTAACCTGAAGATGTTGAATGCCAACGAACTGAAACACTACGAACCCCACGTGGCCGGCATTGCGGGCATACATGTGCCCCAAACGGGCATTGTCGACTATCGCGTCGTGGCCGAAAAATACGCCAGCGTTTTCCAGCAACGGGGCGGCGAACTGCGCCTGGGTGAAAAAGTGCTCGATGTCCAGATGGCCAGCGACAAAGTGGTGGTCGTCACACAAAAGGCCAGCTACACGGGCAAGCTGATGGTGAACTGCGCGGGGCTCTATTCCGACAAGATCGCGAAACTCACATCGCCGAATGTGGACGTGAAGATCATTCCTTTCCGGGGAGAATATTACAAGCTAAAAAAAGAAAAAGAGTACCTGGTGAAGACCCTCATCTACCCGGTGCCCGACCCGAATTTCCCTTTTTTGGGCGTGCACTTCACCACGATGGTGGGAGGCGGTGTAGAGTGCGGGCCGAACGCGGTGCTGGCGTTTGCCCGGGAAGGGTATAAAAAATCGACCATCAATTTTTCGGAGCTTGCCGAAACACTGGCGTGGCCTGGATTCCGGAAGATCGTTGCCAAATACTGGCGCACAGGCCTGGGCGAAATGCAACGATCCTATTCCAAAGCAGCTTTCACCAAGGCGCTGCAAAAATTGATGCCCGAAATTCGCGAAGAAGACCTCATCGAAGGTGGCGCCGGCGTGCGGGCCCAGGCGTGCGACCGAACGGGTGGGCTATTGGACGACTTCCTGATCCTGGAAGACAAACAGGTGATCAACGTTTGCAACGCCCCCTCCCCCGCCGCCACGTCGTCGCTGGCCATTGGGGAGACCGTAGCGAAATGGGCGCAGAGCCGGTTCTGAACTTCCGATAAATAAAAAAGCCGTGAATTTCTTCACGGCTTTCAATGACAATCGATCGTCCTTTATTAAGGCGTTGTTACTTTATCAAAAACCAACTCCACGGTGACATCCACGCTTTGCTGATAGGGCGTTACGGTTTCAGGATGTGCGTTGGCCCAGGCCGTGGTCAAGGTGTCGCTTACGGCATTCGGAAGCAACGAGAAGGTCGCCGCCTGCGAAAGCACCATCGACACAGACGAGGAGGTTATATCGCCCTCGATCGTAAATTCTTCTTCGCCGAAATTGGTGTCCGTAGACTTTAAGGTCAACTTCGTTCCTTCCTTTGTCCAGGTTCCGCCTTCCGAAACATCCGGATTGAGATAAAGATCGAATTTGCGCGTGTAGTTTTTATCGTTGGTGATCGTTAAGGTCAGCCCTGCTTCTGCCGAGCCGTAGTAGTAGGTATCGAAAGGGAAATCCTCGTAATTCGAAAAATTAGCAGGCAAGTCCTTCAATCTATACACGTCGCGTTTCCATGTGCCCACGAGCGGATCCGGTGCCGGATCGTCGTCCTTGTTACAGGCGCCGAAAACCAATGGAAACCCTACCAACAGCAGCAATCCCCGGTAAAAATTTCTTTTCATAGTTTCTCTTTTAAAATGTTAGGTATTCTAAATGTAGCAATTGTCCCTTCAATTTAAAAGTTGGACGTCTCCAAATTTCAGACCTTTATCTCTATTTCTATCGGGAATCGCGCTTTCCTGCATTGCAATCCGTTGAGGGCGACCATCCTAAGCCTGCGGTTCCCGCAACGCATCCTTTTTTGCGTTTGTCCTACTCGTATTTCAGGGTTTCGGCCGGATTGGTCATGGCGGCTTTTACGGCGTGATAGCTCACCGTGAGCAGTGCCACGGCCACGCCGATGAGCATGCCGACGGCAAACAATTCCCATCCCAATTCAATCCGGAATTTGAAATCTGCCAGCCACCAATGCGTCATCACGTACCATGCGGCAGGAATGGCGCCCACAAACGCAATCACAGCGAGTGTCAGATACTGACGATTCAGCAGTACAAAAATATGCGCAAGGGTCGCTCCCATCACTTTGCGAATACCGATCTCCTTGGTGCGATTCACCGCGTTTATACCGGACAATCCAAACAGTCCCAAACAAGCAATGAGAATGGCAAACGCCGTAGACAATCCCATGATGCCCATCCAACGCCGGTAACTTTCATATTGGCGGGCCACGTCCTCATCCAGGAAGGTATAGTCGAACGGTTTGTCGGGTGAAAGTTCCTTCCAGGCGCCGCGCAGTTTTTCAACAGTAGCCGGGAGGTTGGTGGCGTTCACTTTCACCAGCATGGTACCCAGGTAGCCGACGTTCTTTTTATCCATGGAGAGAAAAAGCGGCTCGATGTCCTTTTCCAGCGAAAGGAAGTGATAGTCTTTTACCACGCCAATGACTTTCGCCCCCAGCCCCACGGTGTCCTCTTTCCAGTTCAAATATTCGTTTAGCGGATCTGACCATTGCATGTCGCGCACCAGCGCTTCATTGACAATCACAGCGCTGGTATCGGCGGGAATGCGGGCATCAAAATTTCTTCCCATGGCCATCTCTACACCCAGGGTATGGAGATAGTAGGGGTCAACGGCATAGACATACGCCGCTTTGTGTTCGCCGTTCACCTTGTAGCCATAGTGCGACCATCCCTGGTTAAACGAAATGCTCGTTCCGGCCACCGACACCACCGACGGTTCCTGTTGCAGGCGGGTGCGGAAGCGCTCCACCATTTTGTTGGCCTCTTCGCTCCAACTGGTTTGGGTGGGGATGACCAGGAGTTGATCTTTGTTGTAGCCGAGATCCTTGGTGGTGACATACTGCATTTGCCGGTACATGATCACCGAACTGATGATGAGAAAAGCCGACAAGGCAAACTGGAGCACCACCAGGGGCCGTGTGAAGCCTGCCTGCAGCCTGGCCGTGAAGCTTCCTTTCAACACTTGCGCCGGCCGGAAGCCGGAAAGGAAAAGCGCCGGGTAACTTCCCGCCAACACGCCCACGACGAGTGTGATGGAGGTGCTCGCGCCCAGCAAAAGGCTTGCATCGTCCAACCCAATCCGGATGTTTTTACCCGTAAATTCATTGAACGCCGGCAAGAACAGAAACACGAGGCCCAGCCCCAGGAGCATCGAAACAAAAGCCAGCATCAGAGACTCCAACCCAAACTGGTAGACGAGTTGTTTTTTCTGTGCCCCCACAACTTTGCGCACGCCCACCTCGGTGCGCCGCGCCGTAGAGGTGGTGAGCGCCAGGGAAACATAGTTGATGCAGGCGATGACGAGGATGAGCAAAGCGATGCCGCCGAGGATGAGCGAATATTGCGGATCACTCACCTTGTCCCACGACACGGCCGTGTTCATATGGATGTCGGTGAGAACAGAAAATTGCAGCTCGAATATTTTTATATCCGGGGAAACGTTTCCCTGCTTGCGCCACTTTTCCAGACGGTCGCCCATGTATTTCTGGACCACCCGCTCCAGTTTAGGAGGAAGATCGGCTAGCTTGGCCTGGTCGTTGAGGCGGATAAAGATCGGAAATGAAAAATTCCCCCATTGGTCTTTGTTCTTGTCGAAAAATGGTTGTTGCGTGATGGGCATCAACACGGAGAAATTGATGCTGGAATTTGCGGGAGGCGCCTCGATGACGCCGGTCACCGTTAGTGTTTTCTCCCCGTTGTTGTCCATCGAAATGGTCTTTCCCAAGGGGCTTTCGTCTCCGAAATATTTCTTGGCTACGGCGGGGGTCAACACGATCTCGTCCGGGGTTTGAAATAGTTTGTCGGGGTTGCCTTCGCGCAGGGTGAAGGAAAAGACTTTAAAGAACCCCGGGTCGATATAGTTGAGTTGTTCGGTAAAGATCTTGTCCTGGTAACGCATGACGCCGGAGCCTGATGTGAAACGGGTGCCACACTCCACTTCCGGGATCTCGTCGAGCACGGCGGGTAGAAGGCCGGCTGGCAGGTAGGCTGAGCGTTGATAGAGATTTGTTGGATCTTTTTCCCAGCGATTGTAGCTCTTTTCTTCGAGGCGTAAAATATGGTCCTTGTGGGCGTGAAACTGGTCGAAGCTCTTTTCGTCGCGGATATAGAGGCAGATGAGCACGCAAAACGCAATGCCGATGCTGAGACCGAACGCGTTGATAAAAGAATACAGCTTGCGCTTAATAATGTTGCGCCCGGCTACTTTCAGATAGTTGTGCAGCATTGGGATGAAGGGGTTGAGGGTTCATGCTTTCTGTAAGTTACGACAGGGATTGATTTTTTCTGTGACGCTAAAGTGAGGATGTATTGAGTTGTTGAAAAGTTGTAGTGAAGGGGGTATGGATATACCCCCAGGCGCGTTAGAAAATCATATTGAACCGCAGAGACGCAAAGGCGCAACGTAAGGCGCGAAGGGGTTAGACAATCTCCTCGGTATTGACGTCTATTCGTGTCGCAGGCTGTCCACGGGGTTTCTTAGGGATACTTTGATTACCTGGAGACTCATCACCGCGAGGGCGAACAGCAGCATGATGGCCAGGGGTGCTATAAAGAACCATGGTTTTAGCTCCAACCGGAACGCATAGTTTTCCAGCCACCGCTGCACACCCCAATATAGCAAAGGGGTGGCGGCTGCATAGGAGATCACGATCAGCCCGATAAAGTTGCGGGTGAAGAGTTGGATCAGGTTGAGGGCCGACGCGCCCAGTACCTTGCGGATGCCGATCTCTTTTGTGCGTTGCACGACGGCAAAGGCGGTCAGTCCAAACAAGCCCATGCCGGCTATAAAAACCGCCAATCCTGAAAAGAAAAGCATCACATCGCTGAATCGCTTGTCGTATTGATATTGTTTGTCATAGAAATTATCGAGGAAAAAATACTGGAACGGGTAGTCCGGGAAATGCCGGTGCCACACCTGCGCCACGCCGGCAATGGCCGCGGTCATGTCACCCGTTTGCAGTTGCAATGCGTAGTACGATAATGCCCTGGGCTGGAGTATGAAATACAGGGGTTCGAGGTTTTCTTTCAGCGAAAGTTGGTGATAGGAATTTACCACACCGATGATCTCATAGTCGGCTCCCCAGTAGGTTTGAATGTGACCGTGAACAGCCGACGCCGCATCTTTGAAGCCCAGCCGGTGTACGGCCGCTTCGTTCAGGAGTACGGCACGCCGGCCTTCGTTGCCCCGGTCGGCCGGGATGTCAACCGAAAAGTTGCGTCCTGCCAGCAGGTGGAGACCCAGCGTTTTTACAAAATCATAGTCCACGCCCACGGCCTTGAGCCGATAGGCTTTGTCCGGATCGATGGCCGTGGCCTTGAACTCGGTGCCCCAGTTCACGGTCTGTCCGGGCAAATGCGAGAGCGTGGCCGCACTCGCCACCAGCGCCGATTGACGAAGGGTCTGCTTAAAGGCTTCTGCTTTTTGCAAATACATTTCGTCTACGACGTATCCCCCGGCGGAATCGGACCACGTCTCTTTGTCAAAATTCAGGGCCTTGATGATCAACACCTGGTCCATGTTGATCCCCAGTTCGCGCGAGTGCATAAAAGACAACTGGCGGTTGGCTACCACGGTAACCACGATCAATATCAGCGCCAGGGAAAATTGAAACACCACGAGAAATTTTCTCAGCGTCACACTCCCCCGCTCGCTCTTGCCCTTCAAGGCCCGCACGGGATAATAGGAAGCGATGACATAGGCTGGATATCCACCCGAAACCAGCGTGCTCACCATCGCGAGGACCGCGAGCAACATCACCACGTTTCCATCCACCCATCCGCCAAGCGCCCGGGGCATGCCTACAAATGCAGCGAAGTAGGGAAACACGATCATCACCGCGGTGATGGCCACAAAAATGGAGACCAGGTTGTAGAGGGCAGCTTCGGTGAACACTTGCATCCACAAACTTGTCCGCGAAGCACCCATCACTTTGCGGATGCCCACCGCGCGGATCTTCTCTGCCGCGATGGCGGTCGACAGGTTAATATAGTTCACCCACGCCAGGGCCAGGATGACCAGTGCCAGCAATGCCAGGACGTAAACCCATACGCCGCTGCCATTCGCTTCGAGCTCGTATTGCAGGTGCGAGAAGAGGTGGATGTCGCGCAAAGGTTGCAGTTGGAAGGTGCTCACCTGGCCATAGTCATCCTGGTTCACTTTCAGCCCGTTCTTTTCACGCGCCAGGTGATTGAGTTGAGCTGCCACATTTTCAGGTTTGACGTGGTCGCTTAATACGGCGTATAGTTGTCCACCCCAGGTCCAGAACGAATTATCTTTTTGGGTTAGGTTGGGGTCGGCGGCGCGCAACAACAAGTCGAACGAGAAATGGGCGTTGGGCGGCGTGTCTTTGGCGATGCCCGTGATGACATAGCGGTATTGTGCTTCGCCATCGTTGGTCACCAACACTTTTCCGAGCGCATCGTTGTCAAAGTAGCGGCGGGCCAGGGTTTCGGAAATCACGGCCGAGTATTCGTGTGCGAGCACCTGCCCGGGATCACCGTGGAGCAAGGGAAAAGAAAATACTTCAAAAAAATGAGCGTCTGTGTTAAAGCCTTTGAACGACTCCAGGGGGGTTATCTTTTTATCACTCCCTTCATAGCGAATGAACAACTGGTCGGAGTCGAAGCCATAGATAGACGTGGCGGCTTGCACATCAGGAAGATCTGCCTGTACCGCATTGCGGATGCCGTCATAGGTGTTGGTTTCTTCGGCGATCACCTCTTCTTGGAGCGTCACCTTCGTGGCGATGCGGTAGGTACGGTCTGCGTGAACATGAAAATTGTCATAGCTGAATTCAAACCGGACATAGGCCAGGATCAGCAGCCCGACGGTCATGCCAATCGACAAACCCAGGATATGGATCAACGTGTGGGACTTGTTCCTGAACAGACTGCGGCAGGCCAGTAGGAAGTTGTTTCTTATCATAAACAGGTTTTAAAGATTCGCGATGAAACCACACCATCCTAATCCTCCTGGTGAATGCCTCCGTCACGCACGGTTCAATCCCTATGCTTCACAACAAGAAATCAGCTTTATAACGGGGAAGAAATGGCATTCGTATTTTTATCAACCCTATTTAATTTCTCTGCGACGTTATCCCCGGCTAATCACCGGGATGTTGTTCAATGCGTCGGGCTTAGATTAAAGCTCTCGAATACTTTCTCCACCGTAGATTTATTATCCGCCATCACCAAGAGGTGGTCCCGGGGACGAATTTCAGTGTCGCCGTTGGCCGTGATGTATTTGCCGTCGCGGTGAATGAGCACGATGAGCGCTGTTTTCGGAAGATCGAGTTTCATGACGAGCTTGCCGACGGCGGGGGAATTTTCGGGGATGTCGAGCTCTACCAGTTCTGATTTGGAGTTGTCTTTCAACTCGATGTCGAGCGGGAACTTGCGCTTTAGTTTTTCAGGAACGCTCACCCGAAGCCAGCGGGCCACCATGGGGAGCGTGGTGCCCTGCAGCAGGACCGACGATACAGAGATAAAAAACACCAGGTTAAAGATCGTGCGGGCCGACTCGATTCCGGCCAGTAACGGATACGTTGCAAAAATAATAGGCACGGCACCCCGCAGGCCCACCCAGGAAAGGAATAGTTTTTTTCGTGCGTTCAAACCGTTCGAAAAAGATAACGATATGAAAATAGCCGCCGGACGGGCAATAAAAATAAGGAATAACGCAATGAGTACGCCCGGGCCAATGACCGGCACGATCTCCGAAGGATAGACCAGTAGCCCCAGCGTAATGAACATGACGATTTGCATCAGCCACGCCTGGCCGTCATAAAATTTGATAAGGCTTTTCTTATGCAGGAAACTGCTGTTACCCAGGATAACGGCAGAAATGTAGACCGCCAAAAATCCGTTCCCTCCCACCACGTCGGTGAAGGAGAATGTAAAAAATACCATTGAAAGGATGAGTACAGGATACAGGCCGTCGACGTCGAGCTTGATGCGGTTCACGATCCAGATCATGATCTTGCCGAAAGCATAGCCCGCCACAGCACCCAGGATCATCCCTTTAAAGAACTTTGGCACTAACGAGATGATCGTGGCATCGGGTTCGGAGATCAGGTAGACAAAACTAACGGTGAGAAAATATGCCATCGGGTCGTTGCTGCCGCTCTCCAATTCCAGCATGGGGCGAAGGTTGCCTTTGAGGCCTACACTGCGCGAACGCAAAATGGAGAACACCGCCGCGGCATCCGTAGACGATACGATGGCTCCCAGCAACATGCCTTCCTGCCAGGAATACCCCAATAAATAAGAAGAGAATACACCGACAGACATGGCGGTGATGAGTACGCCTAACGTGGAGACCGAAACCCCCTGCCAGATAATGGGCTGGATGCTCTCCCACTTTGTTTCCAGTCCGCCGGAAAAAAGAATGAACGTCAACGCCATCACGCCCAGCAACTGCGCGATCTTGGGGTCGTTGAAATAGATCCCCCCTAAACCATCCGACCCGGCCAACATGCCCACCACCAGGAAGAGGATGAGCGTGGGGATGCCCAGCTTAAAAGAGGTTTTGCTCGCAATGATGCTAAGAAATAGCAAAAGCGATCCGAGGAGCAAAATGTTTTCAGCCGATACCGTCATGTCAAAAGATCCTGTATACTTAGGGACCTTCAAGATATCAAATTTAGGCGAGGCTGCTACTATGCGGCCTCGCCTAGTTTGATAAGTTCGGCAAAAAACTCCGTTGTTTTTTTACTTCGCCAGGAAAGCCGACAGCATCCAATGATGTTTTTCGATCTGGTGGATGAAAACCTTCACCATTTCTTCCGTGCCCGCGTCGTGTTGCGCGGAAGCGATCTCGATTACGGCAAACATATAGCCCAGCAAGATCGTGTAGTCGGCGATGAGTTCCCGCACCATGATCTCGGATGAGAGTTGTGACGTAGTCTCCTTGATCTCCGACTGTTCAAGGTATTCACCCATCGTGCTGACAGGCGTCTTGGAAAAGACGCGGATGCGTTCGGCAATGTCATCGATGTGGTCCTGGGCTTCTTTGTATTGCTGTTCGAACTCGATGTGCAGATCGAAAAAGTCCGAGCCTTTCACGTTCCAGTGATAGTTCCTCAGCTTTTGATAGTGCACACTGTAGTTGACCAACAGATCGTTCAGGGCGTGCGTGATGTTTTCCACTTCTTCGCTCGACCATCCTAACTTAACCGGTTTAGCCTTTGCCATGCGGGTGTCGATCTGTGTCTGCGGCATGTCCTTCAGACCGTCGTCTTTCAGGGCGATACTTTCTTTTGTCGTTTTCATAAGGCTTAAAATTTTAACGTTCCTAACGCAAAGCCGGTATGGCTTCTTCCTCTGGAATGGCCATTACCGTTCCATCCTTCGATGGGCCATGGGAGGCTCCAGGCCCACGGAACTGCCGGTTTCCCTGAGGAGAAACGTGCCCGGCTGTGTAAGAAGTCCACAAGTCGTTGCCTGTATTTCCACCCGGTTTTCGGTGATTTCACACGTTGGCAACTCGCCCTCTCCCGTGGATCCTTGGGCTTGGGATGGGCATTAAAAAATGGCACGTTCTTTATATCCATCAAGGTGAAACTAAAAACACGTCCTCGTGTAACGTCATGAAGAATTTTCTCCTTTTTCTGAACTTGCTGATCCTCGCCGGGCTGGCCTACATCTTTTCGGGCGCAGAAGACATGACCCCTCCCCAACAGACCCCTTCCCAGGAGACTTCCCCTTCCGCCGACATCGTGATCGTGCGAGAAGCCTCGCTTGAAAAACCTGCTCCTGTGCACGTCGTCCCCCAAGCCCAGGAAGTCACCATGAGCGATCTCCTGGCCGACCTGGACGACACGCCCATCGACCAGGTGGTAGAGACCTTTTTGATCAAGACCGCCGAGTCGCGCATCATGGATTTTGAAGAAGGAAAAACAGCACAACAGAAAAGCGCAGTCGATGCCATTAAAGATTACGGTAGCCTGATGGTCCGCGATCAAAGTAAGATGCTGACAGACCTTCGCGCCCTGGCCGCGGCCAAACATATTACGTTGCCCGACACGCCTGACGAGAATCAACAAAAAGCACTGGCCGACCTGCAAGGGGAAGAAGGCAATTCGTTCGATAAGAAGTTTATCAAAATGATGATCATTGATCACAAACGCGATGTGAAAAAATTCAAGAAGGCGGCGCAATCGCACGATCTTGAGGTGCGGGCGTTTGCGCTTAAGTATTTGCCGGTGGTGGAGGCTCATCTTGAGGACGTTCAGAAATTGAGAAAGTAAGGAGTCGGGAGTCAGCAGCCAGTAGTCAGTAGCCAGTAGTCAATATTTGGTAGTTAGTCTTGCGTTCCAGTCCTAGGGCTCAGGGTGGTTATTTTTGGGTCGAATTATTTTTCAATTCGGGGGGTTATTAAAACGCTTCAAACGATGGCGGTCGCTTTATGGGTGACAGCGTGAAGGGTCCTTGAGACAATCCTGCTTTCTTTTTATGAAAACTTGTGCTATGTTCGATAGCATAAGGATCCTAACCATTCTTGCAGGGTGAAAACGCTTTCACGAAGAACATTTCTAAGACAAAGTGGTGCCCTCAGTGGAGGCATGTATGCAGCCATGATGGCGCTCGAAATGTTGCCGGCAGCGCCGGCGCATGCTTTCTCGCTTCCGGGAAGCGGTCAGGGGAAAAGTGTTATCATTCTGGGGGCAGGGTTGGCCGGCATGACCACGGCCTATGAGCTCACGAAGCTTGGCTATCGCTGCACGGTTTTGGAAGCACGCGAGCGCACAGGAGGCCGGTGTTGGAGTATACGCAAGGGGTCGACGCATACAGAGACCGTCAATCCTACTCAAACGGCGCAGCTCGATGAGGGCCTCTACTTCAACGCAGGCCCGTCCCGTATCCCCCACCATCATCAACTCACGCTGCAGTACTGCCGCGAGTTGGGGGTGCCCATCGAGATCTATAACAATGTGAATGAAGGTGCCTATCACTTCAGCGAAGGCCAGGGCGCGCTTTCCAATAAAAAGATCCGCATCCGCGAAGTGCACAACGACATGCGTGGTTATGTGACCGAGATGCTGGCCAAAGCCATCGATCAGCACAAGCTCGACGCAGCGCTGACCACCGAAGACGTAACCAAGATCATAGAATACCTGCGGGCCGAAGGCGGCCTGGATGCCGACAAGCTCTACAAAGCGTCTGCGCGCAGGGGATACGTTGAGGCCCCCGGCGCCGGCGACAAACCGGGTAAGATCGCCGACCCGCATACACTGGCCGACCTTCTTCAATCCGGCTTGCTGTCGCCCGACTTTTATAATGTGGCCGAGTACACCTATGAGCTGCAGATGACCATGTTCCAGGCCAAGGGCGGTATGGACAACATTGCGCGTGCGCTCGAAAAGAAGTTGCCCGGCATGATCCGCACCGGGGCCGTGGTGTCGTCCATCCAAAACCTGGAGAACACGGTGCGCGTGAAATACACACTCAAAGGAGCGCCCCAGGAAATCGAAGCCGAAGCCTGCATCTGCACGCTACCCCTGCCCATATTGAGCAACCTTGACCATAATTTTTCTTCCGACGTGAGCCGCGCCATCGACTTCGTGCCCTACATCCAAACGGGGAAGATCGGCCTGCAATTCAAACGGCGGTTTTGGGAAGAAGACGAGCAGATCTTTGGCGGCATCACGCACACCAACAACGACCTCACCCAAATCTTTTATCCCTCCAACGACTACCTCGGAAAGAAAGGCGTGCTGATCGGCTATTACAATTTCAATGAGAAAGCGAAAAAGGTAGGGACCCTGTCGCTGAAGGAAAGGGAGCAACTGGCCCTGGAGAAGGGAAGTCTTATTCACCCCCAATACAAAACCGAGTTTGAGCATTCATTTTCCGTGAGCTGGCACCTCACGCCCTATAGCCTCGGCGGCTGGGCTTTGTATTCCGGCGACACCCGTCAAACCTTGTACAAGGCGTTTATCAAACCCGACAAACGGGTATACTTTGCCGGCGAGCACACCACCTATTTGAACGCCTGGATGGCCGGTGCCTTCGAATCGGCACGCAAGGCGGTGGCCGACGTGCATGCCCGCTTCACCGAACAACGCCTTCAATACCCAGCCTCCACCAAAGAAGGCGGATGAACGGAACCCTAATAAACCCTATACCGTAAAATACAGTACCCTAAACCCACCCACCATGGCAACTTCAATGAACAGACGAAATTGGTTAAAGACCAGTGCTCTCGTCACGACTGGCGCCCTTACGCTTCCAGACGGTATTTTCAACACCGCGTCGGCCACTCCCCTTGTGACCCTTCGTTCAACTTCCCAGCACAATATTGAACAACGCATGGCGCAAGACTTCCCGAACCTGAAGGCACGCCTGTTTGCCAATGAAAATCCATTCGGACCATCCGAGAAAGCAAAGAAAGCGATGACAGATGCCATGGCCACCAGCTACCAATATCCAATCCAGGTGGTCGAGCAGTTGGTTGGCAAGATCGCCGCGGCAGAAAACGTCAAGCCGGAACAGATCATGGTGGGCACCGGGTCCACTCCCCTGTTGCAAGCGTCGGCCGTCTTTTTTGCAAAAAACGGAGGATCGATTATATGTGGCGATCCGGCCTATGAATATCTGCCGGACGAAGCCGAAAAGAATTTTGGCGCCAAGTGGGTGAAGGTGCCGCTCACGGCCGACTACAAATACGACCTCGACGCCATGGAGAAGGCCATCGACAAGGATACGAAGCTGGTATACATTTGCAATCCCAACAATCCCACAGGCACCTATGTGGATGCCGAAAAGATGCGGGCGTTTTGTGAACGCGTGTCGCCAAAAGTGCCGGTCATTATCGACGAAGCCTACATCAACTATCTTTCCGATCCCAAGGGCATGACGCTGATCGACTGTGTACGAAAAGGTCAGAATGTGATCGTCGCCCGCACCTTCTCCAAGCTGCACGCACTGGCCGGCATGCGCATCGGTTACTTCGTTGGCCAAACCGAAATGTTAAAGAATCTATTGCCCTACACGGTACCCTTCGGTGCCCTCTCTGCCCTATCGGCCAGCGCAGCGCTCGCTACCTACGACGATACGGAATATCTGCAAGGCGCATTGAAGAAGACATTGGAGTCGAAAGAATATCTGTACAGCGTCCTGAAAAAAGAAGGCTACACCTACATTCCGTCGGTAACCAATTTTGTGATGTTTCCCATCAATATGGAAGGACAACGCTTTGTGGACGAGATGACAAAACGCGGCGTAGGCGTGCGCTTCTGGAAATTCAACAACAAAGAGTGGTGCCGCATCAGCATTGGCCGCATGGACGAGATGAAAGCCTTTGAAGAAGCTTTCAAACAATTGTCGTAGTCCGCTAACGCTGTATTTTCATTTTTGATTTTACCATTGACTCGATTACATCCGTATATCCACTGTTTAAATACTATCTATGAATAGGAAGTTTGCCATCGCCTTAGCGTGCATGTTTGTTTTAGCCATCGGTCTGAAAGCACAGGACGTGGTAAAGCCGCGGCCCTTGACCATGGCCGAATATGAAAAGGCCAAGACGTTTGTGATCAAAGACCTCGACAACGAAACGTATGTAAAGTTCGAGAACACCTACATCCTGGACCGTTACGAATTGCGCAAACCCTATTTCATCACGGGCGACGACGGTCTGAAAAAACGTATGGACCTCTACAAGCTGCTGGCCAAGGAAGGCATGCAGGAATTGGGACTCGTCATCTTCTACACCAACGAAAAGGGCACGCAGTACAAAGCCTGTCTCCCCAACTTCACCGCCGATGCCAAAGTGTGGGAGAAATATTTCGAAGACATCCACGCCATCGATAAACTGGAACAAAACTTCGTGCTCAAGCTTTCCTATGTGTTGTCGAAAGAAGTGGGCTACCAATTGTATAAGGCCCAGAACCAGGGCAAAGATCTGTCGAAAGAATCGGCCACGTATGGCAACGACATCTGCTTTCCCGGCGATCAGCAAGTGACCCTGGCCAACGGCACCCGCAAAACCCTGGCTTCGCTAAAACGCGGCGACGAAGTGCTCACGGTGAACCCGCTCACCAAGGCCACGTCCGTTATCAAAGTGAACACGCTGGTGGAGCACGAGGCCAAGAACTACGCCATCACCCAACTCGTATTGCAACGCGCCGACAAGCGCATGACGCCGCTTGGTTCCGAAATCGTCCTCTCCACCCGCACGCTGGAAGCCACACCAAACCATCCCGTACAAACACATACGGGCACTACTAAAATGGGAGATGTGAGGGAGAACGATACGGTGCTTTGTCTTAACAAGGCTTCAGGGGACTACGAACCATTCACCGTGATCAGCAAAAAAGAATATGCAGGAGGCGTCCAAAAGGTCTACAACATCATTGCCGGCGATGGAACTCCATTCCTGATGAATGACGTCATGGTCTTGCAAAAATAGTGTTGGGTAGAAACGACCCTGCAGAGAACTATCACGATATAAAACGCGGGACCTGAATCCCCGTGATTCGACATTCGCTCATCCGAACAGATCGGAGCTCAGATAACGGTCGCCGCGATCACAAACAATAAAGACAATCACCCCGGATTCGATCTCTGACGCTATCTTCATCGCTGCGCTCAGGGCTCCGCCGCTGCTCATGCCGGCCAGTATTCCCTCTTCTTTTGCCATTCGCCGGGTGAAGTGCCGGGCATCGGCTTCGCTCACGTCGAGCACGCGATCCACTCGCTTCGGCTCAAAAATTTTCGGGAGAAATTCCGGCGACCATCGGCGTATGCCTGGGATGCATGAACCGTCTGTAGGTTGTGTCCCCACAATTTGTATGGAAGGATTTTGCTCTTTCAAATAGCGCGACACGCCCATGATGGTGCCGGTGGTTCCCATGGCCGACACAAAGTGCGTGATCTTTCCTCCGGTGTCGCGCCATATTTCGGGGCCGGTGGTCTTGTAGTGCATGCCATAGTTGTCGGCGTTGGCAAACTGGTCCAGCATGCGATAGCCTTCGTTCGCAGCCATTTTTTCGGCCAGTTCACGCGAGTATTCGATCGTGCGCGCGGACGGTGTAAGAATAACTTTTGCTCCATACGCTTCCATGGACAGCACGCGTTCGCGCGTGGAATTGTCGGGCATGATGAGCGTCATCTCCACGCCCATGATGCTGGCGATCATGGCCAGGGCGATGCCGGTGTTGCCGCTGGTAGCTTCCACCAGTTTGTCGCCGGGTTTGATGTCGCCGCGTTGCAAAGCGGCGGTGATCATGCCATAGGCGGCGCGGTCTTTCACACTGCCCCCGGGGTTGTTGCCTTCCAATTTGCCATAGAGTGTCACGCCCTTCTTCACGGGAATGCGTTGAAGTTCCACCAGCGGGGTGTTGCCGATCAATTCTGAAAGTTTCATGGTTGCTGAAGGATACGGGGTTACTGATCGCCCTTGAAAATAACAAGGTCCATCTCGTGCGTATCGCCGTTATACATTTTTGCCTGGTAATATACTTTTGAATGCGGCGCAACACTGCGCGTGAGCCACACGTTTCCACCCACCACACTGTCGTGGCCAATGACGGTCTCGCCGCCCAGGATCGTGGCCCCGGCATAAATCACCACCCGGTCTTCCAGCGTGGGGTGCCGTTTCTTCTCCGCATCTTCTTTGTTGACACTGAGCGCACCCAACGTGACGCCTTGATAGAGCTTTACATGGTTGCCGATGACAGAAGTTTCACCGATCACGACACCGGTGCCATGGTCGATGCAGAAATGTTCGCCGATCTTGGCGGCAGGGTGAATGTCTATTCCTGTTTTGCCGTGGGCATGTTCGGTGATGATGCGGGGTATGCCCGGCACACCCAATGTGTGGAGATGATGGGCCATGCGATAGGCCGCGATGGCGTAAAATCCCGGGTAGCTGCGCACGACTTCATTGCGACTTTTGGCCGCCGGGTCTCCTTCGAACATGGCGGTGACGTCTTCCTGCAGCTTGTCATAGATCACCGGAAGGGATTGAAAAAAATCCTCGGCCAACTGCGGCGCATCCACTACGCCCCGCGTAGGATTATGACGCAGAATGCGCACCAATTCGATCTGTAATGTTTCCAGCAATGCCTCAAACTGATCTTCCGACAAGTGGGCCAATTGCGTGAAATCGGCAAACAGCGCACCCAACAGGTCCTCAAAAAATTTCGATACCTCCACCGGCGCCGGGCACGTGGGGCAGGCCTGGTGCGTGATATACAGTTTGCTGATAAAAGCTTTATCCATACGTGTTAAATACAGTATTTAACGGGAAGGTTCAAATTAAAGTGACAAAAAAAAGAAATTCGTTATTGAAAGGGCAACCGGCATTACCGCAATATCATCACGATGGCAGCCACCAGCGTCATAGCAATGATGAACCAGCGGTAGGCTTTTTCGGATAGTTTCTTCACGATCCAGATACCGGCAACCGCGCCCAGCAGGATGAAGGGCAGGGTGAGCAGGTCGAGCAGGAAGGTGTTCCAGGTAATGGTGTGCCAGGCGAACACATGGAAGGGTACCTTGAACCAATTGGTCACCATAAAGAACCAAGCGGTGGTGCCAATGAACGTATTCTTCGGGAGGCGCATCGACAAAAAGTACACGGCCATCACGGTGCCGGCCAGGTTGCCCACCATGGACGTGAAGCCGCCCAGCACTCCCGTTGTCACGCCGAATGCTTTGTTGTGAGGCACGGCTTCTTTGTGTCCACGCTCCAACCACAGCATCACGATCACACTGCCGACAATGACAGTGGCCATGATGATCCTGAACATTTTATCGTCGATATAACTGCCGATCACCGTGCCCAACACTACGCCCAGCGCCGCCCAGGGGAACAGCAATTTCAAGTGCTCCCAGGACGCGTGCCGGTGATAGTACCAAACGCCCATCACATCGGCCAGGACCAGGATGGGCAGTAGCACGCCGCTGGAATGCTGCCCGCCAAAGATGGTAGCCAGCAACGGCACCGCCAGCATGCCCGCGCCGTGCACACCGGTTTTAGACATGCCGATGAAAATTGCCACCAGGCATACGAGCGCCAGTTGCACATAGGCAAACTGAAAAGAGAACAGTGTGATCACAGTGGGCGGTTAGAGGGTCTTCAGCACCTTCCACATCTCATCGGCCACCAACTGATTGCCCTTTTCGTTCAGGTGCACGCGGTCGGTGGTGAGTATGCCGGAGTCTTTGTTGTCGGGATTGTTTTGCTTGCTATAGTCCAGAAAAGCCTGGCGCAAATCCACCAGGGGCAGGCTGTTCTTCTTGGCGAGGTTGCGCACGATGTTGCTGTAGAAATTCAGATCGCCATCGAGTTCGTTGCTGGCGTCGGGGCGCTCGCCCACCACGGCGGGTGTCACCAACACGATCTTGATGTTCCTGGCTTGCAGTTTTTTGATGATGGCCGTATAGAACTTCTCAAACTTGTCGGGGTCAGTGCCGGTGCCATAGGAGCGTTTATGCCAGACGTCGTTCACGCCGATATAGATAAAAACGATGTCCGGATTTTTTGCCAGCACATCGTCGTCCATGCGCAGGTAAAGATCATATACTTTATTGCCGCCAATGCCAGCCCCCACCAGGTCGTATTGATCGGCCAGCTTCTCGGCCGTAGCACGCTCGCCGATCTTCACTATATACCCACCGGGCTTGGCGCCCGCTTCGGTGATCGAATCGCCAAAGAATACGACTTTCTTTTTTTGCATGGAGGTAAACGCAGTTAGCACGAGGAACGCAGCCAGGGCTGGCAGGAGAAATTTCTTCATATCGAGGAGAATTATGAATCGAAAGATAATAAAGAAATTGAGGAAAGCTGAACAATCACCCCACGCATTGAAACACAACCATTGATTTTTAGGGTAATCGGTCAGGAATGCCCATGAGTAGCAACCGACGTGGACGTGAGGCGACATCTCAGCACCCCAAGCCTGGAATAAATAAAGAAAGGCCGCTCTCACGAGACAGCCTTCTCTCTTGCCAGAATTTTAACGTACATCCTGCGCTAACGGTAGGGTTGGTTTATAAAAAAATCACTAAACGATCTCATCAACTACCCCATCAAAGAATACAGATACTATCCCCTGATGGCTGATCACTACTACTGACTACTGGCTACTGACTTCTCAAAATCTTCCAAACTTCAACGTAGCATTATAAGAGATATTGCTAAGATCACTGTCCCTCAGCCCCACCGCATCGCTGCCAAAAGCTGCACGATACGATACGCCAGGACTAAAGCGCATCCATTTAAAAAGATTCACCTCCACCTGCACGCCGGGCTCGGCGACAAAGAACCAGTTCTCGTCGTGGTTGTCGTGGTGATCAAAGTCGTTGTGTTCCCAGTTGTGGCGTTCGTACTGGACGGTGAAACCTGCGCCGGAGAAGAGGTTGAAAGCCAAGTGCACGGGTTTATTGGAACCTACTACATATTCGGTAATCAACCCAAACTGGCCATATTCATAGCTCATGTTGCGAAGGGGATCTACACTGTAGCGGTCGGGTACAGGAATGTTGTTGGTGGCCGCAGCGGCACTAAGACCCAGCAGAAATTTGTGGTTCACATACCATCCGCCATAGACACCGGCCAGGTTTGCAAAGTCGCCGCCGATTTGGGTGAATTTGTTGGTGAGGGCACCATAGCCGCCGGAGGCTTTTCCGCTGGTTTTGAATACGGTTTGGATCTCGCTATCGCGGTTGGTCGTGGTCTCGTTGTCCTGTCCGAAAGCTGCTATGCTCAGTGTGGACAGGAGGGCAAATGCAAGGGATCTGATTGGGGTTTTCATACGGTTCATTTGTTTCATATGCAGCTTAGACAACCGCCCCGCGAGATACCCCCATGGCCTCCTCAATTTTTTTTTCAGGACCCGGAAAAAATATAAAAACACCGAAAAAAGAAAGATTCAGAGGTTTTTATAACTTGTAGGATGCCCACAAAAGTTACACTCGAACAAATCACCATCCGCACCGAACTGAAGGCCGGCGACATCGGCTATGTCATTTATATGCATGGACATTTTTATGGGCGCGAGCACGGGTTCGGCATCCTTTTCGAGACCTACGTGGCGCAAGGCTTGTACGAATTCTACCAACACTACAACCCCGAACGCGAGCGCGCTTGGGTCTGCGAGCACGAAGGCCGCATCATCGGTTTTCTGTTGCTGGTCGACCGCGGCACGGCGGCGCAGTTGCGTTATTTTGTGATCCACCCCAACTATCGCGGCATCGGGCTTGGGAAACTGCTCATGGAATTGTTTATGGAATTTCTAAAAGAAAAAGGCTACACGTCATGCTATCTCATGACAACGCGTGGCCTGCTGGCCGCCGCCGCTTTATATGATCGCTATGGCTTCAAGCTCACCCAGGAGATCCCCTCCACGACCTTTGGCAAGCCCGTGATCGAGCAACGCTATGAATTGGACCTTTCGGCAAAGTCCTGAAGTTTACGGAGGCTAAGGTTTGCGGAATACTTTGGAGAGGAGAATGAAGATGAGGACAATGATAACGATCACAATGAAGATGCCCGTGTACACGCCCGCTCCAAAGATGTCGCCGATGACCTGACAGCTGGTGATGGTGACCAGCAGGAAAATAAAGAATGCAAAAGCACTCAGTTTTTTGAATTTCATAAAAGATCAAAATTTGTATCTGACCCAGAAACATCAAAAAATCAGGCCAACTTTTGAAAGGCTTATTTCCCGTGAAAGCGCGTGAAAATGACGGATTTACCCAAGTATAACATTTTTATCATGGCGCGCCGGTGAGGAATTCACACCCCAACCGTGTAGTGCTTTTGTACTAAAAATATTTTTCCACCGTGATGGCCACGCCGTCGGCTTTATGAGTCGGGGCAATCTCGCGGGCCACGGCCTTCACTTCGTCGCGTGCGTTGGCGACGGCCACCCCCCATCCTACCGCCTGCAGCATTTCAATGTCGTTGTAGTTATCGCCAAAGGCAATGACGGTTTGCATATCGATGTTCAGCTTGTGCATGACCAGTGCCAGGCCGGTGGCCTTTGAGATGGATTTGGGCGCCAGTTCCAGGTAGGTGGACTTGGAGCGGTATACGTGCAGGTCGTCGGGAAAAGTTTCGGTGAGGGTGTGGTACATCGTCTCGATATCGGCTTCGGGCCCCATGCACATGATCTTGTGAGCACCCTTTCTTTGTTCCTCCCAATCCTTCAAAACACGGTCCAGCGCTTTGAAGGTAGGGCGCACTTTCGTGATCCCTGCTTCGCGCAAGGTCCAGGAGTCTTCTCCTGCGGCATACCAATGATCGCTTTCAAAAAGGCTGACGTGCAATGGCGTAGACTTTGCCAGCGTCACGATATGTTGACAAATGGAGAGCGGAATATAGATCGACGTCCACACCTCCGGAGCCTCTGTTCCGTTGCGTTCCCACAGCACATAGCCGCCGTTGAAACAAATGAGGGGCTCGTGAGGTCTTCCCAACTCAACCTGTAAATGACGCATGGCGGCGGGCATGCGCGAGGAAGCCAGGATGACGGGTACGGAAGCGGGCAGCCGGTGGATGGCCGCGATCGTGCGAACCGATAAGGCCCGGTGGCTGTCCAGCAAGGTGCCATCGATATCGGAGCAAAGGGCGTTGAATTTCATACGGATAAACAAATACGCAATTTCACTAAGGGCGAAAGGTAACATTCGTTTCATTCTGTTGTTAGTCTCGCCGCCTTCACGAAAACATTTTTTGTGTGACCGGCAAATGACGCCAGTCTAAAAACACACCGGACTTCCTAAAAACTGCTGCCTTTTCTTTAACTTGACCCAATGACTTCACAAACGGAACCGTTCTACAAAAAGCTTAGCCTCAACCTGATCAGCCTGGCCTTGCTGGGTGCGGCCCTCTACATCGGACAGGGCATTTTGGTGCCGCTGTTCTTTGCCATCCTGCTGGCGACATTGCTATTGCCGGTCACCAATTTTTTGCAGCGCATCCGCTTTCCGAAGGTCCCCGCCATCATCCTGGCCATCTTTATATCGCTGGCCCTTATTGCGGGCATCATCTACCTGCTCTCCACCCAGGTGGCCAACTTCCTGGAAGACAGCGACGCCATCAAGACGCGGCTGAATTCACTCATCCACTCACTGCAGGGTTGGATCAACACCACCTTCCACATCAGCACGGGGAAACAAAATCAATATCTCAAAGACACGGCAGAGAACATGAAAGACTCAGGGGCGGGCATTGTCGGACAAACGGTGGTGAACATCACCGAGGCGCTGTCGTATGTGGTGTTCTTGCCCGTGTATACGTTTCTTTTATTGTTCTATAAGGACCTCATCAAACGGTTCATCGTGTCGGTGTTCGAGTCTACGAAAGAAGAAAATGTCAACGAGATCCTGCACGAATCGCGCACCATCGGTCAGCATTACATTCTCGGCTTGCTCATGGACATGACCCTGGTGTTTGCGTTGAACTCGGTCGGCTTTCTGATCCTGGGCATCAAGTATCCCATCTTCCTGGCCTTGGTCGGAGCTTTGCTGAACCTCGTTCCCTACATCGGCATGCTGGTGGCCAATGTGTTTTGTATGCTCATTACGCTGATCACCTCCGAGAATCTCAGCGATGTGGTTTGGGTAGCGGTTATTCTGGCCATCGTTCAATTCATCGACAATAATTTTATGATGCCGTTGATCGTGGGCAACCGCGTGCGCATCAACGCGCTGGTCACCATTGTCGGCGTGATCATTGGTGGC
This sequence comes from Chryseolinea soli, assembly GCF_003589925.1. Taxonomy (NCBI): domain Bacteria; kingdom Pseudomonadati; phylum Bacteroidota; class Cytophagia; order Cytophagales; family Fulvivirgaceae; genus Chryseolinea; species Chryseolinea soli. The sequence continues at coordinate 4,924,636 of NZ_CP032382.1, read as the reverse complement.
GCACTCTGTGGCATCAGCGGTATGTTCCTGGCCATCCCGGGCATTGCTGTGCTCAAGGTCATCTTCGATCGCGTGGAAAGTCTCAAGCCCTGGGGCATGTTGCTGGGCGATGACACCGATAACAAAGAGAGTAAGATCGTCGCGGCCGTCACCGGCAAGACACCCAAAACTCCGAAGGCCGCAAAACCTTCTGTTCCAAAAGCTTCTAAGGATTAACCCGGAGATACTTCTCCACCAACGGCAAGTCTTCTTCGCCGATACCGTACTCCTTCAACTTCTCGACGCCGGATTGGATCAGCGTGTCGCCATGAAGCGCCACGGTGAATTCGAAATCTTTGCCTTCATAGTCGCGGGCGCTGCAATACTCCAGGTGTTCGGTGTAGTGATCATTCACCAGCGTATACGATCCACCCCCAGCCGAAAACGTGCGGGGCGCGAGTGTATCGCCCGGTGTGCGGACCTCGTGCAGCAGGAACGCAAAGTGCGACCCGTTGAGGATCTTGATCATGCGCGTGCCCGGGGCATCGTTACGGATCGTCGTATCCTTCTTGATGTAGGCCGATGAGAGCAGTTGCCACGTACCTTCTATGGGCAGCGACGCCGGCGCCGGCCTAGGGTTTGCGGTACAAGCCAGCAAACCTAGGATGGGCCATAATTTCCATTTTCCGTTCATGTAATTGATTTTGTTGTGCAACACCTAAAAGTACAAAATAGAACCACTCACCCTAGTCTATCGCATTCTATCCCGGTGAAAACATCTTTAAAAAAATCCACCGCGTTACGTGACATAATTGCGTAGCCTTCCTTCAACGACAGCCGTATATACTTACGGTTAAACCAAAACAATCAGACCATGAAAAAATTAATGCTCACCCTCATCTTCGCCGCCGCCTTTGGCGTTTCGGTGATGGCGCAAGTGAAGAAGACGGAAAAGATTCAGACCGATGAAGTGCCCGTTTCCGTACGCTTGGCGTTCGAAAAAGACTTCGGCAAAATTCCCGAGGATGGTTCATGGACCGTTTCCTACACAATGATCACCGATGGCAACCGCACATCTGCTAAACCGATCTGGTATCAGTATACGAAGGGAAAGGGAAGTGATAAGATCGAAGTGAGGTACACTCCGGAAGCGAAATTGGAATCGTCGAAGGGGTTGACCAAAATGGAAGGGAAATAATCAGGAGCCAGGAGCCTGAATTTGGGAGTTGGAATTCAGTAGCCAGTAGTCAGTAGCCAGAATTCAGCGCCTGGGATTAGAAATCCTCGAGCGAGGATCCGGAAGCAAGGATTCAGAGACCAAATCCAAAAGCGACACCCAAGATATCAAGTCTAAATTCTGACTACTGGCTACTGACTACTGGCTACTGAATTCTACACCATAAGTATCAAGACGCATTGCTAACGCTTTGCGTCTTTTTTTGTCCCCCCTATTCGTAACGCAACGATTTCACCGGATTGGTCCGGGCCGCTTTTAACGTATGGATGCTCACGGTGAGAAGGGCGATCAGCACCACGGCTGCGCTGGGGAGCGCGAAGATCCACCAGGTTAGGTCGATGCGCTGGGCAAAGTTGAGGAGCCAAGTGTGCATGGTCCACCAGGCCAACGGCACGGCCAGGGTGATGGCGATGGCCATGAGCCAGAGGTAGTCGCGGCTCATCAGGCCCAGGATGCCGGGAATGGAGGCGCCCAGCACTTTGCGCACGCCGATCTCCTTGGTGCGCTGGAGGGCGGTGAGCGACGACAAGCCAAACAGACCGAGGCAGGCGATGAAGATCGCGAGTGTGGAGAAGATGCCGAAGATGCGACCGAATTGCTGGTCGGATTTGTATTGCTGATTGTAGTGATCGTCGAGGAAGAAACTGATGAAGGGGTTGCCGGGGAACACGGCCTTCCATTGTTCTTCGAAGTTCGCCATCGAGGTTTTCACATTGGCGGTATTGAACTTGATGGAGTAGGTTCCGCCAGGGGATTTGTCATAGCGAAAGACCAGGGGATCGAATGCTTTCTTGAGCGACTCCTGGTGATAGTTCTTTACCACGCCCACGATCTTAAAGGTGTCGCCCCAAAAAAAGATGTGATCATTCAGGGCTTCTTCCGGCTTGCTAAAGCCCATGAGGTGTACGGCCGATTCGTTGAGGATCACGGACTCGTTCTCGTTCACGACGTCGCCCGAAAAGGGCCGGCCGGTGACCATCTCCAGCCCATAGGCTTTGATGAAATCGTGGTCCATCATGATGACACGATATTGATTGGCTTCGTCCTCGCGCTGGCTCAACCGGCGGATACCCCCCGCGTTCCATCCCGGTCGCGAACCAGGCACCGCGGTCGATGCCGTGACAAAGGAAACTTCGGGGTATTGTAAAAGCGCCTGCTTGAACACCTGGAACTTTTGCTGATAGGTGGAGTCCGTCACGCTGGGCGAGTTCAGGACGAGCGTTTGGTCGATGTTCACCCCAAGCTTCTGTTCTTGCATATACCGCAGTTGCCGGTAGACTGTGAACGTACCGACAATGAGCGTGATGGAGGCCACAAATTGTGTGATCACCATGCCCTTGCGGAAATACACGCCACGACTCGTATTCTTAAACCTTCCTTTTAATACTTCGACGGGCTTGTAGGACGACAGCACAAAGGCCGGGTATAACCCCGAGAGCAATGCGCCACCCAAGATCAGCCCTCCTATCCCAAGCCAGAACGCGCTTTGCTGAAACAGCGCATAGCCCAGCGGTCGCCCCGTCAGTTCGCTGAACCAGGGCGTGAGCAACAACACGAACCCCACGGCGATGCCCACCGCCGTGGCATTGAGCACCAATGCCTCCAACATGAACTGCTGGATCAACTGCGAACGAAAACTTCCCATCACCTTGCGCACGCCCACTTCGCGCGCCCGTTCGATGGCCTTGGCAGTGGACAGGTTGATGTAGTTGATCCAGGCAATAAACAAAATGAGGATGGCCACCACCGAAAGAAAATAGACCGACTGCCGGTTGCCATTCGCCTTGAACTCGCCAATGAAATCCGAATCGAGGTGAATGGAGGAGACCGGCTGCAGGTGGAAGACCATGTCCTCGTTGCCATCTTTCAATTCCTTGCCGACTTTCTTTTCCACCAGGGCTGGTATCTTGGACTCGAAGGTTTTGGGATCGGCTTTGTCGTCCAGCATGATATACGTTGTGAACCCGTCCCACATCCAGGTGGTCATGGGGTCGTTATTGTTCATGGCCTGGTACGTGGCAAAAGAGAACAAGCCGTCGATCGCCATGTGCGAATTGTCGGGCAGGTCTTCGAAGATGCCGGTGATCTCATAGTCGGTCTTGCCGTTGTTGCGGATCACCTTACCCATCGGGTTTTCGCTGCCAAAATACTTCTTGGCCAACGACTGGGACATGACCATTTTATAGGGTTCTTTCAAGGCCGTCTCCCGGTCGCCTTGCAGCATTTTGATGGAGAATATTTTAAAGAAATCCTCAGTGGCGAACTTCACATTGTCTTCCTTGAAGAACACGTCGCCGTGCGACAGCATGGCATTGCCCCACCGCATCCGGGTATAGTACTTCACCTCGGGGAACTCCGCCTTCAAATCCGGGCCAATGCCGGCACATCCGGACGCCCACCGCGTGGATATCTCGCCTTTGTTATAGCGGTCAAGTTGTACGCGGAAGATCTGGTCCTTGTGGTCGAGAAATGTGTCATAGCTGAATTCGTGGATGACGAACTGGACGATGAGCATACACGCGATCATGCCAATGGCCAGGCCGGAGATGTTGATGAGCGTGAAAGCCTTGTTCTTGGAAACGTAGCGGAAGACGGAGGTGAGATAGTTTTTTATCATGGCAAGGGTTAGTTCGATACTGATGAGTACCGAAGGACGGGTAAAAAGTTACAGGGGTATTTTGGAAAAAAGAATGGAGTGTCCGGTTGTGGTATGGTTCGGGCGGATCGTTCTGTCTCACTCGCGCAAACGCGAATCCTATTCAGTTGTTGCTTTTGACCTGAGGCTGAAACGGCTTCTCGTGAATCGTGCTTTTTACGACATATCCAACATAATAGCGAGGAAAGCGTTTCTGACTGACATAGAACAAAGCAATATGTGCATATTCGTTGCCATACTCGCTGTCGTCCTCACTTTCCAACAGATGCACGGGTTCATCTATGCCAATGCGACGTTCGGTACAATTTAGCGCGATTTTGGGTACACCCACTTTAAAGGAATCGCACTCCGCTTTCATTTGTTTCAGACACTCAAGATCATTTGATGCGTACGACGATGTCACCTTTCCGTCACCATATTCCAGGTAAGTATATACGATTGGCCTGGTCTTCATTTCCTTAATCAACTCGTCTTCTCGCCAACCCAAGAATACGAGAACAACCAGCGCAATCGCCGTTACAACGAGTACGATGATTCCAATCACTCCATATTCCTTGTCCGTGATCCACGGCCGTTGAGCATTTCCTGTTTCTCTTGCTAATGCATTCGCCTGATACAGGACATCATAGTATCCCTCCCGAAAAACAATTACCCCTTCACAATTCTGAAGAGGATCTTCATTTTTATCCGGGGCATATAACCCAAAGCCAAATTTAAATGACGTAAGCCCCGTATTGTCTTCAACGATCTCTTTGTCCATCTCGGAAATCCAATTTCTGAGGGATTCATACGTGCCGGCTAAAAGATTTACACCCTGAAAAATTGGTTCGGATGGCGTCCTTATCTCAAACGCCTCACATTTCAATTGCTCGTCATAGCTTACGAACAACCCCAATTCTTCAAAAGAATCCGTTGGGGTTATAGAAAACTCATTCCTATAGAATTCGGTAACCGGTGATCGGATGAGCGAACGGACTTCCTCTTTGGACATGCCCAACAAAATTTTACCAAAAGCCTTGTAGGGGATTATTTCAAATTTCATATCCGATGGTACTCTCCCATGATTGTGTTGTCACCTCGTAAATTTTTCATCACAGAGGATCTCGCATTCCATTCGCAAACTGCTTTGATGCGAAAGTTCTCCACTAATTGCCATATTTGCTTTACTGTTATTCCACATCCTTAATTTCAGAAATATTCTTACTTATTCCATCAACAACCTTGTATTCGAAAGAATACACAAAAGTTCTAAACACCCTCGATGGGTCTCTGGTCAACACCGTTATCTCTGGAAATTTCTTCGTGCCAATCACCGTGGGTCTGAATCCGATATAAATAGTATCGTTTTGAACCACCAGCCCTGTTGAACATCCACTCACTTTGTAAGTTGTCGTATCGACTGTTGGATTTTCTATTGGCTCGCAATTAACAAATGCATTTGCGATGTATAGTTTGGGGTCCTGGATAAAAATCTTTACGAGCAACTCCTGTCCTACCGAGATAGAGTCGAGAGATATTTTTCCCACAACCGGAGTCTCAATTCTTTCACCCTCTAAACTCGTATTATTTAAAGTCAGTAGTTGGCGTCCTTCTTGATAGCGGATTATGGAATCTTTACCCTCCTTCCTTTGGCATGAAAAGGACAAGCTTAAAATCAACGCTAAGAAAATAATCCTCATAATTTTTTTTGTCAGTTCAATCCCCTATCCCACTCAATAACCCGCCCGCCTCTGGATGCCCCAGCGCCATCGCCTTCTTCCAATCCGAAGACGCTTTGCTTTTCTTGCCCATTGCTTGCCAGGTCTTTCCGCGCTCCAACAATGCCCATGCATTTTCCTTATCAACCTTGATAGCTTCCGTGAGCATGTTGATGGCTTCATCATATCGCTTGTTCCGCGTAGAGGTGGCGCCGGCCACGGTGAGGACATAGGAATGATCTTTCTTGTTCAAGCCCTGGCGGAAATTGTTTGCCGCCACATACACTTCTTTTTCGATACCGTCCCAGTCCCCCTTCTTCATCATGACCCTGAATTTTATCACGTAGCCTTCCGTGAAGTAGCGGACGTTCTTCGTGATCCGGTCGGCATAGTAATAGGCTTTCGCTGTATCCTTTAGGCTGAGCAGTGAATCCAGGGCACCGTCGAGTTTGTTCAGGTCGAGCACGTGTCTGTTTTGGGAGTCGGCGTAGTCGACGCACGACTCCAGGTATTGGCCGGTTTGTTCGTAGGCCACGGCCCGGTAGCCAATGGTTTCGAGGTCGGTGGTGTCGCGCTTGAGATACTGCGTGTAGTCTGCGATGGCTTTTTCGTATTTGCCCAGGTTGTAGTGGGAAACACCTCTCCATTTGTAGGCAATAAACGTCTCCGGACTCAGGCGCAGCACGTCGGTGAAATCGGCGATGGATTTGTCCCACTCCTTCATCTCCTGTTCATAGATGCCGCGTTTTTTATGGGCATCCAGGATCTCGTTGTCGCGGGCCAGCGCGAGGTTGTAAAACTCCAGGGCATCGATATGTTTTCCCATGTGTTCGCTGGCCACACCACGGAGGAACAGACACAGCGGTTCATAATTTTTCAATTTCGTCTGCTCCAATGTGGCCAGGGCTTCGGCATCCGAGCCGAGCACCAGGAGACAAAAGGCTTTCTTTATTTTTTCGGCCTCTTTATCCGGCAGTCCGTATACGCGCCGCACCGTGTAGGACCCGGCATTTTGGATATCGATCTTCTTGTCGATCCAGGTTTGCCGTCCTTCAAAATTATTATCGCTTTCGAAGGTTCCTTCGATCACTTTGTTGAAATCAGGAAAGGCGCGGTCGTAGTTGCCTTGTTGGGTGAATGCCAGGCCGCGGAGATAGCGCACCGTGATGTTCGCCGGGTCTACCTGTACGGCCTTGTTGAGATCGGCCAGGTTTTGACGGGTATCGGCGGAGAGCAGGCTCCGGAACAACAACGCATGACGGTTCAGCGAATCGTATTGCAACACTTTGTTCAAATACGGGAGCGCCACGTCCGATTTGCCTTCGGTCGCGATCTTGATCAGTCCCAGGTGGATGCGGGCGTCGGAAAAAAGGCTATCGTATTGTAAACAGGTGGCGTAGTCCTTTAAGGCCTCTTTGCGCTGCGTCATGTCCAGCGCGAGGTTGCCTTGCAGGTAATAGATCACCGCCTTTGATGGCGCCAATCGCTCTCCCTTGTTAAAGTTCTTTTGTGCCTCAGTCGCATTGAGTTCCAATTGCTCCACCTTGCCCATTTCCATGTAGCCTTCAAAGAAGGGGCCGTGTTGTTGCATGGCGCGTTTCAGGTCGCTTCGCGCTTTTTTTCTTTTTTCGAGTTGTTTATAGCAGATCCCCCGGTAGTAATAGGCTTGCCACAACAAAGAATCCTTGGCGATCACGTTGCTGAAATTGACTTCGGCCTGGTTTGGATTGTTTTCAAAAAGGTTGTTGAGTCCTTCGTTGAACTGGACCTGGGTGGGACCGTCCATCTTCCAATCGACGGTGATGTTCTCATATTCGAGAAGCCTGTTGGATGAAGCAAAGTAACCAAAAATGCTCTCGGTGATCAGATCGGATTGCGCGCGGGCGTCGATCATTACACCGCACAGGAAACAGCAAAAGAGCAGTCTAAAAGCCATCGGCGAGACGGGATAGATTTGTGGAAATTAGCGTTTCGCAATATACGATATCTCCAGGATACCTGTTTAGCATCAAAGGACCGGATATTTTTTTTAAGGTTTACTTATGCGGCGTCAGGTTTTTTCTTCTGCGCCCATACAGACGCCAACATGGCCACGGCAAGTATCGCGACAATGACAATGAGTGACCAATTGATCGGGATCTTGTAAAGATCGGTGATGCTCATTTTAACCCCTACAAAGATAAGGATGGCCGAAAGACCGTATTTTAGATACTCAAAATATTTTTCTATTCCCGAGAGCGCAAAGTATAGTGAACGCAATCCGAGGATAGCGAACACGTTGGACGTATACACAATAAAAGGATCGTCGGAGATGGCGATGATGGCCGGTATGGAATCGACTGCAAAAATAAGGTCCGTTGCCTCGATGAGGATCACCACCAGGAACAATGGCGTGGCCCACCGCTTGGCATCACGTCTCACAAAGAACCGGTCTCCTTCAAAGGTTGGTGTGAAAGGAAATAGTTTGCGGGCCAGCTTGACCAAAGGATTTTTTTCGGGCTCTAATTTGGCATCCCCGGCGACCAGCATGCGAATCCCGGTGATCACCAGGAAGCCTCCAAAAATGTAAATAAGCCAATGGAACCGATGGATGAGTTCCACACCCGACAGAATAAAGATCACCCGCATGACCAACGCACCCAGTATGCCCCAGAATAATACCTTATGTTGATAGGCGGTGGGAACATTGAAGTATGAAAAGATCATGATGATGACAAAGATGTTGTCAACGCTGAGCGACTTTTCAATCAGGTATCCGGTGAAAAATTGGACCGCGGTCTCTTTGTCGAAATAGTAATACAGAAAGACGTTGAAAAGCAGCGCCAGCGTCACCCACACCGCCGTCCAGGTGAGCGCTTCTTTGGGGGTGACGTCGTGCGATTTGCGATGAAATACACCCAGGTCGAGGGCCAACATCGCCAGCACAAAAAGGTTGAAAGCGATCCAGAGAATAGTGGTGTCATTCATAGAACAGGGTCCCGTGCAGCAAGGTGGTCAACCAATATACCGCAATAATGGCAATTAACATATAGTCAACTCCCGTCTCTTCCTTCTGCTTTTTCGTGGCTATGGACATGAACTTCGTTTATTAAATCGTTATTTATAAAAAGAAGGGACTTTATATGCTTCCCTGCTTTATCGTAGATCTTAAAATACCCTTCACGCCTGCCCTGCACGTAGACGCCTTCGCTCACCAGTGCGCCGCAAGGATGATACGAAGCATACCGGCCGTGGGGCAGTCCGTTCTCGTAACACTCCTCCAGCATCAATTCGCCGGTATCATAATATTCGCGCCATGGCCCATGTTTCAGGTTGTGGACGTAGCAACCTTCCGCGATCAGGACCGCGTGGCGGTTGAAAGCCTTCCATCGTCCTTCTTTGAGTTTGGGTTTCGTTTTCCCGAGCAAGTGGTTTATAATTTCCGTCATGGATCGTGCCTGTTTATGTGTAGTCCTCACAATGGAACACCCCCAGGTGCCGCCCGGGCAACCGACATACATTTGCCTTGGTACAGCTCCTGCAAAGCCCTTGCGAAACATCCGGACTAGCGTGCTCGACTCCCGTTTGCCCAACGCCCACATACAACTCACACTGGACGATTATTTTTTTCGTAGTCCTTCGATAAGAACAGCCCTCCACATGAACGCAATCCGGACAAAGCTCCCGCAGTGCATGGTGAAGTAGCGTTTCGAGACATTCAGCAGAAAGCATAAGGTGCTTTATGGAGGTGCTACCCAAAAGCCGTACCATGAATTGTCGGCGAAACAAGGAAGTGTGGGGCGAATTGCCCCGAAAGAAGTGGTCAAATTTGAACCAGTGGTACTTTTTGTACCACTAAACAGACAGTTTGTACTTCTTCAGCTTATCCCGGAGGGTCTTCCGATCGATCCCCAGCACGATGGCCGTTTTTGAAATATTATTTTTGTGAGCCGCCAAGGCATCCTGGATGTACTCGCGTTCAACATCTTCCAGGGGCCGGTCAAGTCCCTTTGTTCTGACCCCCGAAAAGCGAAACGATTCGGGCAGGTCGGGAATGTCAATGCTGTTGTCCTCGGCCAGGATCACCACGCGGTGGATAAGATTCTGAAGTTCCCGGACGTTTCCCGGCCACGCATAGGCTTGCATGGCCCGGAGCGCTTTCGGCGTAAATTTCATAGGTGGTTTCCCTAGCTCATGAACATATTTCGACAGGAAGAAATCCATGAGCTCGAGCAGATCGTCGCCTCTTTCGCGCAGCGGGGGCAGGTCGATGGAAATAATATTCAGGCGATAGTAAAGGTCCTCGCGAAACAGTCCTTTCTTCACCAACTGCATCAGGTCAACGTTGGTCGCGGCCACTACCCGCACGTTCACTTTGAGGGTCTTTTTTGATCCCACCATGTAGAATTCCTTCTCCTGGAGCACGCGCAATAGTTTTGCCTGCATGGCCAGACTCGTGTTGCTGATCTCATCCAAAAAGATGGTGCCGCCGTCGGCGGTTTGGAAGAAGCCGGCCCGGGTTTCGGTGGCGCCCGTAAAGGCCCCTTTCACATAGCCAAAGAGTTCGCTCTCCAGGAGCGCGTCCGGGATCCCGCCACAGTTCACCGGCACAAATGGGGCAGCCGAAGCCTGGCCGCCATAGTGCAAGGCACGCGCAACCAATTCTTTTCCCGTGCCGCTTTCGCCTTGAATCAGGACGGTGGCACGCGTGGGTTTAGCCTTGTTGATGGTGTTATAAACTTTCTTCATCCCCTCGGAATGTCCGATGATCCCGAAGTTTTGCATCGCCGGTTTGGAGGATGCCCTGGCTTGCTTGTGCATCTTGTGCAAAACCCTTTCCACGGCTGTAAACAATTCCTCGTCGGTAAACGACTTCACGAGGTATTCTTCCGCGCCGATCTTGATGGATTCAACTGCTCCCTGAATGGAGGGGAAACCCGTGATCACAAGAATGCCGATGCCTTTGTAATTTTCCGACGTATGGCGCACCAATTCGATTCCATTTCCTCCCGGCATTTGCAGATCGGTGATCAACAGGTCAAACGCCACGCTTCCCAAAAGCTTGATGGCCGATTGAACATTGTGCGCCGTATAGATGGCATAGCCCTTCGACTGCAGGTTGCGTTTGATGAGTTCCACACTTTCCGGTGAATCATCCACCACCAATACGTTGATCGCAACAAATTCTTCTTTCTTCATGTCATTTACCATTCTGTTTTAGCGGAAGCAACACCTGAAATTTTGAACCTTTGCCGGCCGTGCTGCTCACGAGTATTTTTCCCTTGTGATCCTCCACGATCCCCAGCACCACGGAAAGCCCCAAGCCGGTGCCTTGCCCCACCGGCTTGGTGGAGTAGAAGGGTTCAAAGATCTTCTTTCTGACCTCCGGCGACATCCCGGTGCCCGTATCCTTGACGGTCAGGCTAACCTGGTTCGTTTTGCGTTCGGTCGTCACCGTGAGCTGGCCGCCGCGCGTCATGGCATGAATCGCATTCGTGATGAGGTTGACCAGCACCTGGCTCATCTGCACCTCATCGGCTTGGATCAGCGGAAGGTGGGGATCAAGCTTCTCCACAATTTTTATCCCCCGGCTTTGAAAACGGATATCGATAAAGTAAAGAATATTGGACACGATTGTATTGAGGTTCACGCTATTGATCTGGCGCGGCATCTGCCGGGAGAAGATCATCAGCTTCTTGATGATCTCGCGCGTATAGAGCGAAGCCTTGATGATCCGTTCGATGTCGCTTTCATTTTGTTCATCCAAGGCCCCGGTCTTTTTTATCAATTGGGCAAACCCCAATATCCTTCCCAGGGGCTCGTTCAATTCGTGCGCAATACCGGCCGACAGCTCCCCAACAAAAGCGAGCCGCTCGGAGTGCTGCAGTTGCATCTCCAATTTCTGCTTTTCCTCCTCGATAGAGGCCCGTTTAATGAACAGCGACAATTCCCGCGCCACGATCCTGACCAGGTTCTTTTCCTCGGCGAGGAAGGCATATTTTGCCGGGTGGCTTTTTAAGGGAGCCCGGTATCCGATCTGTATCGTTCCGTATTTCTTTTTACCCATTCCGAGCGTCGTCGTCATCGGACGGCGACATTTTGAAAATCCTTTGGTGGCGTAGTTTACTTTGTTTGCGACAATGCAGACTTCGGCTACGTCGGGATACTGCATGGCCTGCGGAAGAATGGCGAGTGTCTTGGTGAGGATAGCATTCAGATCGTTATCGGCCTCCCATGCGATTTTGGATAAGTCGTAAAGACATTTCAGCTCTTTGACCCTTTCTTTCAGTTTTATGTCAGTAGTATTCATCTTTCAGTTTGGGGATTCGATGCATTAAAGGTATAAAGACTGAAGGATTAAATGCAGCAAATCGTTCCATTTCCGATGCAGACCGCAGGTGGAGAGATTCTCCCCAGTGAGTAGTTTTTGGCCGGCCTGGCTCGCCGGCACCACGGAAAGGGAGGCGCCAGAGGTGTGTTTGTCTGGCATGGATACTGCAACGGTGTATTTAAATCGAATGGTCATGGAAAAGAAAATTATGGTTACCGATAATGATTATCAGCGACTCACCGGATTGATTGGCTTCTCAACCGAAACCAACAAGATGCCCGAGGTAATAGCGCAATTGTTTCGCGCGCTCAGGGATGCTGAACGTGTGTTGCCGGAACAGATTCCGGAAAACGTTGTCACCATGAACTCCAGGGTGCTGCTGAAAGATCTTTCAAACCGGCGCGAAGCTGAGCTCACCATCACCTACCCCCAGGACGCCGACCATCGCGCGCGGAAAGTCTCTGTATTTTCCAGCATCGGCACAGCATTGCTGGGCATGCAGGCCGGTGATATTGTGTCGTGGAAGGTGCCGGGCGGACATGGGAATTTCCAAATCTTAAAAGTTACCTATCAACCGGAATCGGTGGGTGACGTCTGGTTATGACGACGCTACCGAAATTTCTTTTGCTCCTGACGTTGCTTATTATGGGTGCGTATGTCAACCACAACGCAGCGAGTCGGATGGAGCAGCAAAGGCGACGGCAACAGCGCATGGCAAAATTGAAAGCCAACGCCACCGCAGAGGACTATGCTTTTATGAAAAAGGTTTTGAACATGAGTGCTGCGTTCACGGATGCAGCAAATGACGCGCCTCCAACAAGCCTGGTGGTGAAAGACGGGAAGGTTATTGGCGAAGGGCGCGACAGGTCGGCACAACTCATCGATCCCTCGGCACACGGGGAAATGGAAGCCGTGAAAGCGGCGTGTAACTATTCGGGCGCCACAACACTGGAAGGAAGTGTGCTCTACACGAGCAGCAAACCATGCCCCATGTGCCTGGCGCTGCTTTACATGGTTGATGTTGAAAGGATTGTGTACTACATGCCGTCGGACACCACGCAAATGAAAGCTGCAAACGCATCAAACCGGAGGGTCTCTGAGGCCTTGAAACAAGATCCCGCCTACCGGCCCATACCGGAGTTGGTTTTGCAACCGTCAGATCTGGAAAAGTTTGCTGGAGATGATGGCTGGATTAAACGATAGGTGCGTGTGCTCCACAGGAAAATTTGACATAAGAAAACAGTTTTCGGATAAATTGAAAAAAGCATGAGGAGGAAGGACCTGAAGAAAAGTATGTTGGAGTATTGCAAGATTATCCTGGAGAAAATGAGTTTCAGCAGAAGGCTTTTCAGGAAGGAGTATAAAAAGACATTTGCTTACCTGGCGCCCGCGGAACACGAGGAGTTGAAGCGATGGTTGCGGGCGTCGGGAAAGCAAGAAGGAGGTCAGGGTGTCTAGCGGGTGAGGCAGCAACGTCAAATTACTTTACTTATGAATCGTCACCGTAGAAGCGATGAATAAATCGTATTTGCTTTGCCTGAATTTCTACCTATGACTTTGTTATTCATTTCGCGACAATAGATATAGTCGATATTCTTCTTGAATTTGTCCCGCGGTTACAAATTTGTCATCACGGCAACCGTATTTTTGACGGGAAAACTCCAAAGCCTCTTCGCAGGTTGCAAAGGAATCACTTTCTCCAAATTCCAAATCAGGATCAGGCGCGCTAAACTCATAAATATCCAGGAAATCTTCGTTTCCCTCATCGAATACCTCAAGATACGTAACCCCGTAGGATCCATCTTTTTGTAACTCAATTGATAACCATTTGATAATCGTTTCCTCCTGTTCCTTTGTTGTTCCAAGCCATTGCTCAATTCTTTTTCCTAATCTTAGATAGGTTATGAGCTGAGAATTTTCGAGATAAATACCCATAGTGCAGGCGTTATCGCAATTATAGCGAAATCAAAATAAGATATGTCGGAATAAACAAACACCCCATCCAAATACAAAGTTGCCAGAAATCCCGGTAGCTCTCCCGTTTTGCTATTTTTAAAACAACGCCGATCAATAAATTAAGCAACAATAGCGCAGGGTAATAAAATAAAAAGATAAGGTGGGCTTTGTCATTGTCAATGGCAATTACCCTTTGGATAATAACTGCTATCAGCAGCAGATTGAAAAGATAAATCACCGCTCGAATCATCTCAAGAGTTTATAAGAGGACACCCGGCCAGGGATTGTAGTGGAAAGCCCGAAGTGCGTTGGCTCAAGCGCGGACGGACTTGAAACGGAAAGCCCGGCCCCGAAGCCTCTGAGGGGGGCCGCCACAGCCTCACTCCCACCGAAACAACTTCACCGCCACAGCATACACGATTATCAACCACACGCCCATACCAATCATATCCATGGGAAGTTCAGTCAACCCCGCGCCTTCATTTGCTATTTTGCGAAGGGCATGACTGACATACGTGAGTGGCGAATAGTCGGTGATGGTTTTAAGCCAGGTGGGAAACCCATCGCGCGAGAAGAATATCCCCGACAGCAACAGCAACGGGAGTTGGATTAGGTTGGCCACCGGGGCGACCTGGGTTTCGTCGCGGGCCCAGCCGGCGATGGCAAAACCGATTCCCAGAAAGATCAGGATGCCGAAGATGCAGACCAGAAAAAAATTCACATAGCTGCCCATCATGTGAAACCCGAAAAAGTAGGTTCCAAAAACCAATAAGATAACAGCCGTCGACAAGGTGACCAACAGCCTGACCGTGGCCTGTGCAAACACAAAGTAAACCGGCTTCACCGGTGTGGCCTGGATCCTGCGCAGCGCGCCGCTGGCCTTCATGGCCACAAAGCTGAACGCGACACCAAAGATGCCCAGCTGCATGATGCTCATGGACAAGATGCCGGGGAGGATGAAATCAAAATAGCCGAGGTTGTTCACGGCCACGCCCTCGCTCTTCACGTCGAGCACGGTGGGTGCGTTGGTCACCTTCTTGTCGAGGCCGGTCACGATCTGGACGATCACCATGTTGGCCATGTGACCGCTTTGGGGTTTGCCTTTGTTGAAACGGGTCTGGATGGTGCTGGCTGTGGGTTTACCTTCTTCGGTCTTGCCAAAGTTTTCTGGAATGATCACCTGGAGATCGATGTCGCCTTTGCCGAGTTCCGTAGCGGCGTCGGTTTCGGTGGCCTCGCGTATGTTGAAGGCTTCGACGCTTTTGAGCGCCGCTACAAATTGTTGTGCCATTTCGGTGGTAGCCTTGTTGGTGAGGCCCACCTGGATGCGCGGACCGCGGCCGGAAGACAGAAAGCCAAACATCGACAACAAGGCTACGGGGATGAGCAACGTGAAAATGATCGCCCCTTTGTTGCGATAATACATTTTCAGGGAGGCTTTTGTCAGGGCCAGGAATGAGCGGGTGTTCTGGTTCATGTTAGTCGCGGAGGGTTTTGCCGGTGAGGTCGATGAATACGTCTTCCAGTGTGGCGGGGGGAACTTCGGTGTGGGGCACGAAGCCTTTGGCCAGCAGTTGCTTGATGAGTTGATCGGGCGTGTCGAGGGCGACGATCCTTCCGTCGTCCATGATGGCCACCCGGTTGCAGAGGAAGGAGGCTTCTTCCATGTAGTGGGTCGTGAGGATGACGGTGGTCCCGCGGTTTTTGATTTGGGCAATCAGTTCCCACAGGTTTCTTCGCGCCTGTGGATCGAGGCCGGTGGTGGGCTCGTCGAGGAAGATCATCACAGGTTTGTTCACCAGGGTGGTGGCGATGGAAAACCGTTGCTTCTGGCCGCCGGAAAGATTCTTGACCAGGAAGCCGGCCTTGTCTTGCAGGCCCACGTCGGCCAGCAGTTGGGCGGTGTCGATCTTGGCCCCATAGAGGTCGGCAAACATTTGCAGCAGTTCCGTGAGCTTCAGGTTCTGAAAGAATGCCGACGACTGAAGCTGGATGCCGATGCGCTGTTTGATCAGGTAAGGTTGTTCTTCGGTCTTAATGCCGTCGAGCAAAACCGTGCCCGACGTGATGGGGCGCAGGCCCTCGATCATCTCGAGGGTGGTGGTTTTGCCGGCGCCGTTGGGACCGAGAATTCCAAATACTTCGCCTTTGTTCACCGAAAAGGAAATGCCTTTCACGGCATTCACCCCGTTTGGGTAGGTCTTCGTGAGGTTGGTTACTTCGAGGATGGCTGGCATAGGTGTGATTTTGATTTGTAGGGGGGGCCACAGGGGGTGAATTTAACCAACTTTTCCCACAGCAAGCAAGCCAAAAAAAATCCCCGCGCTTCCTTGTGAGATAAGGAAGCCGCGGGGCTAACTAACTATGAAATTTAAACCAAACTAAAAGCTAACCATGTTTCACTAACCGTTTCATTGCGCATCCCACCACATCCGTGTCATGAAATCGTCTTTACCCTGGCGAGTCAATGCATCGTTGTAGTTTTGTGCGTTAAGGTTCTGTTCGGTGTTCGGATAGAGCATGCGGCGAAAGATCTGCCCACCGGTGGCGTTGCCTGCGTAGTTGTTCGGGATCAGCGCCGGGTAGCCCGTGCGGCGATAGGTGCTGAACACTTCCACAGCGTTGGGGAAAACACCCACCCAGAATTGCGTATAGATCTGTTCCATCTGCTCGTCGTCGGTTCCCGCCGTGTTGAGGGCGTGATCGCTCACATATTTTTCAATCTTAGCGTCGGGGATGACACCCCCTGCACCAAACAAGGCCCACTGACGCATGGCGGCGCGGATGCCGTTGCTATAGAGATCGCTGGCCGTTTCGGTAGCATACCATCCTTTCAGCGCGGCCTCGGCTAAGAGAAAACTGGTTTCCACGTTGGTGAGAATGGCCAGGGGGGCATCCAGTTTCAGGATGGTCTTGGGGTTGGGTTCGGAGTAGGTCACAAAATCGGCGGGCTTGGCGCTGAAAGTGGCCGGCATGCCTTTCTGTACCGCCACCGTGGTGTCGGGCAATTTGTTCACATACACGATCGACAACACCGGCAGGCGTGGGTCGTTGTTGGTCTTCAGGAAATTGATGAACGACTCCTGATACTTTCCTCCTTCGGTGTTGCTCACGCCGTCGGCGCGGATGTAGTCGGAGTTCAGCAGGTTGTAGGACAGCGGATTTTGGTTGATCACCTGGCCCGTGTTGAGGTAGCTGATGTCGGCGACATCGGCATCGTCGCGGATCACACCGGCGGCGATCGCTTTCTTCGCCCACTGTTCTGCACCGGCGTTGGGGACCTTGGTCGTGCGCATCGCCAGGCGGAGCATGAGTGAATAGGTGAACTTCTTCCACTTCGTAACGTCGCCGTTATACAAGAGGTCGGCGTTACCGAAATTGGGCTTGGAAGCGTCGAAGCTGGACCCGGCTTCGTCCAGCTCCTTCAGCATATCGGCATAGATGGACTCCTGCGCATCGTATTTGGGTTTGTAGACGGAGTTCACATAGCCGAGGGCGGCTTCGGAATACGGAATGTCACCGTACATGTCGGTGAGTCGGCTAAAACAATAGACGCGCCACACGCGGGCAGCGGACAGCAAGTTCACCTTGGTGGGATCGTCCTGAACCGCGCGGATCACTTCGCCGATCTCGTTGATCTCTTTCGGATAGGCGGTCGTGAACAAACCATAGGCTTGCGTATTCTGACTGGTCACATACTTGGATCCAAAGCCGGCCACGTCGTTGTAGCTGGTGGTGTATTGCATGGTGCCCATGAGCAGGACGAGCAAGTCGGAGGCTCCGTCGTACTGCGCCTTGGTGAACATGTACCCGGGCGTCACCGCGGGGGATGCGTCGGGGTTGGTGTTCATTTCTTCAAATCCCTTGTCGCACGAGGAGCAAACCAGGCAGGCGGCCAGCAGCAGACTGCCAAAAGAAAGGGGGTGATTATATTTTTTCATTTTCGTTTCGCTTTAATGTATGCTTAGAATTTTAGCATCAGGTTCATACCATAGCTGCGGGTGCGCGGCAAACCGAACGATTCGAAACCTTGGGCGGAGCTGTTGGTATAGCCTTGCTCGGGATCGAAGTTGTCGGTGCTCTTATAAAGCGTCAGCAGGTTGCGCGCCACAAACGAGATGCTGGCCGACTGCAGCTTCAACACTTTCAGGTTCTTCACCGGGATGTTGTAGCTGAAGATGATCTGGCGGAGTTTCACAAAGCTGCCATCGTGGATAAACTTGTCGGAGTAGATCTTGTAGTTATCGTAATACACCCGCAGGCCCGTCACCGGAACCGTGCGCGAGTACGGGTTGCCTTCCTGGTCTACGCCCGACACGTCGAGCCCGTTTTCACGACCCGGCAGTGTGCTCTTCATTTTGCCCAAGCGCGTGGCATACACTTCCATGAGGGAGAAGATCTTGTTGCCGTATTTGCCATCGATCAAAATGTTCAGCGAAAAGTTCTTGTAGCGGAACTCGTTGGTAAGACCCATGGTGAGCGGCGGCACGCCTTGTCCCAGGTTCTGCAACCCTGTGGCTACCGGAAGACCGGAAGTCTTGTTGAAGACGATGTTGCCGTTAGCATCCGTTTGTGTGCGAGTGCCCACAATAGTTCCGAAGGGCTGTCCAACAATGTTATTGATGTAGGCCCAGCCATTCACCGAAGAAGCCATCTGGATTTGATCCAGGCCGTCGGCCAGACGCACCACCTTGTTCTTGTTGTAGGCCACGTTGTAGCTCACGTTCCAGGTGAAGCCCGTGTTTTTGACAGGCGAGCCGGTGAGCAGTACCTCGATGCCCTTGTTGCTCAGCTCCCCTACGTTCAGGATCACGCTGTTATATCCCGATGTAGGCGTGATGGCGGTCTTCACGATGTCGTCCGTTGTTTTGCGGTCGTAATACGTCACGTCCAATCCAATGCGGTTGCGGAAGAACTGCAATTCAAAGCCCGCCTCATAGGTGGTCGAGGTGAGTGGCTTCAGGTTGGGGTTGGTGATGATGTTGGTTTGCGTGGTCGGGTCCATCGTCACGTTCTGCAGGGGTTGGCCCGAGCTGGGCACCATGCTATAGGTGAGGTTGATCGCATACGGGTCAGGCGTTGCACCGCCCACCTGCGCCCACGATGCACGCACCTTGGCAAAGTCGATGGTGTTCGGCATGTTCAACGCTTCCGACAACACGAAGCTTCCACCGATCGAAGGATAGAAGATGGTATTGTTTTTCGGACTCAGCGTGGAGAACCAATCCTGGCGGCCCGTTACGGTAATAAACGCCATGTCTTTGTAACCAAAGTCGGCAGAACCAAAGATGGAGTTGATGCCCGTGCGTTGCGTCAAAGGTGTGGTGGATTGCGTCGCGAGGTTCGTCGTGCTGTAGAAGTAGGGAATGGTGAAGTTGCTTCCCGCAATGTTCAACTGCTTGTAGTCATAGCGACGCTGATTGCCGGCCACAAAGGCGGTGATGCTGAAGTCCTTGATCTGGGCGTTGTAGTTCAGCGACAGCATGCCGTTGGTCTCGGCCACATCGGTCTTGTAATTATTGAGCTGACCGAGCGGCACATACAATGTTCCACTGGGGACGATGTAGTTATAGTTGTAATTATAAAAGTCACGGCTCACCACGCCTTTCAGCGAAAGATTCCTTGAAATCTTATAGGATACGGCGGCCTGGCCGATGAAACGATTCTTTATGTCGTCTTCCTGGTACTTGTTGGCCACAAAGTAGGCGTTCGAAGCAATGGGCGCATCGTTCCACGCAATCTCGTTTCCGTTGGCATCATAGCCGGGTTTGATCCACCGGATGTCGGCGGTGTTGGCCATCATGTAGGGCGTCCAGTTGGGATTGCCCAACGCATCACCGGCCGTGGGACGGTTGTGCGCTTTCTCCAGGTTGTATTGAATGGTAGCGTCCACCGTGATGCGCTCGCCCAGTTTCGAATTGATGCTGAGGTTGGCGGTCTTCCGGTTGTACGTAGAATTCGGCAAGATGCTGCGGCTGTTCAGGTCCGACATCGAAAGACGATAGTTCAACACATCACTCCCACCGGTGAAAGCCAGCGTGTTCGTGAGCGATGTTCCGGTCTGATAAAAATTCCGGACGTTATTGCGTTGTGCATTGTAGGGATGGGTGAGGCCGTCCACGGCAACGAAGTCCGTGCCGTCGATCTTGGCTCCGAATGAACGGCGGCCTGTCGTCACGGCATCTGCCAGGGTCATGGGTTTCACGCCATTGTCGCCCTGGCCGTATTCGTATTGCCAGTCGGGATAGACCGACACTCGCTCGGTCGTGAACGTGCCATTGTATTCCACACCGATACCGCGTTGGGCCCTGCCCTTCTTGGTGGTGATCACAATTACACCGTTGGCTGCACGCGATCCGTAGAGGGCGGCGGCCGTTCCTCCTTTCAACACGCTGATGGACTCGATGTCGTCGGGGTTGATGCCGCCGATACCATCACCGCGGTCCACGTTGCCCGCGCCACCGTTCGTGGTAGCACTACCACCGGGTGTCGTGTTGTCGATGGGCATACCGTTCACTACATAAAGCGGTTGGTTGGCGCCGGTGAGCGATCCGTTACCGCGAATAACGATGCGGCTTGAACCGCCGGGGCCGGTGGAAAGACCCGTAGCATTTACGCCGGCGATCTTTCCGGTGAGTGCATTGGCTACGTTGTTTTCACGAGCTTGTGTAAATTCTTCGCCTTTCACTTCCGTTACCGAATAGGCCAGCGCGCTCCGCTCCTTCTCGATACCGAGGGCGGTCACCACCACTTCGCTAAGGGATTTCAGCTCCACGGGCAGCACCACGTCCACCACCGTTTGACCGGCACTGAACGGCACCTCCGTGGTTTGGAAGCCGATGAATGAAAAGATGAGGATAGCGCCCTCGTCGGGTGCGTTCAGCGTGAAGTGGCCGTTCGCATCGGTGGTGGTGCCGGTTGTTGTTCCTTTAATGATCACATTCACGCCGGGGAGGGCCATGCCGTCGTCTTGGGAAGTTACGGTTCCCGAGATGGCCGTAGCAACCGCCTGCTCCTGTGCGGCGGTTTCTGTCGCTGCCAGGTTTTCGGAAGGCGTTCCACTCGTTACCCCATTGCCGGTGGTACGGTCGGTGGTGGCGGTAGAGAAGATGGTGAATTGTTTTTTGTTGATCTGTTTATATCCCAACATGCAGGAGGCGAGCATTTTTTCGAGGATAACTTCCGGAGCCTGCTCCTGGTGAAGCCAGGTGGCAGAAACCGTTTTGCCATCCAGCAGGCCCTCGCGGTATGCAAAGCGTAAATGGAAACGTTTCTTCAAGTCATGCAGCGCGTCTTTGAGCGACACGGTGGTTGACTCCGTGGTGGGGTTTGATCCGGCGGCGGCCTGCGCGGAGCGGATGGCGTTGCCGGCTGAAGCATAGTACTGGCCCAGGCCGCGTAGCACGGGGGCGCTCAGGAGGACGAGCACCATCAGCCACCGCTTCAGGAATGAAGTGTAGTCGAATCTGTTCATAAGGTTTAGTTAGGTTTGGATGAAAAAGCTGCGATTATTTATCTTCTTGACATAGTAATGTGTTTATGGTCCTCTTCAATACGAATACCCAATGTCACCGACACGGTCGACAGCAATTCCTCGACACTGGAAACGCTGATCTCCCCTTCGATGCGCAACTCCAGGAGGGCCGGATCTTTCACCTCTACGGTGTAGCCATAGTCCTCTTGCAGGGTCTTCACAATATCTTTGAGCGCGGGGTTGGTGAACAGAAGCTCCTGCTTCATCCAACTGGTGGCGCGCTGCGGATGCGATAATTTTTTACGGGCTAATAATTTCTGTGATCCATACTCCACAAAGTCGCCGGGCAGCATGATCACGTCGGGCGCATGTACCGAGGGCGTGCCGGTGAATTGCACTTTCACCTTGCCGGTGATCAGCGTGACGTTTGTCTTTTCTTCGCGCTGTTGCACGTTGAACGATGTGCCCAACACTTCGATGTCGAGGTTGTTGCTGTGCACAATGAAACGATGCGCCGGGTCGATGTGAAGCGTATCGCGGTTGATGTGTTTCACCTTGAAGAAAGCCTCTCCATCGATCCACACTTCGCGGGGTTCGTCTGCCGGCCAATCGCTTTCATAGCGCAGTGTGGAGTTGCCGTTGAGCATGACCACGGAATGATCGGGCAAGATCACTTTGGTGATCTCGTTGTGTGCCGTGGTCACCAGGTTACGGTGATCTTTCATCAACCAAAGCACACCGCCAAACACGGCCAGCAATACGATCGCGGCGGCCGCCTTCATGTACATAGGAATGACGGTTGCCTGCTTTTGCGCGGGCACGTGGTTTTGCTGAATCTCGGAACGGATCTTATCCCACACGACATCCTTGCGCGACTCGTTCGTGAACGTCTCCAACCTGCGGTACGTACCGATGATGGACGTCGCCTCGCTCACGACCTCTCTCTTCTCCGGATAATGCAACAAGAAGGCTTCCCAGAAAATGTTGGCCTGCGTGTCGGGGGCGATGACCCAACGGATAAAGAAGTCGTCTTCCAGGAAGTCGGTTAGTGCATAATGAGAATAGTCCTGTACGCGCATGGTGTCGGCATTTGCTTTTACAGTACTATTATACCTGCACCCCCCGCGATTATCCCTCGTATGTTAATTATTTTTTAACATGGGGGTCATTTTTAACAAAATCATTGTCAGAGGGGCTAAAAAACGAATAGTGGGGATTGTGGGGAGGATGGCCCGGTTGGAAAACCTTATCCTTCTGTACCGGTCCTGGAAACGCAATAGACCAACAAAACGCAAAGCAGGTGACGCAAGGCGTCTTTCAGATTGTCGACCGTCTTATACCAGAGTTTGTACACCGAATTGATGTTGATGGACATGATCTCGGCGATCTCTTCATAGGAGAGCCCTTCATAAAAGCGCATGTATACGATCTCCTGCTGCCGCGCGGGAAGCTTCCCGGTGACCTCTTTTATAATGCGTTGCAATTCGCGTTCGTCTTCATCCACCACCAGGTGGTCATGCCACGACAGCTCGAACGTATAGTCATAGTTCTCCGCGGGCGCTAAAGTGAACTTGCGTTGCGATTTGATCTTTCGAAACAAAGCGTGGCGAAGGGCTTTGTAGAGATAATTCTTCACTGACGAGGGCTCCCCCAACGTTTCGCGGTTGGTCCATAGTTTTACAAAGAGATCCTGGATGGCATCTTCGATCAGTGCCACATCACGGGTGAATTTATAGCCATAATTATTCAGCCGTTTATAGTACGTGTCATAGAGCAATGTATATGCATGCCAGTCGCCTTTCTTGAAGTCACCCCATATATCACGCTCGTGTTCCAGTTCCATACCGGAAACCAATGTAAACGGAACTGTCCGTAATTGCTACACCCGTCAACAAATTTGCGACGAGTGCTCGCTGGAAACGTGTGAAGGAGGTGGTGTGTGAAGTGTGTGCCCGAAGCTTTTTAGCTGACACGATAAGCGAACGATGATTAGGATAGTGGTGTGCGCGTGTGCATGCGTATCTTTTCGATTTCACCTCCAGGCTCCTATCCCATGCCTCCGCTCCTACACGGTTGGTATAATATTCACACGCGAAGTTTTAGTCTTTCCGTTTTTAAAAACTCGGTACACTTCTTATATAAAAGATCCATACGGGTATCTGTTCCGGGTGAAACAGGCATATAGTATATAAAGGGTTTCCATTCTTCGGGATAGTCAACCATCGCCCAGACATCTGCCACGGCTTTTAATTTGTTGCTAATTGTTTTGAAGGATTTCAGGATGTCGTCAAGATAGGCTATACCCCATATCCGAAGACTCGCGCGAAGGGCATCGTCACTTATAGCTGCAATCTCTTTCATGACGACAAGAAAGGACTCCTTCGATTTTTCGCTGGCGGTGTATAGGGACGCAATCCTCTCGCTATTTAATTTACCAAGTTCCTCGGGCGAAATTTCCCTTAAGGCTTCATCGACGGAGAGCCAGTTTCTGGTTATCCCAACATAGGCCAATGGCCAATCCATCAAGAAATTGTTTCTTGTTAGCGCATTCATCTATTTGCATCGATTATTCTTGCTTTAAAGTTAAGGCGAAACGTTGGCACTATTCGATAAACAGCAAGAGATCTCTTGAAAGCTGATGCCGACAATAGAGGAAGTAATTTTAAACAAACAGACCATCCAAGAAATAATGACCTGCTGCAAATCAATTGCAGTTTGATTAAAATTATTTCCAAAATTAATATGCTATTTTCTCCTTTAACGAAGAAAGGGCGCCCGAACGGACGCCCTTTCTTATATCGTGATGTCTATTTTCAATTTCATTCATACCGCAGCGACTTCACCGGATTTGCCATAGCCGCGCGAATGGACTGAAAGCTCACCGTGATCAAAGCAATGAAAAGTGTGAGCACGGCCGAGACCAGAAATATCCAATAGCTGATATCTATCCGGAAAGCAAAGGTATGCAACCACTTATTCATGAAGTATACCACCAACGGTATGGCGATGATGTTGGCGATGATGACCAGCTTTAGAAAATCTTTGGACAGCAACAGGAAAATATTGGGTACGGTGGAGCCCAGCACTTTGCGAATGCCGATCTCCTTGGTGCGTTGGCTGGCCGTGAACGATGCCAGACCAAACAAGCCCAGCGAGGCTACGAAGATGGCCAGCAATGCAAAGAAACCAAAGACCTGGCCGAACTGGCGGTCGGTTTGATATTGGCGTTGAAAGAAGGTGTCGAGGAAGAAATAGTCGAAGGGATTTTCAGGGAATTGTTGGTTGTATTTTTCTCTGATGTAGGCCAGCGTTTGTTCGAGGTCTTTGGCTTCGACCTTCACGCTGTAGTAAGAATGGTTTGCGGGCAACAAGTGGAACGCGGTTTGACGAAAGTTGCTTTTCAATCCTTCCTGGTGATAGTTCTCCACCACACCCACCACCGTGAGCGTATCGCCGCCGATCCTGACCTGACCTCCCACGGCATTTTCGGGCGTGTTGAAGCCCAGCACTTCGATGGCCTTTCGGTTGAGGATCACGTTGCTGGTGTCGGCTGTGAAATCCTCGGAGAAGACGCGGCCGGCGAGTACTTTATTTTTGTAGGTGTTGAAAAAATCGGGGTCGATGCCCATGCGATACATGACGATGCTCGGCAACTCCTGGTCGCCGCCGATGCGCTTGCCGCCGTTGGTCCAATAGATGAGGTTGCCGGGCACTTCCGACGAAGCGGTGAATGACTGTACATTCGGGTGACGCTGTACTTCACTCTTAAACGAGCGAAGCTGCGAAACATAGGTGCTGCTATCGGTCACACCTGGCGCGTTGATGACCAGCACCTGGTCGATGTCCACACCCAGGTCGCGATTTTGCATGAACTGCAATTGACGGTATACGATGAGCGTTCCGGCGATCAATGCCACCGAAGCAACAAACTGCATCACCACAAGCATCTTTCGCAGCAACAAGCCTTCGTGTGTTCCCTTCATGGATCCTTTCAACACGCGCGCCGGTTGATAGGACGACAACACAAAGGCCGGATACAATCCCGACAACGCCGAGCCCGCCAGGAACAATACCGTGGCGGTGTACCACAAGGTTGGATCGGTCAGGATGCTCGTCGTCAACACTTTTCCCGAAAGGGCATTGAACAACGGAATGGTGGCGCTCATCAAGGCCACTGCCGTGACTACCGCACCGAAGTTTACGATCAACGCCTCGGCGATGAACTGCCCCATCAGTTGCACGCGTCCCGCCCCAATCGCTTTGCGCACGCCCACTTCCTTCGCACGCTCCACAGCCCGCGCCGTAGCCAGGTTGATGTAGTTCACCCAGGCGATGACGAGGATGAAGAAGGCGATGATGGAGAGAAAATATACCGAGCGGCCGTTGCCATTGACGCGAGCCTCCTGGAGGAGGTCGGAGTTCAGGTGAATGTCGGTGAGGGGCTGGAGGGAAAACTTGATTCTCTTGTCGTCTCCTTCTGCACCGTATTTTTTGATGAACGCGGGGAACTTGCCTTCAAGCGCTTTGGGGTCTGCGCCAGGGCTCAATTGAATGTAGGTATAGAAATCGTACCAACCCCAGGCTTGCTCCACATCGTTGCCGAAGAGTTTCACCAACGTGGGATAGGAAAGCAGGAATGAAAATTTGAGGTGCGAATTTTCAGGCGAGCGGATCACACCGGTGATCTCATACTCTTCCCGGTTGCCAAACTTTATGCGCTTGCCGAGCGGATCGGCATCGCCGAAATATTTGCGTGCGGTTTCTTCCTCCACCACCGCCGTGTTGGGCTCCTTCAACGCCGTTGCACGATCGCCTTTCAACAAGGGATAGGAAAAAATATCGAAGAAGCTCTGATCGGCCGTGAAGAGGTTGTCCTCTTTCATTTGGATGTCGTCATAGCGAATCACTCCTCCGCCATAACGCAAATACAAGCGACAGGCCTTTTGCACTTCAGGATAGTCCGCCAGCAGTGCCGGTGCCACTTTCGGAAATGTTGTGGCGCACTGCAACACGAGCTCGTTGTCGCGGTAGCGGTCGTATTGTACGCGATAGATGTTTTCTTTGTTGGCGTGAAAATCGTCGTAGCTGAATTCGTCTTTCACGTATTGCATGATGAGCAAACTTGCCGCCAGGCCAATGGAGAGGCCCAGCACGTTGAGGATGGAAAAGCCTTTGCGACGGGAGATGTTCCGGAGGGTAGTGAGGATGTAGTTTTTGAGCATGGCGCGATTAGGTTTGAGACCAACGCCACAATGAAAGTGCCACCTGTGGGGTGGCCTATTTGGGCTGTTTTGGAGGATCAGAAAACTTAACGCGTATGGAATCGAACGAATACGTTCGATGGCGGACAGAGAAATGGTGGATGGGCGCTCAAAATTTTACACTCCTGGATACCAGTCCTGAGTCGACCACTTTACCATTTTGTTTATAGGAGTATGCCATATTGATCACGATCAGGGAGCCTTCCTCCATTCTGAAACCCGCCGGCCAGAATAGCAACGTAGCCAATTTTCCTTTGGAACGGAGCCGGCGGACAAGGGAGGTGTTGTGATGCAGAAACTTCACCTCGAGTGCTTCATACTCCAATTGTAAATTTGATAGAGCAGACGGATTCAGCAATTGTGTGGAGAACGTCAAAAAACTGTCGGCGTTATAGTTCGCCGGCCTCAGTCCGTCCGCTGTAAACTCCCGGCCTCCGAACTTTATAGTGACAACTGGGGCGGGCAATTTATGTATGGCGCTGTCGCGACTAAACCATTGGTCGTAGGGATTTGTGTCTTCACTCGGCAATTTATCCGACCACTTGGCCACAAAGAACTGTCCATTTTTTAATGTCCGGTCCCTCGTCAGGATAAGAAAGCGGTCAAATCCTTCGGGAATCACCAGGTGAGCGGCCTTGTTTCCAAAGGGAGGGCTTTTTACAAAAAGTTTGATTTCCTTCACGCGCTTTTTCAACGTGGCGGTATCACCCGTCCCCAGACCAAAATAGTCGTTTATGGGGCGACTGTCTTTATAGGTTTCCCCAAATATCCCGTCGACATTGAAGCGATACTCGTCATTTTTCGAATCGCCGGCGAATACGATGCCGATTTCGGCCTCCTGCGCTTTCGCAAAGACCGGCGTTTGGGACGAAGTTGGAATGGAGGCGGTGGATTGCGCATACACCGGCAACGAAATGACCACGGCCATGACGACAAACAAATGAAGTTTCATAATGTGCGGCTTTTAAAAGTGAAGAATCAATGACCGTACGCGACGATCTTTGGGACACAAATTAGAGCGGCCCACTGCAATGGGATTGCAGTTTGAAAGGCCATGAAATTATTCTTTGCCGCCTTTGAGAAGGTGGCTTCGAGCACGGGTGAGCGGTGGGAGGTTTGGAAACGAGAAGCGCTCGACTATAGAATCACTGATTTTCGGCGCTGTGAGCGAAATTTACCTGTATCTGCAACAAATGTGTCCCGCGTTCTATGCGCTTTTTCCTACTTTCGATCTCACACTTATCGTCACGTCTCCAGCGTGTTATGTCAACGATGAGCTTTTGTGTTTTATGTGCAGAGAATCACTTCCGGCCACAACACGGTGTGTTCTGACCGGCCGGAAGGTAAGCTACAGTAGCGAAGGGAAATAGTCGGTGCGCTTTCTGAGAACGCCCCTTCTCTTTCGTTGTTGGTATGAAAGATTGTTACGGTGTGCCTATGTACCCCCGACGATGGCTATTCGCCTTTTTGTAAACTTCCTGGACAAAGAGAACCGCCTGGTAGAGAAAGTCGATTTCTTCTGCCTCTCGGGCAAGCCGTGCTGCGACGATCTTGAACTGATTAAAAAGATCGCCGAAGTGCTCACCACCCTCAAATCGCACGTACTCTCCACCGATATCTTCATCGAAGCCAAATTGGATGACCCCCAACTCGCCCTTCACAAACTGCGAAAACAGGTGCGGTATGAGACCTCCGTGTACCAGGAAAAGCTCTCGTCGCGCGAAGTGGAAGTGTTGAGCCTCATCATGCAGGGGCTCACCAATAAAGACATCTCCGAACGACTATTCATCAGCTTCGAAACCGTGCGCTCGCACCGGAAGAGCATTCTTAAAAAGATCGGCGTAAAGAACACCGCCGCGCTGGTCAGTTATTACAACCAGGCGTTCTTCGACCATACCGATTAGTTTCTAATAGTCTTCTCCCTGATAATAGTAACTCTCCGATTCAAACTCGTCCATCGCCTTATCGGTCTCATAGTATGTTTCGGAAGAGAAATCGAAGTCTTCCAATTCATCATCCGAAAGCACTTCGTTCGTCACCGATTGGGGTACGATGCGGTTGGCTTCCTTGAACAGCTTTTCTACATTGTTGATCCCTTGCATGGGATCCCACACCAGGTGTTTGGCGTTGCCTGCCTTTATTCTTTGTTTGATCTTCTCGCTATTGGCCACCACAAACTCCCTGAACGCCGTCCAGTTGGTGGGCTTGAACGATTGGCTCACCATTTCCTGCACGATAGATTTAACACCCAGCGGCAACCAATGATGAAGCTTTACCACGTGCCAGTAGAGCGACGAGTCTTTTTGAAAGCCCAAAGTATTGGCAACACCTTCCGATATTCTCCGCAAGTAGTTCACCAACTGAATGCCGCCTTGAATGGAGAACTCCCGGTCGGTGGAAAGTCGCTTGTGATCGACGATCTTCAACATTTTCGATTCGTCGGGGTGGATCTGAAAATATCCACGCTCGTCGAGGTGGGTAGTCACTTCGATCCGGCCGCCGGACTCAATGGAAATCCAGCCCAAAAGAAAGTACAGGGGAATGTCGCCGCGGTATTTTTCCAGCAGGGGTGTCAGCGTGGTGACCCAGTTTGCCGGTGTTGTCGGAGTTGGCTTGGGTGGCGTGGCGGTTACACCGGGGATCAACGCACTCATCACACGCCAAGTATTCGGGCCAATAATACCATCGCAGTCCTTTGCCGCAAACCCTTTTTGCTTTTGCCAGTAATACACCGCCTCTGCAAATTTCTCCTCGGAAAGACTCACATTTTGGAGACCGACATACGGCAGCAGGAAATCGTTGATCTGATAGGAGTACTTGCTCCATCCCAGTTTATCGCCATAGTACCGGTTCGATCGCACCGCGTCGCCCCAAGATGTTTGGGGCACAGGCAAAGGTGCATTCGGCGGCACATCGGGCGCAGGAGGTGTCGACGGGGTTCCCGTGGCCACTCCCTGAAATAATGCCGAGTGTGTCTTGATGGCACCGGCCACTTCCGACGCCACCGCGATTGGCGAACTCAATATCGCACCAACGCCTTTGCTGTGAATAAGCTCGATCTGGCTGTAGATATACTCCCAATCGATATAAGGCTGCACACGAAGTCCTCCCGGATCCCAGCCACCATTGGGATCTTTGCGGTTTATGGGCGTCAGGTCTTCGTGTCCCAGGAACCGCGGCGTTCGCCACCATTTTGTGTCCATCGGCCAGTTGTTGCGTATCGCGATATCGTAAGCTACTACCGCAATGGAATCGTGCTGTGCTTTTGTGAACCGGAGCCCCTTGCGCATGGGCGGATGTTGTGTGTCGATAATGGTCTTATTGTTCACATAGTAAACCACCGGCAAGCATTCCATGTGCACGTAGCACAAGTTCACATTGGTGACGGGCGCCAATCCCACGGGGTCCGTATAGCCCGGCCAGCGCGCCTTCCAGAGCTTAACGAGTATAGCGGGCAGATCGGCCTCAAACCGTTTCGCCTTGATCGACTTCAATTGATCGCCAAAGCCCACCCCCCAGGCCAGCTTGTCTTCGTTTGCCACCTGCACCAGATCTCCTCCTGCAATACCTTTCCACCCATTAATATAATGACAGCCATACGAATTAAAATAGGTATCGATGGCGGCGATGGTAGGGTATACATTTTTCCCTACCGCCTTTCCGGGAAGACTTCCTCCCGTTGTGTGCACCACCAACCCAAAGATCTTTCCACGCCAGGCTTCCGGCCGCAAATCGTTCGTGCCGCGTTTCCATTGTTTTTTTGCTTGTAGCGCATACGGAGAGTATCCTTTTTCATAGGGATAGAGCGTCGGAATTTCATCGGCAAAAAATTCCTGGTCGTATGCCGCTTCATCCAAACCCATATCGGCCTCCATGTCGCTTGTGAAATGGTCGGAGAAGTCTTGTTCAAATTCATCGTGTCCAGGGGCTTCCTGCGACTCGTGTTGTTCTCCGGGATAGACCGTATGCTCGGCTGTGCGGTATCTTCCAAAATTTTTATCATCCTCCTCGCCCGGGAGCTGCATGTCCCGAAAGGGTGTTTCATAATTTTCAATGGAATAGTCGTTCATAGTTGAGGGCTTTTGTTTTTTCCTGAATCAAAATTACCATGTGCGGTCTCATAACCTCAATCACCCTTTAAGGTGAATTTCACCCTAAAGGGTGATTGATAACGGTGAGGCATCCGGCCAATTTTATCCCAGCAAATCATCAAAACGTGAAATCATGAAAAGTACCAATGATTACGTTGTATCTTCCGGAGACTACGAAACGCCCTTCTCAGATGAATCCCTGTTGATGGAACGACCCGAAGAAACGAGTCCAACCCCGGAATTCTATTCTTCATCATCCGAGTTCGAAAGTCCGTTCTCAGCCACATACAATGCCGAAGACTCCATTTCGCTCAATCAACCCAAAGCCGAAGCTTTTGTGGAACTGTTGGCTGAATTGAATCACGAAGATTTCAAAGAGTCGTTAATGGCCATGGCGGGAGAGATCGAAGAATCGGTTATCGCCCGTTTCAGTTATGAGGGGTCCCATGGCAATCACTATCCGTACCTGAAGCAACGCACGTCAGAATACATCGCCCCCCTGCTTCGCGAAGTCGATGCCGTGATCGACCGTGCCAGCCAGGCCGTGTCGTCGCGTGAGTTTGAGGGGCTGTCGGCTGAAAACATCGAGCGGTTTGTAAATGAGATGGAGTTTGAATACACTGAACAACTCTCTCCCGCACAGGAGCAATTTCTGGGCGGACTGGTCAATAAAGTAAAGAGCGCCGTAAAAGCGGGCGCAAAGTTGGTGAACAAGCTCAACCCGATAAACCTGGCGTTGAACAAACTGAAAGGTCTTATCAAACCGTTGCTCAACAAAGTACTGAATACACTCGTTGGCAAGCTGCCACAACCCCTTCAGCCTTATGCCCGGGACCTGGCCAAGAAATTTCTAAAACTCGAAGTCCCCACGCAAGACGGCGCGCTGAACAACAGCAACGAAATGTTTGCCGGCGAGGATTTTGAACAACTCTCCTACGAATTCGATCTCCGTATGGCCAACCTGGTGTTCGCCAACGACGAAGTGGAGAGCGAACAATTTGTGAACGACTATATTGAAGAAGGCGAGCACGAAGATCCCGCCTACGAAAACGCACCCTCCCTCGATGAAGCACGCCAACAATTTGTTGACCAACTGCGCCGGGGCGAAGACGTTCAGCCCGCCTTGGAACAATTTCTTCCCGCATTATATCCTGCCATCAAAGTAGCGCTATCGTTGGTGGGACGAAAGCGCGTCATCAATTTTCTGGCCGGACTGCTGGGCAAGCTGGTTGGCAAATATGTGCCGGCCAATATTGCCAAACCGTTGTCGGCCTCCATCGTTGATCTGGGTTTTAAAGCCCTGGGTTTCGAAACAGCTGACCAAAATAACGAGTCGCTTGCCTACGAGGCCATTGCCAACACCGTCGAGGAAACCATCCGCACCCTGGGCACGGAAGACGAAGGCATACTCCAACAATTGGACGGCATGTCCGACTCGGAAGCCATCGATCAACTGGCCGAGCATGTGTTGCCGGCCTTTAGCAAAGCCGTCGCTAATAATTTTCCGGGCACCTACATCAGGAAATCAATACAACCCACGCGCGAGCCCGGCGTATGGGTACTGATGCCTCGGAGGCGCAGACGCAAATCGCACAAACGGTTCTCCCGCGTTTATCCGGTAACACTTACCGCCGCACTGGCCGAAGGGATAAAAACTTTTGGCGATGTGTCGCTAAAAGATTTTGTAAAAGACACCATGGGACAGGACCTGGCGCAGCCCATCAACGTGCGGGTTCACGTCTATGAAGCCATACCCGGCACCACCCTCAACAAGATCAGCCTATACGATCGTGCACCCGGTTTAGGCACGGCCGACAAGAGCGCAGCCGTGCAACTTCACCCCTTGTCGGTGCAAGCCGCCACGGCATTGTTGAACGATCCGGGGATCGGCAAAGATGTTGCGCCGGAGTTTACCACCTCGCGGGAAAAGATCACGATCGGCCAGCGTTTCTTTTACATGGAAATGCCCGGAGCCGTCGTGCGGCGACCGAGAGTCCATCGCCGCCTGCGCCGTGCAGGGGTTGGCGTGCAGAGAGAAGCCCAGGTAGCGGCGCGCTCCAGCGACATACAGGCGGTATTCAATTTTGTAAAATCAGAAGTCGTGTTAAACTTCTTCTTTAGCGAAGCCGGCAGCAACGACGTGGTAGAGAAACTGAACCGCCAGGATTGGATCGGCGCATCCGAATCGCTTCGCAAGGCGCTGAAGAGCAAACTCAACAAAGCCCTGTTGAAAAACATCCGGTCGAAAGTGAAAATTGTGCATGAGGCTGTGCCCGAATTGTATTTGCGTCATGTGCCGGACAGCGAGGAATTTCTCGGCGGCTTCAAGAAGATGGCCATGGAGAAGATCATTGAGAAGGTCACGCAAAGGCTGTTGGGCAAGGCGTTTGAAGGCGTCAAAACATTTTTCAAAACACGCGCCAAAGAATTCAGCGACGCCCTGGCCCAACCCGACGATGGAGTGACGGTGCGCATCACCTGGAAGAACGTGGCGGGTATGGCCCAGATCCGGGCCGTGATCTCGCTGCTGCGGGGCGAAGGATCGATCACCAACCTGGGTGGCATCAGCATGCCGTCGTTGCCCACCCCAACCCTGACCATACTGGCCGGCAAAAACTTTATATAAGATGGTGACCACAAAGACAAACGCCGTCGATCAGATCAAAAACCAATGCAGTCATTGGATGCAGGCTGCCGCGCGCCTGGCCCGTCTCGAAAACCTAGCTTCGGCGGCGGCCTGGAACGGTGTGAACCGGGACGTGCGCAACCTGATCATCCAAAGCCTGACCGCCTCGATCGACCGCATCAAGAGTTTTGGCCAGCAACTCGAGGTGCAACTTCAAACCGACGCCGACCACGACCGCCTCCGCCGTTCGTTGTTGAGCCTCCGCCAGCAATACATCAACACCGAAACCACCGTACACTTTTTTACGGACGCCCTCAACAGTCGGACCAACAACGCCATTGCCACCCTCCTTCGCGCGTGCGATGTTCTTTGCACCCGGAGCATGGAGGGCATACTGCCTGTCCTCGGCAAAGAAGTGCCGCCCTGCTTTACGTATCTCGACCGGGGTTTGGGCGCCAGCATTTTGAAGAGCGGTCTGCGTTTGTGGGATGGCAGCATCAGTCCCGTGGCAGCGATCAAGATCACCTTTCACAATTTATTTCGCCCCACGGCCACGATACACGAAACCGGGCACCAGGTTGCTCACATATTGAACTGGAACAACGCATTGGCCACGCAATTGCAGCAACAACTTCATCCCTATAATCCCTTGGTTGCCGCGGCCTACGCCGGTTGGGCCAGTGAAATTGCTGCCGACAATTTTGCCTTTGTTCACACGGGCTATGGGGCCGTAGCCTCCCTGCACAATGTGGTGGCCGGATCGCCCGAAAGCGTCTTTGCTTATCACGAAGGTGACCCGCATCCCATCTCCTATCTGCGCGTACTCCTCAACATCGAATGTTGTCGCACCTTCTATGGCCGCGGACCGTGGGATGAGCTGGAGGAAGCCTTTAAGCAAGATTATCCCATCGATCGTTATAACTATACCTCCACCCGCATGATCCGGGCTTGCCAGCGCGTCTTGCCTAGGGTCGTCGATATCTGCCTGACTACGCGCTATGACGCTTTTGGCGGCCGGTCATTGGTTGATCTGGTCAATCCGGTTCACGTGAGTCCAGAGCGACTGGAGAAATTTCAAGCCACTTCCGGCGCAATGCTGCAGTCACACGCGTGGATTCATCAGGAGTGTTTAAAGTTGCTGGCGTTGGCGGGCTATCGCATCGCCACAATGGATGAAGCGCCGCAGGAGGAATACAAGCGGCTTGAACTCTGGATGAGGAACCTGGGGACAACCACCGGCGAAAATTAAAAGCATAACAACATAAAGCTATTCACCATGAGCACAAAAATGAAAGAACTTGAGGATGACATCAACCTGGTCAATCAATCCATAACCGACATCGAAAAAGAGATAAATGCCGCCAAGGGCAAGGGGGATGGCAAACTGATGATCTTGCTCTTGAAAAGTAAAGAAGAAGCCGTCGGTCTCCGGGAACGATACTTGAAAGCGCTATCGCTTGAGCGATACAATTCAAGCTCGGGTGTAGACCATTCCGACTGCGCAGCTTACGACAAAGCAAACCTGACGTATGAGCAAACACGCAGTCACTATATCAAACCCGAAAAGAAGTATACTCCCCCAGCAACCGGAGCGCCCGGTGCAGCAACCGGGCTTGCGACGGCTTCAGTAGAAAGGAAGAAGTAACCATCAACCCGGAAGGCAACAATAGAAAATCGACCAACTAAAAAATTAAAAATCCTGACTGTATGGAATTTATAGATCACCTTATTTATACCACTAACACCGAAAGCGTTAGGGTTAACCGTTCATATCCTTCTATTCGCAGCGATTTTGCAGCCATCGTTGTGCCTCCTCCTCTGGGCTTACCGGGAATGAACAGCACACCACCGGTGCCACCCACCCCATTGCCTCCCATTCCTTATACAAATTCCTATGCGTTAGAGGTCCAGGAAACTTTTGTTTTCTATGAAGATCCTATCGTGATCGACAAGGCCATTCAAAAGCACTGGTCTGACATCACGAACGGACCGATTAATTTCCCCGTCGATGCCAGCAATACGATTCAGGTGTTCAATCGCGATGATGCACCGCCGTATCATATCATTTACGCCTACCTGATCGAGAACACGCGCATCGCACAAATTATCGAAAGGCTTATCTATCTCTACCAGCACGATGAAACCCTGGGTGTGGCAAGCCCCGATGTGGTGATGCATCAAAACGCCATGCAGTGGATCATGAACACAGAAAATCTGTTCTATAAAACCCTCTCCAATACCAGTTACCGGAACATCACCAGCAACGTCAGGCCCAATGCAGAATCGGCCCGCCGCAATGCCTATTTCAGAATGTTTGGCATCGACCTGGCCTTCGAAAACACCAACAACCTCGACAGCGGCATTGCACCCTATTTTAAAGCAAAGGCATCCAACAAGGACTTTATCCCGCTGTTTGAACAGTTCCTGGGCGAACTATGGCAGGCCTACATCAACGCGCAAAACACCAGCGGGGCAAACTCGACCGACTACCAGCGCATTATCGACCTGGCTACAAAAATCCGGGAAATGATGCTCTCACGGCGCGGAAGTGCTGGCAACCTCACACTGAATAATTACCGGTTTATGAACTTGTCGAGAGAAGAATATGCATCGGTGGGCTTCGTGTCGTGGCTCTATTTTATCATTGCGTACAACAGCCCTTTGGTAAATTTTCTAGGATGCCAGGGCAACACCGCCTCCGAGCGGCTGGTCAATATCGG
Source organism: Chryseolinea soli (assembly GCF_003589925.1). Taxonomy (NCBI): domain Bacteria; kingdom Pseudomonadati; phylum Bacteroidota; class Cytophagia; order Cytophagales; family Fulvivirgaceae; genus Chryseolinea; species Chryseolinea soli. The sequence goes on along the minus strand of NZ_CP032382.1, from coordinate 4,888,629 downwards.
CAAGAAGGTGGGCATCGAGGCGCACAGCAAGGCGCAAGCCCTATTCGATATGGCGCCGTCCGCGGCTACCCTTCTGCGAAACATCGAATTCGGCTCCTTCGAGCTAACGGCGCCCGACACCTGGATCCGAACGGTCATCGAAAGCCAGACCACCAACGGAGGCCCCGCTGCCTCGCCGGCTCAACGCGCCGCACTCATCGATATCCTCACGGTGATCAACAATTGGGAGAAGGCTACCGGTCATAAAATAAAAAACCGCGAGTCGAACGTGGTGGGGACCGTACGCATCGCTCAATTGTCACGCAATGGGAACGGCGTAGGTGTGAATTAGTTTTAAGCGCTAAACATAAACAATTGAAATGGCTTCCCTTCTCGTGGCCATTTCAATTGTTTTTTTTCGATTATAATGGAGAGATTGCCGGCAATGTTCTAAACCAAAAGCACCAAGGCGCAAGGAAATGCGGCGTTAAAGTTTTCGGTTGTTTTCCAATTTCCGGTTGATGGTGCGGATAACGTCGTCCAGTTCGTTGGCGGCGTTTTCGAGGCGCATGAGGATTTCTTCGCGGTCGTGGTGGAGTTCTTTTAGTTTTGCCAATTCTACCAGTCCGAGTATTCGCGCGAGGGGACCTCTCACTTCGTGGGCGGTGAAGAAGGCGTATTCGATCAGCTTTTGGTTTTGTTGTTTGATCTCTTCGGTGCGTTCCTGCACCATGGTCTCGAGGTTGGCGTTGATCTTATTGATGTCGGCGTTGAGTTTTAGCAAGCTCTCCTTGGCCAGGCGGTTGGTCTTGTTGAGATTGAAGAGCTTGAAGCCAAAGATGATGGACAGGATGAGGATGAGGCTGACGCCGATGATGGCCACATATTGCCGTCGTATTTGCTGACGCTGATAGAGCAACTCTTGTTCCTTGTGTTCGAAGTCATAGACCATCTGGAGGGATGAAATCTGTTGGGACTTGAGTGCGTCGAAGATCTCGTGTTCCAGTTGATTGGCGCTGTTGGTGTAGCGCAGGGCCGAGTCGAGGTGGCCGGTGGCCGTGAAGTAGTCGGCGAAGATCTTTTGTGTTTCCATCTCGTTGCTCTTGCTGGCGGCTTTGCGGGCCAGCAGCAGGGCCTTGCGCAAATAGGCATACGATGAATCGAACTGTTGCAAGGTGAGGAAAAGCCGTCCCAATTGTTTGTAGCCGGCGATCAATTGCGCGTTGTCGCGGGCCATTACGGCATAGCGAATGGCGTCGTAATAGTTGGCAGAGGCGAAGGGATAGTTTCGCTGGCGTGCATAGACGTTCCCAATCTGCAGCAGGGCGTAGCTGGTGCCCCAATCGTCCTTCATTTCCTGGTAGCGTTGCAAAGCTTCCTTGCAGAAGCGCAGCGCGGTGGCGTAGTTTTTTTCGTTGGTGTAGTATTCGCCGAGGGCCAACGTGGACGTGGCTACGCCGGCGCTGTCGCCGATCTCGCGTTTGAGCCGGAGCGAGCGCATGGTGAGTTCATAGACGCGCGTAAAATCCTTGCGGGCCATAAAGATGAGGGCGATGTTGTTGAGCACCTTCGACTGCCCGCTCTTGTCTTTTAACGCATCGTAGATCTTCAGCGCGCTATAGGAATATTCGATGGCCTTCTCGTGCTCGCCACGCTGGAAAAAAATGCTGCCGAGAATTTTGTAGCCTTCGGCCAATCCTTTGTCGTAGCGCTGCGCTTGTGCGAGGCGTATGGCCTCCGAAACAAATTTCTCGGCTTCGGTAACGGACAGCTGCGTGTAGGAGAACGCAAGCTTGTTCAGAATGTCGATGCGGGCTTCACCCCCCGGATTCAGGGGGAGTACTTTTAGAAGGGAATCGATTTTCTGCGGCTGGGCGTGTGCCTGGCCGACTGCTAGCAAGAGCGCGATGGCTATTGCGCAAGGCAGAATCGTCTTCATGTAAAAGCCTCCTAAAAACAAGCGCCAAAGATACGCTAAAATAGCTCTTTTGCTATCCTGTAGATAGGGTCAGATTTGCCCATCGTGTAAAAATGAAGTGTTGGCACACCTTTTTTCATCAACTCCTTCGATTGTTGCACCGTCCACTCGATGCCCACCTCTTTTACGGCTTGGTTGTCTTTACAATCTTCCACCGCATCGGCCAACGCTTCCGGTATGTCAATGTGAAAGGTTTTGCTGAGAATGTTCAACTGCGATTTCGTGGTGAGCGGCTTGATGCCGGGAATAATCGGCACGTTGATGCCTGCCTCGCGACACTTGTCCACAAAGGCAAAATATTTTTCGTTGTCGAAAAACATTTGGGTCACAACGTATTTCGCGCCGAGATCGACTTTCAGTTTCAGGTACCGAAGGTCGTTCTTCAGGTTGGGAGCCATGTAGTGTTTTTCCGGATAACCGGCCACGCCGATGCAGAAGTCGGTGGGTGCGGCATGCAGCAGTTCGTCGTCGAGGTAGATGCCCTGGTTCATCTTCACCACTTGCTGCAGCAATTCCGACGCATACATGTAGCCATCGGGGTCGGGCACGAAGCGGGACTCGGTCTTGATGGGATCGCCCTGGAGCACGAGCACGTTGTCGATGTCCAGGAAGTCGAGGTCGATGAGCGCGTTCTCGGTCTCTTCGCGGCTGAAGCCTCCACAGATGATGTGGGGAACGGTGTCGACTTTATAGTGGTTTTGTATGGCGGCGCATATGCCTACCGTGCCAGGACGCTTGCGGGTGGAGCGTTTCTCCAACAGGCCGTTCTCTTTTTTCTTGTAGACATATTCCTCGCGATGATACGTCACGTCGATGAACGGCGGCTTGAACTCCATCAACGGATCGATGTTCTTGAAAAGATTCTTGATGTTCTCGCCTTTCAGCGGGGGAAGAATTTCGATGGTGAATAAGGTTTTGCCGTTTGCGTTGGCAAGATGTTCGGTAACTTTCATCGCGGGTTAATTAGGAGAAAGGGTTAATGTTTGGTGATGCGTGGATAGGTTTCTTTCTGTTGTCGTCCACCGTTAAATGTCGTAGCTCAGGTTAGGCGCCAGCCATTTTTCAATTTGTTCTACAGACATGTTCTTGCGTTTGGCATAGTCCTCCACCTGGTCTTTCTCGATCTTGCCCAACCCAAAATATTTGGAATGCGGATTCGCAAAATAGAAACCGCTCACCGCCGCACCGGGATACATGGCATAGGATTCCGTCAGGTTGATGCCCACTTTTTCGGCTTGCAGCAAATCGAACAGCAGACGTTTCTCCGTATGATCGGGACACGCAGGATAGCCTGGTGCCGGTCGGATGCCTTCGTAGGCTTCGTCGATCAATTGCTCATTCGTAAGGTGCTCGTTCGACGCATAGCCCCACAGTACCTTTCTCACGTTTTCGTGCAACGCTTCGGCGAAAGCTTCGGCGAGGCGGTCGGCAAGGGCTTTGGCCATGATCTCGGCATAATCGTCGAGGTCTGCCTTGTGTTGGGCGATCCACTCATCCAAGCCCAACCCTGCGGTGACGGCAAACATACCGAAGTAGTCTTTGCCGCGCTCGGGCGAAATGAAGTCGGCGAGACAGAAGTTGGGAAGGTTTGCCGCTTTCTTGTTCTGCTGACGCAGGAAGTGGAAGGTGGCAAACGGTTTGTCCTGACCCTCTTCAAACAGATCAACATCGTCGCCGGTGTTCACAGCCGGATAGATGGCAATGACACCGCTGGCCTGCAGTGTTTTATTTTTGATGAGATCGTCCAACATGGCGTTGGCATCATTGAAGAGCTTTTGCGCCTCCACGCCGACGACGGAGTCCTTTAAAATACCGGGGTAACGACCGGCCAGCATCCACGTTTGGAAGAAGGGCGTCCAATCGATATACTTCCGGATCTCTTCCAGGGGATAGTTGATGATCTCCTTTCTTCCGGTGAACGTGGGCTTCACGTATTTCACTTCCGCCCAATTGATGTTGGACTTGTTCTTCCGGGCTTCGGCCAGGGGAATGTAGTTCTTGGCCTCTTTTCGTTTCTCATGGTCGGCGCGCAGCGTGACATACTCTTGTTTGAAGCGGGCCTTGGAGCTTTCGCGGGTTTGTGTGCTGATGAGTTCGCTGGCTACGGGCACGGACCGCGACGCGTCGAGCACGTGCACCACGGGGCCATCGTAAACGGGATCGATCTTCACGGCCGTGTGAATGCGCGACGTGGTCGCCCCTCCTATCAGCAAGGGCATTAGAAATTTTTCGCGTTGCATCTCTTTTGCCACGTGCACCATTTCGTCCAGCGATGGCGTGATGAGGCCACTGAGACCGATGATGTCGACCTTCTCGCGCTTTGCCGCTTCGATGATCTTTTCCGGTGGCACCATCACCCCGAGGTCGACCACGTCGTAGTTGTTACAGGCCAGCACTACCCCGACAATGTTCTTGCCGATGTCGTGGACGTCGCCCTTCACGGTGGCCATCAATATTTTTGCCGCGGCCTGGTGTGTTGTGCCGCTGAGTCTTTTTTCTTCTTCGAGGAACGGCGTGAGATAGGCTACTGACTTTTTCATTACCCGAGCGCTCTTCACTACCTGGGGCAAAAACATTTTGCCCGCGCCAAACAAGTCGCCCACCACGTTCATGCCCGACATGAGCGGCCCTTCGATCACAAAGAGCGGACGCCCGTATTTCACGCGTGCTTCTTCCGTATCCTGATCGATAAAATCGATGATGCCTTTCACGAGGGCGTGTGTGAGGCGTTCTTCCACGGTGCCTGAACGCCATTCGTCGTCGGCTTTCTTTTCCTTGGTGGCGCCCTTGAAGGTTTCGGCAAATTCCAGGAGACGTTCGGTGGCGTCTTCGCGGCGGTTCAGCAGCACGTCTTCTACCCGCTCCAGCAAATTCGCGTCGATGTCGCTATAGATCTCGAGCATGGTAGGGTTCACGATGCCCATATCCATACCGTTTTGGATGGCGTGATAGAGGAAGGCCGAGTGCATCGCCTCGCGCACTTTCTGGTTGCCCCGGAAACTGAACGACACGTTACTTACCCCGCCACTGACGTGGGCATGGGGAAGATTTTGGCGGATCCACTTGGTGGCCTTGAAAAAGTCTAGTGCATAGTTCCGGTGCTCTTCGATGCCGGTGGCCACCGGGAAAATGTTGGGGTCGAAGATGATGTCTTGAGGCGGGAAGCCCACTTCGTTTACCAAAATGTCGTAGGCGCGCTTGCAAATGGTGATCCTTCGATCGTAGGTGTCGGCCTGGCCGTCTTCGTCGAAGGCCATCACGACAACGGCCGCGCCATAACGTTTCACCAGCTTGGCCTGGCGTACAAATTCCGGGATGCCGGCCTTCATACTGATGGAATTGACAATGCCTTTGCCTTGAATGCACTTGAGACCGGCTTCGATCACTTCCCACTTCGAGGAGTCGATCATGACGGGCACGCGCGAGATCTCGGGCTCCGAGGCCATGAGGTTTAGATACCTTACCATGGCGGCCTGTGAGTCCAGCATGCCTTCGTCCATGTTCACGTCGATCACTTGTGCGCCGCCGCGTACCTGGTCCAGGGCCACTTCCAACGCTTCATCAAACTTGTCTTCCTTGATAAGTTTCAGGAACCGCGCGGAGCCCGTCACGTTGGTACGCTCGCCGATGTTAACGAAGTTCGATTCGGGGGTGATCTCGATGGCCTCCAGGCCACTTAACTTCAATTGATAATCCATAGACATGTTCTAAAATTTCGTGGGCCTGTGTGGCGTCTTAAAAGGGCTGTGCTTTACAGCGTTTCGTATAAGGATTCGTATTGTTCTATCTCTGTTGATCAAATCTTCCGGTTAGCTGGCCTCTTTCAGGCTTTCCTTTTTCCGTGGTGTATAGCGCGCGGCGATGGTGGCGATGCTGCGGATGTGATCCGGTGTGGAGCCACAGCAGCCGCCTACGATGTTCACCAATCCTTCTTTGAGGTATTCTTCCACTTCGGCGGCCATCTCCTCGGGCGTTTGGTCATAGTGCCCGAACTCGTTTGGCAGACCTGCGTTGGGATATGCGCTGACGAAGAAAGGAGCTTTCTCATCCAAAACCTGCAGGTAAGGACGCAAGGCGGCCGCCCCCATGGCGCAGTTTAGCCCGATGCTGAGCAAGGGCACGTGCGATACCGAGATGAGGAAAGCATCGGCCGTTTGGCCCGACAATATCCTGCCGCTGGCATCGGTGATGGTGCCGGAGACCATGACGGGGATCTTACGGCCCATCTCTTCAAATAGTTCCTGGATGGCAAACAACGCAGCCTTCACGTTGAGGGTGTCGGTTATGGTCTCCAGCAACAACAGGTCCACGCCGCCATCCATCAATCCTTTGGCTTGTTCCTTGAAGGCAGCGGCCAGTTGGTCGAAGGTGATGGCGCGGTAGCCGGGGTTGTTCACATCGGGCGACATAGACGCCAGCTTGGTGGTGGGGCCCATGGAGCCGGCCACAAAGCGCGGCTTGTGTGGTTCTTTTTGCGTGAACTCCACCGCCACTTCCTTGGCAATGCGGGCCGACTGGTAGTTGATCTCATAGACCAGGAATTCCAGGTGATAGTCAGCCTGGGCCACCCACGTGCTGCCGAAGGTATTGGTTTCGACGATATCGGAGCCCGCTTCAAAATACTGGCGGTGAATGTCTTTGATGATGTCGGGACGCGTGATGCTGAGCAAATCGTTGTTGCCCTTGAGGGGATGCGGGTGATCCTTGAGCTGTTCGTTGCGAAAGTCTTTCTCCTCCAGCTTGTGTCGTTGGATCATGGTGCCCATGGCGCCATCCAGGACCATGATGCGTTCTTTCAGAATGTCTTCGATGTTCATAAAGCCCTCCTTCATAGTTTGTTGTGCTATCCAGAGAGCCCGTGGAGTGGGTTTACTTATCTTTTCCCATCTGCCAGCTGGCGGATGGAATGGGATTTAGCACAACATTCCGGTTTCGATTTCGGAATAGGATGCTAAGACTTCTTCGGGCCCGTTCCCTCAGTCTTTCTGGATAAGCAGTGCAAAGAAAAACAATAAGTGCTTAAAATAAAAAGCCAATAGCTTAATTTTGAGCTGATAATGAAACTAGCAGCCATCGACATTGGTTCCAACGCCATCCGTTTTCAGGTATCCACGGTATTGGACAGTTCCCCCACCCTGCTTTTCAAGAAGCTGGAGTATGTGCGCTTCCCGCTCCGTCTTGGTCACGACGTGTTCACTACCGGCCGTATCAGCGACAAGAGCATTGGCAAGTTCAAGAAGCTGATGACGGCCTTCAAGCTGCTGGTGGACTTATACGAAGTGGACGATTATATGTTTTGTGCGACGTCGGCCATGCGCGAATCGGAGAATGGCGCTGAGCTTGTGCACCAGGTGGCCAACGAGTTGGGCGTGATGATCCACATCATCGACGGGAACCGCGAGGCCGAGCTCATCAACCGCGCCATACATTCGTTCCTCACCGAGAAGACGTATCTGCACATCGATGTGGGCGGTGGTAGCACGGAGTTGAACCTCTATGTGAAAGGCAAAAAGATCAAGACCCGTTCGTTCAAGATCGGTTCGGTGCGCGTGCTGGAACGCAACGACTCGCCGGTGATGTGGGAAGACATGGAGCACTGGGTGAAGGAGCACATCAAGAAATCGTTTGGCAAGGTGACTGCCGTAGGTACGGGGGGTAACATCAGCAAGATCTTCGAGTTGGCCAAGATGAAGCCCGGCAAAACCATCTCGCGTCAAAAAGTAAAAGACATCCGTGACATGATCGAGGGTTTTTCATTGGAGGAACGCATCTACAAACTGCAGATGAACCCCGACCGCGCCGATGTGATCATTCCCGCCAGCCGCATCTACATTCAAGTGATGGAGTGGGCCAATGCATCGTCTATTCTCGTTCCCGAAGTGGGTTTGAAGGATGGCATCATGATGTATCTCTATGAGAAAAATGTCTCTCAGAAAAAGATCGAATTCTAAATAGCGCCTTTAACTAGCGCTTTCTCATCTTGCCGGGGTTTTTCCGGTCGATCGTGCTCTTGCCGCGCTTGCGGTTTTCGGTCTTCAAATCATACAGGTACGCGACAGAAATACGGAACCCTTGATTGCGCGATTGAAGCGGGTCTTGAAAATAGGTCTGTGTAAATGTACCGTTGCTTTTTGCGAGGTAAGTGTGTCCCAACTCATAGCGGATGGTGACCATGAGGCGCTGGCGCAATCCCGGTTCAAAGACCGCTCCGGCGACCAGGTTCAGTCCAAGTTGTAAACGATTCGGGTTTTGCACATTCATCTCATCCAAACCCTGCGTGGCGGGGTCCTTGTTGAATACGATCTTGTATTTCTGTTCTGAAAAATTATTTTCTTTCAATTCGCTGTTATAGACCGTGCCTTTACCGCCGAGCCAATAGCTGACGTTGGGACCAATGCCAAGAAAATATTTGAACTCTTTTCCCTTACCGATCTTGCCTTTGAAATCGACCGTGTAGCTGATGGGCATGTCAATATAGTTGTACCTCGAAGTATTTTTAAATTCAGCATCGAAATCAGCGCCTTTGGGGTCGCCTTTCAGCACTCTGCCTTTGGTGGAATACAAAAGGGACGCATGGAGAAAAAAACGCTTGCGCACCAGGAACGCCAGGTGGCCGCCCGCGTGAAAACCGAAAACAGGCGACACGTTGTAGACATCCTTCAGGTCTTTGTCGCCAAATGACGTCCAGGAATAATTACCCCCGATCTCGGGGCCTACCAGGATCTGCGAAAAGACAGGGACCGTACAAAAAAGAACCAACAGTGCACTCGAAAAAAAAGCTTTCACTTTAGACTTGGATTTCAGGTAGTTAAAAAAATCAGTACAAAAATAATGCAAAGCCCATAAGTTAAAGAAGATAGGCTGTCAATAAAAGCAAAAAACGTTGTATATTCGTGAGTTTACGGTGAATCGACCGCTTACGGAAGCCGGTTGAGATGCATGAATAACTATTTTTTTGGCTGGCATGGGATGCTCGGTTCGTTTTTTGGAGTGACTTTTACGCCTCTGCCCATATAAAGAAGTGAATGCGCAATTTTTTTAACTGTTGTTTTGGCTTGCTCTTTTTGTGCGGTACTTCTGTATTCGCACAAAACTACCCTGTCTATAACAGTTTTTACGTCAATCCCTTTCTGTACAATCCAGCCGAAGCCTTGACGGAATACACGCAGATTTACGCCCTTTACCGCCAACAATGGACCAACGTGGAGGGTGCGCCCACCATCGGTGCCCTCTCGGTCACCTCCATGATGAACGAATCGCGCGCAGGCGTGGGCGGCAAAATATCCTCCTACAAAAGAGGGTTGCTGAACACCACGGATTTCTCGCTAACCTATGCCTATGGAATTCCCATGGGGCAAAAAAACTGGCTCTTTTTGGGACTTTCGGGCGGGGCCATTTCCAACACCATCGACATGACGAAGGTGAGCGACCCCAACGATCCGGCCATTGCCAATTACCTGGCCAATAATTTTCAACCGGCGGCTGGTTTCGGGCTCCTCTATCGTTCGGGCTCCGGCCTCAACGTGGGGATCGCATTGCCGCAGATGTTTCCCTCCAAGTTCAACAGCGACGCCAGCTTTAACAGCACCACCGTTTCGCCTTCCGACAACGTGTTTGTTTCCATCTATTACAAACGCAAGGTGGAAAGCCGCATTGTGAGCAAAAGCAAAGGCGGCCTGAAGCGCAGCGTGAAAACACAAGAAGCCATTGCGCCCCTGGAGTTTTATTTCAACTATAAGTATTCGAAATTTGGCAACAGCCAGTTTGAATTTCTGGGGAAGCTGAACCTCTCGCAACACTTTTGGATCGGCGGTTCATACAAGCTACCCTATGGCTTCACGGGCAACCTCGGCATCAACACCTCGCGTTTTCTCATCGGCTATTCCTACGAGCCGGGCAACCAGCCGCAGAATGGATTTTCGCAAGGAAGCCACGAGGTCATTCTCGGTTTGAAGTTGGGCAAGCCTAAGAAGTTCAAACGTGTTGCCCCCGTGCTGCGCTCGACCCTGGTGAAATCACCCAACGAGAAACACACGGCGCGCTTCCAGGAATCGACAGAAGATCCGAATGCCATCAACCAGACCACCGAGGAAGCGAAGAAAAAATACTACGTAGTTATCCGGATGTTCAACGACTTTACGGCGGCCGACGGCTATAAGCGCAAGCTCATCGGCGACAAGTTCAACGCCGAGATCTTCTACAACCCTGCGGATAAAAAGTATTATGTGCACGTATTGGAAACCACAAAAGCCTCGGAGGCCCACGAGGAAGTGCGGAACCTGAAGACGTATACCAAACTGAAAGAGGCCCGTGTGCTCATTGTGACGACGAAATAGCAGGATTGGGATGGGCGCGGGGTTACATTTTAAAGGATAGAATGCATTTATGACACCATGAAGCGAGTTCTTAGCTTGTTTACAAAAATCGTTGGTTTGCTGATCGTCTTCCTCGTGATCATGCCCGCCGCCTTTGCCCAGCGGCCGGAAATCAAGGATATCAGCAAAGTGAAAGGCAGCATGGACGACATCGTGCAGCTGAAAGGAAGCTTTTTTGGCAACGACGCCACGAAACTGGTGGTGTTTTTTGGCGCCACCCCGGCGGCGATCCTACAGGCCACTGATCAACTGCTGGAAGTCAAGGTTCCCTCGGGCGCTACCTATCAGGATATTTCCGTAACCCGCTTTAGCGGCGTCACTGGTCTGACCGGCTATTATCGTGAACCCTTCTTTTTGTCGTTTGGAGGCGCGGCGGGCATTGACCCCGCTAACTTCGGCTCGCAAACGGACTACCCTGCGGGCGTACCCGTAGCACAAGGTCTCTATGACCTTTGCATGTGTGACTTCGACGGCGACAGCAAACCCGATATTGCCGCAGCGCGCGACAACAACTCGTTCCTGCTGGTATTGTCGAACTCCTCCACTCCCGGCTCGCTCAACATGTCCGGTACGTTCAACATCTCGCTGGGCACCCGCTCCCTCCAGGTGAAATGCGGCGACCTGAATGGCGACGGCAAGCCCGACATCGTGGCCACCGAAAAAGGCACCGGCGACAATGTTTTCTTCCTGCGCAACACCAGCATCGGGCCCGGAGCGATCAGCTTTGCAAAAACCCAGATTCCCCTCACCGGCAAAACACCCAACCGCATCGAGATCGCCGACCTGGACCTGGACGGTAAACCGGAAGTGATCCTGACCTCGCAGGCCACCAATAGTGTGATCGTGCTGGTGAACACCACACCCAACATCACCACGCTTTCTTTCTCCGCGACCCCCATCACGATCCCGCTACCCGATTGGAAAAGCACGGACGGTCTGGCGGTAGAAGATCTCAACGGCGACTTTCTGCCGGAGATCGTGACCAACCAATTTATTACGAACACCGATCTCTACGTCATTCAAAACAACAGCGCGCCTGGTGCGGTGACGATGTCGCCCGCCCTTACGCTACCCGTGGGAAACACGGTGAAAAACTTAAAGATCGGCGACCTGGATGGCGATGGCAGATCGGACATCGCGTTTACCCAACTCTCGCCTTCTTCCAACCTCGGGATCTTCCTGAACACCAGTACTTCAGGAACTTTATCGTTTGGATCGCTCAAAACTTTCTTAACCGACACCAACCCCTGGGGCATCGACTTCGGTGACCTGGATGGCGATGGAAAGGCGGACATCGTTGCCCCGTCGATCACGAAAAAATCGCTCACCATTCTGAACAATACCAGCACACCGGGTAACCTTTCCTTTACGACACTTCTCAAAGCCACCGACTACATTAATCGCCACGTCGCGATTGGCGACGTAGACGGCGATGGCAAACCCGACATTGCCTTCACCAGCATCGACGACAACAATCTGAACATACCGGCGTCCAAAGTGTCGATCTTCCGTAACCATGCGTGCATGATCCCGAAGGTTACTCCTGAGGGTCCTTTGAATGTGTGCTCCGGTTTCCCGCTCACACTGACCTCCACCAACGGTGGGGCTACCACATTCGAGTGGCTCAATGCCACTACCAGTACGACAACGCCGGGTACTTATCAATTCTCTCCTACCGTCACGGGCGACTACAGCGTGACCGCTACTTCGGAGGGAGGAAGTTGTAAGACAACCAGCAACGTGGTGAAGGTCACCATTTCGGCAAGTGCCGTTGCGGGTAATCCTGATCCCCAGTCCAATGGGCCGGTGTGCATCGGCAACACGATGAACTTGGTGGTGAACAACGATCTTGGTGCCGGCTTTAGCTATGAATGGACCGGTCCTGAAAACTATACGGGTTCTGGGGTTAACCCCACCCCAGTAGCAAACTTCCAGCTACAAAATGCGGGCGTCTACACCTTGAACACCAAGGCCGCCAGCGGGTGCGTGGCCCGCATTGATCCCATCTTAGTGAAAGCCGTGGACATTCCGGATTTCAAAGTGTCCTATTCGGGCTCAGCCCTGATCTGTCTTCCCAGCGCCAAGACACTTTCGGTATACCCCGCGGTGACTGTGCCTACGGATTTTACCATTCAATGGTATGAGAAAACGGCGGGCCTGCTTCCCGGCGCTACTTCCACCACACTGAGCAAAAACGTGAGTGGTGAATATTATTATACTGCCACGTCGGCCAACCCCAGTTGCCCGGTGGCACAATCTGCGTCGGCCGTCATAACGGTGGTGGCGCCGCCGGTTGTCAACTTCACGTTGCCGGCCTCAGCCTGCAAGGGCGAAGAAGTGAGTTTTACGGATCAATCCACGTCCGATCCCGCAGCCCCGGTTATCTATGCCTGGGACTTTGGCGACACAAAAACATCGAGTGACAAAAATCCCAAGCACGTTTTTACCACCGCCGCAGGATTCACCGTAAAGCTTACCGTGGCCTACACCGGCAATGCCTGCCCCGCGTCGGCCTCCAAGCCCATCACGATCACCGCCGCACCGGACCTTTTTATTACCAATGCAGAGAATACATTTGATGTATGTCCCGAGTCCAGCCTGGTACTGGGGGTGAACGACACGTTCACTTCGTATTTATGGAGTACGGGGGAAACCAGCGCCACCATAACCGTGCACGAGGCGGGCGATTATACTGTGGACGTGGTAGCCACCAACGGCTGTAAGTTGAAAGCGGAGCAAGCCATCGGTGGCCTGCCTGCCCCTACCGTTACAGCCACCGCAACACCGGAAGAAATAGATGAAGGGGCAAGCGCCCAGTTAACTGCCGAAGGTCTGCTGGATTTTAGCTGGACGCCGACTGAAACGCTTTCCGATCCCTCGATTGCCAACCCGGTAGCTACACCGCTTGCTTCCACCACCTACACCGTGACGGGTAAGGGGGGTAACGGTTGCAGTGGCTCTGCCACGGTGCAGTTGAAAGTGAGGGGTGAAGCCATCGTAAATAAGCTCCTGCCGGGCAATTTTTTCTCCCCCAACGGTGACGCTGTCAGTCCTTTTTGGATGGTGGGAAAGATCGATGAATACCCCCAGTGTGAGGTCACGATTTACGATGACAAGGGTGTGAAAGTGTATAATTCGAAACCTTATCAGAACAATTGGGACGGCACTTTCAACGGAAAGCGGCTGCCCGACGGTGTTTACTACTATATCATACGTTGCGAGGGGGAAGAAAGTATGCCCAGATCGGGAAGTATTACCCTATTGAGATAGTCTTGGATGGGCTTTAAATGCGGTTTTGAGAGATTGGTACTTTTTTTGTCAGGGGGTCGGGTTAGATGAACCGTTACTAAAATCTTACACGTAATGTTACGATATCGATTGAATTGAAATTCACATATTGTAAACCGCCACTTTAGCGGCAATAGTATTTGGCTTGTTATAACTCTTCTAACCTATGAAAAGGTACGTCTATTTGTTTGCCTTGTGCTTAAGCTTATGCGCAACAGTTTCGCACGCCCAGGAGATCTGTGCCAATGGCCTGGACGATGACGGCGACGGTTTCATCGACTGCTTCGACAAGGATTGTGCCAACCAGGTGGTCTGCACCGGTGGCTATGTGGGCAATGACCTGCTTTGCGAAGTGAAACCTTCACAATTCCCGGCATTTACCCTGTCCTTGGAATCGGCTTCGCCCGACGGTACCGCTAACCACCTGGGACGGGCCGTAGTAGGAGACATCGACGGCGACAAAGTGCCGGAGATGATGACGGTGAACAAGTTTTCGAAAAAGATATTTATTCTGGACGGTAAGGCTACCGTGACGCCGCCAGCGACAGTGGGGGTAAATAAAATCAAGAAACAATTATCAGTGAGTTTTACGCCTGCCTATGAAGACATAGCCATCGCCAACCTGAACAATGGCAACGGCGGCTGCGGTGAAATCTTCATTCTCGGTACCGATTGGAGTCTATATGCTTTTGACTGTAACCTCAATCAACTTTGGGTAACCAAACTTCCAGGCGATCCTGGTACCATCGGGATCGCAGACTTCAACGGCGATGGAAAGGAAGAGATCTATGCCCGCAACGCGATCTACAATGCCCAAACCGGGGCCGCCATAGTAGCGCCAGGCGGAAGTTGGTCCAGCTTCAACGGTGGACCTGTGGCTGTGGACGTGTTGAGCGACGCCACCAAAACCGCCCATAAACCCACCGATGTTGTAAAAGATGACAACCTCGAGTTAGTCTGTGGTGGCGTTATCTTCAGCGTCAACATCGCAGCGGGTACGATAAACCAGGAAATGGTTATCACCAACTATGGCAAAAGGGTTGACATCGATGCTACCAGTGTCGCCGACGTGAACGTCGACGGCTCGTTGGACGTAGTTGCTTCTGGAAAAGACACCAACAACGGAAACACAACCATCTTCTTCTGGGACTTGGTGACGGGCACGGTGAAGACCTACTCCGATCCCATGGCCGGCAACGTAACCATTCAAGCGTGTCCTCCCTCCACTTCCGACTATTATAAAAACGGATGGCACCAAGGCACGGGTCGCGTGAACATTGCCGATCTTGACGGCGATGGAAAACCCAACCTGGCCTATGTATCGGGCAAATATTTGTATGCCTTGAAAGATGATCCAGCCAACGCCACCAAACTGGTTCCGCTGTGGCCTAAAATAACTGTATTCGAAGAAACCTCGGGAAACACAGGCTGTACGCTTTTTGACTTTAATGGCGACGGAAAATCCGAGATCGTATACCGCGATGAAAAATTCATCTACATCCTTGACGGTACCGACGGCTCGGTTTTTACACAGCAACCCTGTGTGTCGCGTACTAACCGCGAATATCCCGTGGTGGCTGACGTAGATGCTGACGGTTCGACTGAATTGTGTGTGACTTGTCGTACGATCGACTTCGTTCAAAATGGGGGTATCATCGATCCCAACGACCCTAACTATTTGGATTCTGATCGCAAAAATTTCTGTGATATTAACCAGGCCGAGTTCTCCCAGGTGCGCGTATTCCGTTCGGGTGGCGAGCCCTGGGTGCCTGCGCGACGGGTATGGAACCAGCACGGTTACTTCAACGTGAACGTGAACGACAACCTGACGATTCCCAAGGTTCAGCAGAAACACCATCTCGCTTTTTCGGAGAATGTGTGTACTACCGGAAAGAACCGGCCACTGAACAGCTTCCTCAACCAATCGCCTTTCCTCAACTCGCTGGGTTGTCCGAAATATGCTTCGCCCGATTTGGCCTTTGTCGATAATTCGCTGTCGGTTGATCAGCCCACGTGTCCGTCGTTGACCTTTACAGTATCGTTCAAGATCAAGAACAAGGGCGACAACGGTTTGAGCGGCGATGTGCCGATCTCTTTCTATGACAACGACCCGACCAAGGCAAACGCTAATAAGTTGGGCACCACCAAGGTGACGTTGAACAACCTTACAGTAGGCGCAGAACAAACGCTGACGAACCTGAGCGTAACCGGCCCCGGTTCCTTCTTCACACTCTATATCGTTTTGAACGACGGTGGCACGACCGTGCCCACTCCGATAAAATTACCCAACACCAATTTTATTGAGTGCGATTATGGGAACAATATTATTCAGGCGCCCATCAATCCAAAGCCGGTGAAGCTTACAGCCATCAAAGTACAAGACAACATTACGTGCTCCCCCACCTCACCCAACAACGGTGCAGCCCGGGCGTACGTGATGACGGGCGGGGTGGAGAACGACACCGACTATGATTTTTATTGGTCCATTGGAACCACGGCCAAGCCGATCTCATCGGCTGATTACAAGGGAGCCAAATACACCGGCATTCCGGGCGGAAATTATATGGTTTACGCTATTCACAAAACAGCCAAATGTAGTTCCGACACAGTGCCGGTAATCATAGATAATATCGCTAGCAAATTCAGCATTCGCATCGACCTCATCAGTGGCCTCACCAATTGCAAGGACAACCCGAATGGTCACCTTGACGCCGTTGTTCTAGACGGCAGTGGCAATCCCGTTAATCCCGGTAGCAACAAATACTCTTATGACTGGTATCAAGGCACGGATGTCTTGACGGATCCAAAAATCGGAAACAGCCATAACATCGCCGGTTTGGTCGCCATTACGTACTCGGTGTTGGTGATCGAGAAAGCCACGGGCTGCCAGCAATTCGATTCGTATAATCTTCCCGACAATAGTGTGAAGCCCGTGGTCGCCGCCAGCAAGCAAGACGCCTTGTGTACGGCCGCTACCACTGGCAAAGCCTCAGCGTTGGCCGATGGTGTGACAGCGGGGTATACATTTTCGTGGTACCTTGGCAGTGCAGTAAAGCCCTCGCCCGATTTCACCGGCGATACCTGGACCAACCTGACGCAGGGATCCTACACCGTCGTAGCCACGAAGAACTCAACCAAGTGTGCATCGGCGCCCAAGACCGTGAGCATCATCCAGACCACGCCTCCAAGCATCACCGTCGCGGCCACAGCAGATCAGATCTCCTGCGACGTGACCGCACTCACCGGAGCGGCTTCGGTAACGCCTGTGGGTAATATCGCCGACTTTACATATCAATGGTATACCGGTCAGAGCACCGCGAACCCCATCGCTAACGCAAAGCAGAACATTTTGAGTGGCGTGGCCTCTGGGTATTACACCATAAAAGTAAGAAACACGGCCTCCGGCTGTACGGCCGCCAAGCACGTGCTAATCGCCGACGGCGTAGTGCCTGTAAAGTTGCTGGTAATTGACCCGATTGCCAACTCGCAGTGCGTTCCCACGAACGGTGGAATCGAAGTAAAAACCGTTTCTCCCGACCTGCCCTCCGATTATGATTTCTACTGGTATAACGGCTCGTCCGAAAAGGCGGCGTCCGACTTTCCGGCCAATAAAACAAACCTCTTATCGGGTATCCCCGATGGAACCTACACCGTAAAGGCCATTCACAAAACCCGGAAATGCGCCACACCCGCCAGGACCATCGCCGTCGCGAACACCGTCGTTCCCTTCGCCATTGCATTGACCGACTTCAAGCAACCCACCGACTGTACATCACCCACCGGGTATTTACAGGCGGGAGTTTCCACAGCCAACACCAACGGGTATGACTTCGCTTGGTTTGACGGTGGAACGGCGACCGGTACGCCACTGACGACCGATATCTTCAACACAGCAACGTCTTCGAAAAAAGATAACATCGCGCAAGGCAACTATACCGTGCAGGTAACGAACCTTGACAACGGCTGCAAGCAAGAGGAACAGTTTGACCTGGAATTTGTGGCCTCACACAAGCTTAACTACGTTTCTCAAACCGACATAACCAATTGCGATCCAACCCAAATCAATGGTGAAGCTGTCGTGGAACTGGTGGGCCTCACTGGAGGTCAGGCCAACTACGACGTATTCCTATATCCGGGCAGTGTCGATCCCAAATCCGGTTCCGGCATAGCCACTCTAGCGGGCGACGCCAGCAACCAATATGCAACGCCCCCGACGCCTCTCGGACCGCAGGCGTATACCATAGTGGCAGTAGCCAAGGGAGGAGCCACAGCAGGCTGCCGTGCTGCTAGAACGGTTGTATTGAAACAAGTGACAACCGATCCCGTTATCGACGGCGACCTCACCGCGGCCAATACCTCGACCAACACGTTCTGCAAAACCAGCACCACGTTGACCGGAAACGGCGCCATCACACTCGGGCTGGTGGGAACGCCTTCGGAATACACCTATGACTGGTCCAATGGCGCCTTCACCAAGGACATCGCCAACTTAGTACCGGGTGATTACACCGTAACGGTAAAATACAATACCTCAGCACCTGCCAACATCGGCTGCTCTACCACACGAACCTTTACGGTCGGCAACAAGCCCATGCTGGTATCGGTGGACATGGCCAATGGCGACTTGACTACCACGGATGTGTTGCATTGTATTGCGAATGGAAGCAACACCCCCCAGGCTGAGGGTACAGCCGCTTTTCAACGGATCCAAGCGGGCACCAACACAGTGACCTCGCCTTTTGCCGCTTACACTTTCGATTGGCGTCAGGACAATGGCACGGTGGTTCCGGACGTCGATCCGAATGATTGGGACCGCGTTAATTTGGCAGCGGGCAGCTACTATGTTATGGCCACCGATGTGGCCAGCAGTTGCGATGTAACAGCCAGTTTTGATATTCTCGATAAAACCAAAAATACGGTGGACGTAACGTTGATTGCATTCCAAAACGAGATCCACTGCGTGGGCCGCACGACGGGCTCCCTGAAGGTGCTGGCTTCTGGCACGAGCACTACAGGCTACAGCTATGAATGGTATGAGGTCGGCGTTGCGGGCGTCATTTCCAACACGGACGAAGTAACGGGTATAACGTCGGCTTCCCTTGCCCCAAAAGGTTATCATGTCGTGGCGACCAACAGCAGCACAGATTGTGTCGCGCAGGATACTTACGTAGTTCAGTCGTCGAAGAA
The DNA here is from genome assembly GCF_003589925.1 of Chryseolinea soli. NCBI lineage: Bacteria > Pseudomonadati > Bacteroidota > Cytophagia > Cytophagales > Fulvivirgaceae > Chryseolinea > Chryseolinea soli. The sequence continues at coordinate 4,869,822 of NZ_CP032382.1, read as the reverse complement.
TCCAATCTACATCGATGCTTCTTCCACGCCGCTTGTAAATTGCATCGCGCTCGACCCGGTTGCAGACAACCCCAAGGCGCTGGCGGCTGTGACATTTGGCGGCTACGATGACGTCACCGGCGTTCCGCTTGCCATCAATCAAAACGACTTCACCTTTAACTGGACAGTCGACAATGTGACGATTCTTAATAAAAAGGAAATCACGTTGACCGTTCTCGACCTGAACAAACCAATATCGGTGGTAGCAACTTACAACCTTGATCCAACCACCGACCCTGCAACAAACCAACCGCTTTGTATGATTGGCACAGATGTACCGTTCAACGATGAGCGTGTATACCCTCCGGTTTCGGCTGAAGCATTAATGCCGGTAACGAACTGTGATCCGACCATTCCGAACGGGGTGGCATCTGCTTCCGTGAACGGTGATTTCGTCAACTACGACTTCTATTGGTTCGAAGGTCTTCCTCCCGTGGCCCTGCCCGGTGGCTTCTATCAAGGTGCCCAAGTCGATGGCTTGAAGGCGAAGATCGCTCCTGATAATACAGTCTACACCGTATTGGCAAAAGACAGAATAACCGGCTGTACAAACACCGCCACCATCGAGATCAACTACAGCCCAGTGGCCATTCCTATGCCTCAGATCGAAATCTTGTCGCAGGTGACCAGTTGTGTTGTGGGGGAAGAGAATGGAGCGTTATCGGTCTCGGTAAACAAAAACGTCAGTGAGTATATCTTCGACTGGTACATCGGTCAGGCAGAGAAAGCCTCACCTGATTTTGTGGGCGACGAGTATGACAGCCTTGCCGTTGGCATTTATTCGGCGACGGCTACCAGCCGCGTCACCGGCTGTAAATCGCCGCTCGTGAGCGAGGAGATCATTGCCCTGCCTGTGTATCCTGAATTTGATTTCAGCATTGTCGCCACCCACTGTACGGCCCCGATAGACGGCACACAACCCGTACCTGACGGTAGCTTGTCGCTCTTTATCACCAACACGGTGGAAATCGACAAGATCGAATGGACCCAAGGCAACACGGTATTCCAGACCGGCCCGATCGTGACGAACGTGGATGCAGGGACCTATTCCGTTACAGTGACTTCGTTACTGGGATGCGCCACCACCAAAGACGTATCGGTGAAAACCGACATCCGTCCCTTCAACGGTGTGTCGCGGAACGGCGATGGTGCCAACGACATCTTCTACATCGGCTGTATCGACAATTTCGAGAACAACCTGGTGAAGATCTTCAACCGCGCCGGCACGCTGGTGTACGAAGCAGAAGGCTATGACAACTCACAGATCTTCTTCGACGGCCAGTCCAACAAAGGCATCAGCCTGATGGGCACGAACCTGCCCGGTGGAACCTATTACTATATCATTGACAAACGCGATGGCTCGAAGCCTATGGCTGGATATTTAGAACTTGTTAATTAACTTTTTGAACTCATGAGCACCTCTCTCAAGAGAACTTTTTTAACTTTTATCATTGCGTTGGCCATGGTAACGTGGTCCTATGGGCAACAATACCCGGTGTTCACGCAGTATTATTTCAACGAACTGGTGATCAACCCGGCCTATGCCGGTGCCCAGGTGCAGTTGAATCTTACGGCGATGTACCGCAACCAATGGGTCAACTTTCCCGGCGCCCCGAAAACCTATAGCATCAGCGGCCACACGGCCCTGATGAAAAATAAGGTGGGGGTCGGTCTGTTGGTGAATCACGACGAGATCGGTAGCTACAAGAACGAGCACATCTACGCCAGCTACGCCTACAAGATCCATTTTCACGACGCCACATTGTCGATGGGATTGCAGGCCGGCATTAACCTGTTAGGCGCCGACTACAGCAAGCTCGACCTGCAAACCACAGGCGACGCCTCGTTCTACAACATCTTGAACGTAGTGAAACCCAACTTCGGCGCAGGGCTTTACTACAGCAAGAAGAATTTCTTTGTCGGCTTTTCCGTGCCGTTCATCCTCAATAACAAGATCGCCAACTCCGTAGAGGGAATCCTGGGACAGATCAAAGAAGCGCGCTATTACTACATCCGAAGCGGCGTTGTATTGCCGCTCGATCGCTTCAACAAAGTAAAGATCAATCCCTCCATCCTCGTACGCGCGCAGGAAAACCAGCCGCTCAGTTTGGATATCAACAACGCCTTTATTTTCTATGACGTTTTCAGCGCCGGCGTCTCTTACCGCCTGGGTGACGCGTTGATCACCTTCATCGACCTGAAGCTGAGCGAGAAATTTCACTTCGGCTATTCTTATGACTGGACCCGCTCGGACCTGAACAATTTCTCCAACGGTACACACGAATTTATGATCACGTATCGGACGCGGATCCGGGGGGTGCATAAGAATCCGGAGTGTCCGCAGTATTATGAATATCGATAGGTAGTCAGGAGTCAGAATCCAGGAGCCAGTAGTCAGTAGTGGGTGGTGTTAAGGAATCGACTAATCAGTCGGCGGCGGGACCGATCGTCCATCACACCCATCAGCATCGAATAATTTATTTACACAAGGAAAATCAGCGTGGCACTTTGTCTAATGAGGGCATCGGCGCCTTGCTCAGACAATTGTTATATTTAATCAAAGCGCACACCATCACTTTGTTGGTATCCCATCAACAGATCAGCGTCGATAAAGAAAACATGAATTTTTAAAACAACTTCGCTCCCATCACAATTTCCTTCGTGATGTGATAGAATTCTTTGTGAATATTAAAGGGCGGCTGGCCGTCCAGTTCTTTTTTCACGTAGGTTCCGTCTTCCTGCATGACGTAGGCGTTGATGTTGTCCTTGAGGTTGAAGCGCAGGTTGTTGACGGCTTGTTTTTTGAGGATTTCTTCATCCAGTAAAAACAGCGATTCGATCCGGCGGTCAAAGCTGCGCACCATGGCGTCGGCACTGCCGATGTAGACTTTGGGATTGTTGTCGTTGTGAAAATAATAGATGCGGGAATGTTCGAGATATTCCCCTACGATAGAGACTACCTGGATATTTTCGCTGAGCCCTTTGCGGCCAGGACGAAGACAGCACATGCCGCGTACGATCAGTTTAATCGGCACGCCTGCCTTGGACGCTTCGTATAATTCATCGATAAGCTCTTTGTCCTGGAAGGAGTTCAGCTTGATGACAATACCCGACTGAATGCCATTACGTGCATTCTCGGCCTCGCGCTTCACCAGGTTGCACAATTGAATGCGCATATCGCGGGGTGAGGTGATAAGGTTCCGGTAGGTCGACGGCTGTGAGTGGCCGGTGATAACGTTGAAGAATTCGGACACATCGTTGGCGTATACCTCCTTGGTGGTGAGCAGGCCGATGTCTACATAAAAGCGCGACGTCGCTTCATTGTAGTTGCCGCTGGAGAGATGGACATAGCGATAGACCTTGTCTTCACCTTCTTTGCGGACGATGAGCAACAACTTGGTGTGGGTCTTCAGGTTGCCCACGCCATAGATCACAAAGCAACCGGCCTTTTGCAGGCGTTGGGCTTCGCGCAGGTTATTCTCCTCGTCGAAGCGGGCTTTCACTTCGAATAATACGGCCACGTGTTTGCCATTTTCAGCAGCGCGCAACAGGGCCGATGTGATCCGCGAATCGCGGGCCACCCGGTAAATCGTAATTTTGATGGAGAGCACATACGGGTCGTCGGCGGCTTTCTCCAACAGGTCCAGCACCGGCTCCATGGAGTTGTAGGGGTGGTGCAGCAGGATGTCGCGCTCTTTCAATACCTCGAACAAATCGCGCGAGCCGTGCTCGGGAAAGTTCAGGGGCTTGATGGGGTCCGGCGGATGGACGCGCTTGGCTTTAAATTCTTTATGCCCGATGATCTGGAGCAATCCCGAGAACTCGACCATGCTTTCGTGTGGCGCATAGAAAATATTATGCTCGTCGAGGTCCCACTGGATCTTCAGCATGCGGATCATCCAGGGGTCGGCACCCGCCTCCACTTCCAGTCTTACGACACGGCCGGAGCGGCGGGTTTTTAATTTGCGCTTCAGGTCCTCGAGAAAATTGGACTCGATGTCTTCGCTTTCCTCCAAGGTGAAGTCGCCGTTGCGATTGATACGAAACAGGTTGGTGCTCACGATCTCTACGTTGCGGAAGAGGTGGTGAACATTATTCCGGATGATCTCTTCGATGGGTACAAACTTGATGAGCCCATCCCCTTCCAGCTCATAAAAGCGCGGGAGGTTCTGGGGCACCTGCATGAACGAGACCCGTTGCTGGGTCTGGTTTTCGTTGGGGCTTTTGGTGACCACGCCAAACAGCAGCCTGTTGTTCATCAGCAGCGGGAAGGTGTGGTAGCTGTCGAAGACCATCGGCGTGAGCATGGGAAAGATGGTCTTGCTGAAATAGTCGTTCACCCGTTGTGTGTCTTCCACCGACAATTCGCGGTAGGGCGCGATCACAAAACCATTTTGTGCAAAGTATGGCTTCAGGTGTTCGACGTAGTATTCATTCTGGTCTTTATAAAAGCGCTGTGTTTCCAACAACAACAGTCTGCGGAAAGGCTCTTCCCGCAGGCCGTTGTAGTCGAAACGCTCTTTGCCATAATCAATGTAGTTGTAAAGGCTTCCGAGGCGGATCGTGCAAAACTCATCGAGGTTGGAGGCCGTGATGGACAGGAACTTCAACCGGTCGAAAATGCTGCGGTCGGTGTGCCTGGCCTGGTCGAGCACACGATAGTTGAACTTCAGCCAGCTCAGGTCGCGGCTGATGTAGTTACTCTCCTCTATTTGCTGTACGATCCTTTCGGTCGTTACGATCGAATCCTCCATAAAATCAAATTCCGCTAAAAAAGTGTTGCTTAAATATCAACGCGGGCGTACTTCGCATTTTTCTCAATGAATTCTCTGCGCGGTGCCACTTCATCGCCCATGAGCATGGAGAATAAGTGGTCGGCTTCGGCGGCAGATTCAATGCTCACTTGCTTGAGCGACCGCTTGGAAGGGTCCATCGTGGTGCTCCACAACTGTTCGGGGTTCATTTCACCCAAACCTTTGTAGCGTTGCACGCCTACGGAATCTTCTTTGCCGCCGGCGGCCAGCTCTTTCACAATCGCCTCGCGTTCTTCCTCGGTCCAGCAATACCGTTCTTCGCGGCCTTTCTTGACGAGGTACAGGGGGGGTAATGCGATATACACGTAGCCGTTCTCGATCAGGTCCTTCATATACCGGAAAAAGAACGTCAGAATCAGGGTCCGGATGTGGCTGCCATCCACGTCAGCATCGGTCATGATGATGATCTTGTGGTAGCGCAGCTTGTTCATGTTCAGGCCCTTCTCGTCTTCGGGGGTCCCGAAGGTAACGCCGAGGGCGGTGATCATGTTCTTGATTTCCTCATTGTCGTAGATGCGGTGCTCTTGCGCCTTCTCCACGTTCAAGATCTTACCGCGCAGGGGCAGGATGGCCTGATAATTCCGGTTACGGCCTTGCTTAGCCGAGCCGCCGGCGGAATCACCCTCCACGAGGTACAATTCGCAGATGCTGGGGTCTGTGCTGGAACAGTCGGCCAGCTTGCCGGGAAGGCCCGTGCCAGATAACACGTTCTTACGCTGCACCATTTCACGGGCTTTGCGCGCCGCATGACGTGCCTGAGCTGCGAGAATTACTTTGTTGACGATCAGTTTGGCTTCGCGGGGATGTTCTTCCAGATAATACTGGAGCACCTCTCCCACCGCCGCGTCTACCGCGCCCATCACGTCGGAGTTGCCGAGCTTGGTCTTGGTTTGGCCTTCGAATTGAGGTTCAGCCACTTTTACCGAGATAACGGACGTCAGTCCCTCGCGGAAGTCGTCACCGCTGATATCGAGCTTTACTTTTTCCAGCAGACCCGACTTGTCGGCATAGGCCTTCAACGTGCGGGTAAGCGCACGGCGGAAGCCGGCCACGTGGGTACCTCCCTCGTGCGTGTTGATGTTGTTCACATATGACACCAGGTTTTCGGTGTAGCTGGTGTTATAGCTCATAGCCACCTGAATGGGGATCTCGCCCTTATCGCTCTCGATGTAAATGGGCTGGGCAATAAGCTTTTCGCGGGTCGAGTCAATGTATTCCACAAACTCGCGCAGACCACCTTCAGAAAAGAACACATCGTTCTTCGCCACGCCTTGTTCGTCTTTATCACGCAAATCGGTCAGCGTGATACGGATACCCGGGTTGAGGAACGAAAGCTCGCGCAAGCGGGTGGCAATGGTTTCGTAGTTGTATTCCGTGATGGGGAAGATCTGTTTATCGGGCAAGAAACGCACCGTAGTGCCGCGGCGATCCGAATCACTTACTACCCGCACAGGGTATTTGGGGCCGCCTCGCTCGTATTCCTGCTCAAACATCTTGCCGTCGCGATATACCGTCACGTGCAGCATTTCGGACAATGCGTTCACGCAGGAAACACCCACGCCATGCAAACCGCCAGAAACCTTGTACGTATTCTTATCGAATTTACCACCGGCGTGAAGAACCGTCATAACCACTTCCAGGGCCGAACGCTTCTCCTTCTCGTGCATATCGGTGGGAATGCCCCGGCCGTTGTCGTCAACCTGTATGGAATTGTCCTCCAGAACGAACACTTTAATATCGTCGCAATAGCCGCCCAGCGCTTCATCGATCGAGTTGTCTACCACCTCCCAAACCAGGTGATGAAGCCCTTTCACGCCCACATCTCCAATGTACATGGCGGGTCTTTTTCGCACCGCCTCCAAACCTTCTAAAACCTGAATATTATTGGCTGAGTAATCAGCGGGTACTTTGTCTTTTACTTCACTCATGATGTATTATTAGAACCTTCAAAAATAACGTTTTTACCTCAGATAACAATGCATTTTGCCTCCTGCAACCAGAACAAAATCCACTTATATTTTGATCGTTCGGTCACGCCTTTTCAAGCTTCGTTAACCAGTTGGGCACGCGCCTTTTGGAGGTCTGCTTTTTCAGTGTCGGTCAAGGTCGGATAGTGAATGCTGAGGTCTTCGAACTGATCGTGGATGATCGTGGCAATGGCCAGTCGTGTATACCATTTGTCATCGGCCGGAATGATGAACCAGGGTGCATGTTTTTTGGATGTGGCACCGATCGCTTCCTCGTAATAACGCTGATAGTCATCCCAGTACCCGCGTTCGCGGATATCGCCCATTTCAAACTTCCAGTTTTTGGAGGGATCGTCGATGCGTTCGAGGAACCGCTTCCTTTGTTCTTTCTTGGAGAGGTGCAGGAAGAACTTGAGGATCACCGTGCCGTTCTCGGCCAGGCTTTTTTCAAAAGCATTGATCTGTTCCAGGCGGTCTTCCCAAAACGACTTCTTGATTTTGTCCACGCTGTCGATGCCTGGGATATTTTCGTTCAGGATATATTCCGGGTGTACCCGCGTGACCAGCACGTTCTCATAATGTGAGCGGTTGTGAATGGCAATTTCTCCCCGGGGCGGCAAAGCCAGGTTGTGGCGCCACAAATAGTTATGGTCCAGCTCCGTTTTTGTAGGGGTCTTGAAACTGTGCACCTGCACGCCCAACGGATTGAAGCCCGACATGATGTGCTTCACGGCGCTGTCTTTGCCTGCGGCGTCCATGGCCTGCAAAATGATCAGCACGCTGTAGCGATTCTGGGCATATAATTTATCCTGCACTTCCGCCAATTGCTTGCGGCTCTCTTCCAGCAGCACGCCGGCGCGCTCCTTGTTCAATTCCTTGCCATCATAGCCGGTGGGGTAGCTTTTAAGGTTCACTTCGCTACCGGGTTTCACTTTGAATTGTTTGATGTCCATGGTCGTAAGGTAGCGAGTAAAATTCAAAACACCCTCCCGTGTCCTCCCTGAAACCTTCACACACAACGCCTTGCGCATTGGCCAATGTTCATTAACTTACGTGATCTGCCCGCACTAACTTTTTTTGGGAGCCATGATGGATCGGATTGCCAGGTTGATGCTCGTTGCACCGGGACGACGCGTAGGCGTATGGACGCTGATGTTGCTGCTCAGTCTTCCCTTTTCCACGCTTGCCCAAAAGCTGCGCTTCGACAACTATTCCCTTCCCCAGGGACTCTCCCAAAGTACCGTAGTAAGCCTGTTACAGGACCGCCAGGGATTTCTGTGGATCGGCACCGAAGACGGCCTCAACCGATTTGACGGCTACACGTTCAAGATCTTTCGCAAAGATCCCCAAGACACCCTCCATAGCATCGGCGGCAATTTTGTGTGGACCATCGTAGAAGCACCCGACGGACGCTTGTGGATCGGCCATGAAGGCGGTATCTCCTGCTACAACCCCACGCTCGATGCCTTCGAAGCCTACCAGGTCGGCGACGGATCGGCAACGGTGCGCACACTGGTGTTGGCGCCCGATGGCAAAGGGCTTTGGCTCGGGACCTCGGGCCAGGGGATCTTTCACTTCGACATGACCACCCACGTGCTCACCCCCTATATCAACGGCACGAAACAGAACCTTGGTTATAACAATATCCTGCACATTATTCCACACGGCGACGGCCTGCTGGTGGGAACACGCGGCGGCGGGCTGTTTCTCTTTTCCCCGGATAAAAAATTTCGTCGCCCGTCGTTCGCCCAAAACGATTCCACGTTGCTCACGGCAAACGACGTGTGGAGGATTGTGCCTCAGAAAGATCACTATTGGTTGGGGACGCAGAAAGGCCTGGTGGAGCTGGACGCCAACCTAAACCAAGTCCGCCACGTTCCTCTGGCACGCGGCGAACAACCCCTGCAGCGCGTATCGTCGCTGTTGTTTGAGTCGGATGAGTCGGTTTGGGTTGCTTGTTATGGCGCGGGGCTTGTTCATTTCAATCCCCGGACGGGCAGCTATTCATTTTCCAATCACGCCGGGGTCGACGCTTCGTCGCTGGCCAACGACCTGGTCTTCTCACTGTTGTTGGATCGCTCTCAAAATCTCTGGGTGGGCACGTGGGTTGGTGGCATGAGCAAACTGCGCAAAGGCCACGACAACTTTATCAACTATTCCAACGACGACATCGGCACGCCATCCAATTTCATCACCGCCATCACCAGCCTTCCGTGTGGGGAGACCGAAACACTTTTCGTCGGGGCCTATGGCGCGGGCATGCACACTGCCGTCTTGAACGACGCTGGCAACCTGGCGTTCAAAAAGTATGATCCTTTCCCGCCCACATTAAGCAAATCAGTAGACCTCATCAATAGTTTCTACCCGGGCGCCACACGACTGTGGATCGGCACCGACCACGACGGCCTCGTAGGCATTCCTCTCCAGGCCGCCGGGTGTCTGCAAAAAACAAACGACATTGTGCACTATGACTCCCGGGGCGATGCCAATACCTTATCGAATGGGACCGTAAAAGCCGCCGTGGAGGAAAAGAACGGCGACCTCTGGGTGGTCACGGTCGGCGGCGGTGCGAACAAGATCATCACCCGCGAAAAATTTGGTCAGCCTGGGTCGGTCATTCATTATCTGAACGATGAAAAGGACCCGACATCGCTCAGCCACAACCGCGTCAACACCATTTTCAAAGACCGCGGACAAAACCTGTGGCTGGCCACGGCCAACGGCCTCAACCTCGTGGAGGGCAAAGGCTTCAAAAGATTTCTGCAAGGTAAGGTCATCACGCTTTTTCAAAGCCGCAACGGTAAGCTGTACGTCGGCACGGAGCATGGCCTCTACGTGAACGAGGCTACGGACGGATCTTTTGTGTTCCGGGAAGAGAAACTCCTGGCGGCGCAACTGATCAATGCCATTGGCGAGGATACACAGGGACGTTTGTGGATCACGACCAACCAAGGCCTTTTCCGTTTTGACCCTGGCGCCCAGGCCATCATTCAATTTCGCTCGAGCGACGGCCTGCAGAGCGACGAATACAACTTCAACGCCTCCACCCAAACCCGCACCGGACACCTGGCCTTTGGTGGCGTGAACGGACTCACCTTGCTCGACCCCCAACGGATCACCCTGAACCCGGCCAAGCCACCGGTCGTGATCACCTCTCTAAAACTCGACAACAAAGAGGTGCACGTCGGCGCTGTGAGAAAAGACACGCTCACTCTGGCGAAAAGTCTGACGGAAACCACGGTGCTGTCCTTTCAGCACGACCAAAACTATCTCACGTTCGAATTTGCTGCGCTCGACTTCACCAATCCTTCCAAAAATGTCTATGCCTATATGCTGGAGGGCCTCGACAACCAATGGATCACGACGGGGGCCACCAACCGTTCGGCCACCTACACCAACCTGGATCCCGGCACCTACACACTGCGTGTAAAAGCCGCCAACAATGATGGCCTGTGGGACGAGACCGGCAGAGCGCTCACCCTCATCATTCATCCACCGTGGTGGAAAACGTGGTATGCCTACACGTTCTATGTGCTGGTAGCCGCCTTCCTGTTGTGGCTCGCCCGCAAATTTGTTATCCAGCGCGAACGTTGGAAGACCGAACTGCAGCTGGGTCATATCGAGGTTCAGAAGTTAAAAGAGCTGGACGACTTCAAGTCGAAATTCTTCGCCAACATCTCCCACGAATTTCGCACGCCCCTCTCCCTTATCCTCGGTCCTACGGAAAGACTGCTCGCCGAATCCAACGGTACGCCCACGCAAGACCTGGTCACGATCCGCAACAACGGAAAGTCGCTGCTCAACCTCGTAAACCAGATGCTGGACTTGTCGCGCATCGAAGCCGGCAACCTGCCTTTGCAGGTGAGCGAAGTGGACATCGCCTATTACTTGAAAATATTTGCGGAAGCTTTTCACTCCATGGCGCAGCAACAGCACTTGGACCTGACCGTTGACATTCCCCCCGAACCCCTCCACGGTTATGCCGATGTCTCGTTCCTGGAAAAGATGGTGAACAACCTGCTCTCCAATGCGATCAAGTACACGGCACAGGGCGGAAAAATTGTGGTGACGGTCACTTCAAAAGGAGGGTATATCGCGTTGTCGGTGACCGACACGGGCAAGGGCATTGCACCGGACCAACTCACCCGGATCTTCGAGCGCTTTTACCGCGTGCACGAAACGTCGTCGGTAGAGGGCACCGGCCTGGGCCTGGCGTTGACGCGCGAGCTGGTGAAAACACACAAAGGCGAGATCAGGGTGGAAAGCACCCCCGGCAAAGGCTCGACATTTACCATCCTGTTGCCCGTGACCAAGTCGTTCTATTCCCCGGCGGAGATCACGGCTGCGCCGGGCGAGGCGGAGCCCGTGCAAAGAGAACATCACGAAGTTCCGTCCGCTTCCGGCAATGGCTCCGACCCAAACCAACTCCACCCGCTGTTGCTCATCATCGAAGACAACCTGGAATTGCGCGCCTTTATCCGCTCCGCTTTCACAGACCGCTTTCGCATCCTGGATGCTGCCGATGGCGAAACCGGAGTAAAAACAGCAATGAGCGAAATTCCAGACCTCATCATCAGCGACTGGATGATGCCCGGCATGGACGGTCTTGAAGTGTGCCGGCGCCTGAAAACTTCGGAACTGACCAATCACATTCCCATCATCCTATTGACCGCCAAAGCCGGCAGCGACTCCCGCCTTCAAGGCCTGGAGACGGGCGCCGACGAATACCTCACCAAACCCTTCGATCTCAAAGAGCTGACGATCCGCGCCAACAACCTCATCGAGCAACGCCGTGTGCTCCGTCAAAAATATACCCAGAATGGACGGTCGCTCTACAAGACGGTGAAGGCCACGTCGGCCGATGAAAAATTTCTCGAACGTTTGCGGGCCACCGTGGAGCAACATTTACCAAACTCCAGGTTTGGGGTGGAGGACTTGTCGCGCGAGATGGGCTTGAGTCGTGTGCAACTCTATCGCAAGATCACCGCCCTTACGAATCAGTCTGCCAACGAATTCCTGCGCACCTATCGCCTCGAGCGCGCGGCCGATTTGCTGCGGCAAGGCGTGGGAAATGTTTCGGAGGTCGCCTTCCAGGTGGGCTTTGAGAATCCATCCTATTTCACCAAAACTTTCCGTGAACATTTTGGAAAACTACCGTCCGAGATCACAAAAGGATAGTTTTTATCCCTGATTCCCGTAGGTGTGAAACATTCCTGTCATTCATTGAAACATCCTTTATACCCCATCGGGTGTGAATCATGCGATCTTAGCAAGGTAAATGAGCGGCTTAATCTTGTCTATTGTTTGTCTATCTCATTTTCATAGTTGGCTGAATAAGGCCCCCTCTATCCCTTCTGCCCACCTGAGCATGGGCGGAAGGGTATTTTTGCGGGGCCTTTAAAAAATTGAGTTATTCTTGTTTTAGGTTAGAAAGAACCCCGGAAGTTTGGGCCCGGGGTTTCTTTTTTTTGTCTTATCAGAATTGATGCGACCGGAGCAATACCAGCGTGCAGGCCTGCAGGGCTTCCACACCCTCCGCCTCGGCGCGTTGCTCGAATTCTTCGTTCTCCGTGCCGGGATTGAAAATGATGCGCTTGGGTTTCAGGCTCAGGATGTAGTCGTACCACTCCGGCTGGTGACGGGGGCCAATGTAAAGTGTCACCGTATCCACGCCTTCCACATTTGGTTTCGCCCGGAGATCGAGGATCGGTTTGTTGAACACCTCTCCCGTTTTTATGCCCATCGGCACGATCTCGTGGTCATATTCGGTTAGCATGCCCGCGGCGAGGTAGGCATATCGTCCTTGGTTTGGGGTGGCGCCGATGATCACAGTTTTCTTGCTCATGACTTTCTGGAAGATTTTACGTTCGCTTCACTTTTCTAACAACGGCCTCGGCACATCGTTCGCCATCCATGGCAGCCGACACAATGCCGCCGGCATAGCCTGCTCCTTCGCCGCAGGGAAAAAGTCCCTGCACCTGCGGATGTTCCAACGTTTCTTTGTCGCGGGGAATCTTCACCGGCGACGAGGTCCGGCTCTCCACTCCCACCACCTGGGCGTCGTTAGTGAGATAACCCTTCATTTTACCGCCAAAGTTCCGGAACCCATCCTGAAGCGCTTTAAAAATAAAAGAGGGCAAGACTTCGCTCATGTCGGCCGCGGTCAGACCCGGTTGATACGACGTTTCCAGTAACGATGCCGACACTTTCCCCTCCACAAAGTCCACGAGCCGTTGGGCCGGGGCTTGCTGTGTGTTTCCTCCTGCAATGCACGCCTGCCGTTCCACCGAAGCTTGAAAATACAACCCGGCCAACGGCCCATGTTGTTGGAATTCACGAAAGTCACCTTCCTCCACGGCCACCACAATGCCCGAGTTTGCAAATTTCGAGTCGCGTCGCGAGGGACTCATGCCATTCACCACCACCTCTCCAGGCGCCGTCGCCGCCGGAACGATGAAGCCCCCGGGGCACATGCAGAAGGAGAACACACCGCGTTCGCGACCACCCACGTTAGCCTGGTGCACCAAGGCATAGGACGACGCCGGCAGATAGGGTCCGCGATCATCCACACAATGGTACTGAACGCGATCGATCAGATCCTGCTGATGCTCCACCCGCACGCCTAAGGCAAAAGGCTTTGCTTCGATGAGAATATTCTTGCGATGAAGCAATTCAAAGATGTCGCGTGCGGAGTGACCCGTCGCGAGAATGACCGCAGCGCCCTTTATAGCCTCGCCGGTTTGTGTGATCACGCCGCGAATTGTGTCGCCCTCCAGGATCAGGTCGGTCATTCGCGTGTTGAACAACACTTCACCACCCGCCTCGCGAATGCTGTCGCGCAAAGCGGCCACCAACACCGGCAATTTGTTGGTGCCGATGTGGGGATGGGCATCGTATAAAATCTCTTCCTTTGCACCGTGTGCGACCAAGATCTCCAGTATCCTTCGAACATCTCCCCGCTTCTTTGAACGCGTGTACAACTTGCCATCCGAGTATGTCCCCGCACCTCCTTCGCCAAAACAATAGTTGGATTCCGGATTGACCGTTTGTTCTTTGTTGATCGCCGCCAGATCCCGACGCCGGGCCTGCACATCTTTTCCACGCTCCAACACCACGGGTCGCATACCCAACTCCACGAGCCGCAAAGCAGCAAACAATCCCGCCGGGCCACTCCCGACGACGACAACGGTGTCTTTCCCGCGCACGTCGGGCAAATCTTTCACGTAGGAGACCGGGGGCTTAAACTCCGCAGGGGAAACAATATCGCACTGAAACCGGACGACGACCTGTCGTGACCGGGCGTCGATAGAGCGCTTTGTTGGAATTACGAATACGCTGCCGTCATTTTTTAAGCCCAGCTTCTGGTACAGGATGCCGGGGAAAGTATTTTCGTCAAAGGCCTCTTCGGGGCGAAGGGAGAGTTCTACTGTTTTCATAGGGAAGGTATTTATCCTTCATTGATTTGGTGACAAAGATAAGTAGAGGAAATTTAAAATGCTTCGGCGGGCAGGCAAGCAAAGTCAACGCAAAGAAATCCGTCGCCTTTGTTAGTGTTCCTCACCAACACGCATCAAACTTGCATGGGCGAAATTCAAATTCAAAGAACTCATCGCCTTTGTTGGTGTTCTTCACCAACAATTCAGCTATGTCAAGCTTCGCGTGGACGAAATCAATTCAAAGGATCTGGTGCGTCTCCTTGATAGTGTCCATGACGAACACACTTTTCGTTTGACCTATTCCTTTGATTTCGCTAAGGGAGTTTACATAGAAAGTATGATAGCTGGCCATGCTTTCGGCTACGATCTTGAGCTGAAAATCAAACTCGCCCGAGACGTTGTAACACTCGATCACTTCCTTGAATTTCAAAATAGAGTCGATAAAGATCTTTCCCGCCCTACGCGTGTGTTCCCGGAGAGACACATAACAAATGACCTTGATACCCTTGTTCACCAGATGACTGTCCAGCAACGTAACATACTGGCGGATCACGCCCTGGTTCTCCATGCGCTTGATCCGTTCGTGCACGGGCGTGGGACTTAAATGCACACGCGTGGCGATCTCGCGTACGGTGAGCTTGGCGTCGGCCTGGAGAAGGCGCAGGATCTCGTAATCTTTTTTATCCAGACGCACGGTTTCTGTTTGTTCTTTGGAGAGGTCTGTTGGCATATTTAAAAAGTGCATTTGTTCTATAAAATAACAAATATTAAGTCACTTGTTCCAATTTTTCACGTTTACTATTATTTCATTTTAAAGCCCATTAATCTTGTTGGAACAAAATCACACAAAATTACCATGTTCCTGCGTAAAACTCTCATCCTTACCCTGGCTTCTACGGCTGTTTTTTTCGAGGCCTTGGATATTGCTATCGTCAACCTGGCAGCGCCCATCATCCAGCAAGCACTCGGGCTTTCGGTGCAAAACGCGCAATGGCTACAAACCCTTTATCTTATTCCGTATGGAGGATTTCTGATCTTGGGTGGAAAATTGGCGGATAGCTATGGACGGAAACGCATGTTTCTCTTGGGCGCCGCGATTTTCCTGCTCACTTCACTGGGCGCCGGATGTGCGACGACTTTTACAGCGCTCATCACGTGCCGGATGATCCAAGGCATCGGTGCGGCGTTCATTATGCCCTCGGCGTTGTCGATCATTTCGTTCACGTTCCGGGAGCCCTCGGAACGTGGCCGGGCCATGGGCATCTTCAGTGCGTTTGCCGCGATTGGCTCCGGCTTTGGAATGTCCGTCGGGGGTATGGTCGCCACGTGGGCGGGCTGGCAGTGGGTGTTCTTCATTAATGTGCCCGTGATCGCGTCCACGCTGTGGCTGGGCTATCGCTTCATCGAGCCCGACTCAAAACACGAAACACAACGCACGCCCGACATTCTCTCGGCGTCGTTACTGACCGGGGCGATCCTGTTGCTCTCGTACCTGATCCATACCTTACCCTCATTCATTGCCCATCCCATTTGGTCGGCTGGGTTGGTGGTGCTGCTGGCGGCCACTGCGTATGGATTTATGCGGCGTTCTCTCACTTCTCAAAATCCCCTGCTTCCATTCGATATCTTATTGAATCGCAGCACCGCGCTGGCAGTGGGTGTGTTTGCCCTGTTGGGTGCGTTCTTTAACAGTTATCTTTTTATCATTTCATTGGTATTGCAAGACACGCTGCATTACAATGCTGCGCACGCGGGCATGTTGCTTTTCCCGTTTACCATCTTGTCGATGATAGTGTCGAAATATGTACTGGGATTGTTGTTAAACAAACTAAGCCTCCACCACATCGGCATCCTGGGTATGATGAGCATGGTGATGGGCGCAGTGGCGTTGTTTATCTTTTTCCGGTGGAACGGTGCGTTTCCCTTCCTGTTGCTTTCCATGCTTTGCATCTCGGGCATTGGCATGGCCATCTGCATCCCCAGCCTGATGGTGATGACCGTGCAACAGGTGGCAGAAGAAAATCACGGCGTGGCTTCCAGTCTTAGCACTACGGCTTACTTTCTGGGCGGCGGCATAGGATTGTCGTTACTGGGATTGGTCGGGCCATCAGAGACCAGCACTATGCCGGTGAATTTTATACTAATCATCGTGTGGGGAGCGTATGCGCTCGTGGGGTTGATATGGATGCTCGCCCGGCTTAGGGCGCGGGCTGTAGCATTGTAAAATACATTTAACCGCCCCGCTTTCTCACGATGGTGGTATCAACTAATTCGGCAGCGAAAAGGACAATGAGATGACTAAGGTCAGCGAAAGCTTCAAAATTACGCAACCGATTGCAAATTCATTATGCATATGGCTGTAATTATCCGTAAATTGCTCATTATTGTAATGCAACCGATTATATATTTATGACTCTTTTTCGCACCGTTGGGAGACTTCATGCTGGGTATGGTGGGAGAAATTTGTCCTGGCGTATTGCGACACGATAGCCGGTAAATCAGGCGTCATATAAAAGGCGGTTGCATTGTATTTTGCATTCCATAACTTTCTTTGAGAAAGAAGACCCCCCTATGAGCCAAAAGGAGATCACGATATATGACATTGCAGAGGCCTTGAACCTGTCGCCGGCCACGGTGAGCCGCGGGCTGAAAGATCATCCCGCCATCCGCAAAGACACCCGCAAGCGCATCTTCGACAAGGCCAAGGAAATGGGGTATCAGCAAAACCATTTCGCCAGCAACTTGCGTCGCAGCCGCAGCAATACCATTGGTGTGATCGTGCCCCGGCTCAACAGCTACTTCATGGCGTCGGTGATCTCGGGTATGGAAAAAGTGGCTAACGCTGCCGGCTACAACCTCATCATCAGCCAGTCCATCGAATCCAAGGACAAAGAGATGACCAACGTGAAGACCCTCTACAACAGCCGCGTGGACGGCTTGTTGGTGTCGCTGGCCTACGACACGGAAACCATTTCACACTTCGATCTTTTTCTCAACAAAGGCATACCGCTCATTTTCTTCGACCGCGTGTTCGAACATCCGCAGTGCACCAGCATCATCATCGACAACTACAAGGCGGCCTATGAAGTGACGCAACACATGATCCAGCAAGGATGCCGCCGCATGGCCCACATCACGGCCGACATCAAGCGCAACGTGTATAGCGAGCGCCTCCGTGGTTTCAAACACGCGCTCATGGACGCCGTGCTGCCCTACGACGAGCAACTGGTTTTCTTTTCTAGCCTAACCGAGCAAGCCGGTGTAGAGATCACGCAACGCATACTCGCACTCCCCCAACTGCCCGACGGCATTTTCTGCGCCAACGACACCACGGCGGTGAGTTGCATCGCCACGTTGAAGCAAGCCGGCATAAAGATCCCGGAACAGATCGCCGTGACGGGTTTTAACAACGACCCGCTCTCGAAAGTGATCGAGCCGAACCTTACCACGCTGAATTATCCCGGCCAGGAAATGGGCGAGCTGGCTGCCGCTACGTTGATCCGGAAACTCGATAATAAAGAAGGCGGCAGCCTCAACACCATCGTGCTGCGCCACGACCTGATCGTGCGCGAGTCGTCGCTTCGAAAAAAAGTCTAACCCGTCCCCAGCCTGCATTATGACACGTTCCTGGTCTGCTTTCTTACGCCTTTGTTTTTTGGTGATCGTATTCGCCGGCCCGGCCGCTCCCGTGGTGGCCGATGATGGCTATCGGTTGTGGTTATCCTATCGATTGATCGAAGATGCTTCCGTAGCAAAAAAATACAAAGCCACGTTGCAGACCTTGGTGATTGAAAAAGATTCCCCCACGCTGACCTTAGCGCAAAAAGAACTGGAACAAGCCGTGGCCGGATTGTTGGGAACAAAATTGATCGCCGGGAAAACTCCAGGCCCAGGGACCCTTCTTCTGGGAACGCCAAAGCATTCACCACTCATTGCCGCTTTACATCTGGAGACAACGCTGGAGACACTGGGCGACGAAGGGTTCCTGATCACGAACACATCGGTGAAAGGAAAGCCGGGTATCGTGATCGCGGCCAATACGGATGTAGGTGTTCTTTATGGCACATTCCACTTTATACGCCTGTTGCAGACACAACAAAGTCTTCAATCCCTTTCCGTGGTCAGTGCACCAAAGATCAAACGGCGTATTTTAAATCATTGGGATAATCTCGATCGCACGGTCGAACGCGGCTACGCGGGTTTTTCGCTCTGGGATTGGCACAAGCTTCCGGATTATATCGATCCGCGCTACAGCGATTATGCCCGCGCCAATGCCTCTGTCGGCATCAATGGAACGGTGCTCACCAACGTCAATGCCAATGCTCAAATATTGACGGAACCCTATTTAAAGAAAGTGGCTGTGTTGGCCAATTTGTTCCGCCCCTATGGCATCAAGGTCTATCTCACCGCCCGTTTCAGCGCCCCGGTGGAGATCGGCGGATTGCGCACAGCCGACCCGTTAGACCCTGATGTTAAAAACTGGTGGAAGAAAAAGATCGACGAGATCTACACTTACATCCCCGACTTTGGCGGCTTCTGTATCAAAGCGAACTCGGAAGGCCAACCCGGTCCCCAGAACTACAACCGCACCCACGCCGACGGTGCCAATCTCTTTGCCGACATCCTCGCGCCACACGAGGGCATTGTGATGTGGCGCGCCTTTGTCTACAGCAATGAAGTGGCTGAAGATCGCGCAAAGCAAGCCTACACGGAATTCAAACCACTCGATGGAAAATTCAAAAGCAATGCTCTGGTCCAGGTGAAGAATGGTCCCATCGACTTCCAACCGCGCGAACCTTTTCATCCGCTCTTTGGCGCCATGCCCAACACGCCGCTGATGGTGGAGTTTCAATTAACACAAGAATACCTCGGCTTCGCCACGCACCTGGTGTACATGGCACCACTGTTCAAAGAATGCCTCGATGCCGACACCTATGCCAAAGGAAAGGGCTCGCTGGTTTCAAAAGTGGTGGATGGTTCTCTGGATCATCACAACCTCACCGCTATTGCAGGCGTGGCCAACATCGGCAATGATCGCAACTGGTGTGGCCATCCGTTTGCACAGGCCAATTGGTACGTCTATGGACGCCTGGCCTGGGATCATGAATTGTCGTCGGAAGCCCTGGCGGACGAATGGATCCGGATGACGTTTTCAAATCAACCGGCTGTGATCGCGCCCATAAAAACGATGATGCTGGCCTCGCGTGAGATCGTCGTGCAGTATATGACGCCGCTGGGGCTGCATCACATCATGGGCTATAGCCATCACTATGGCCCGGGCCCCTGGATCAAAGACAAACCCCGTGCCGACTGGACTTCCGTTTACTACCACCAGGCCGATAGCCTTGGCGTTGGATTTGACCGAACCGCGTCGGGCAGCGATGCGCTTTCACAATACGCAAAAGAGGTACAGGATCTGTACAGCCCGCTGGCCCATTGCCCGGACAAATACCTTTTGTGGTTTCATCATTTGCCCTGGAGTTATAAAATGCGATCGGGTGAGTCATTGTGGGATGCGTTATGTCACGCCTATTATAACGGCGCGGATTCTGCTGCGTGGATGCAACGGCAGTGGAATGCCGTGGAGCATCAGGTTGATGAGGAGCAATTTCAGCATGTAAAAAACTTGCTGGCCATTCAGCACCAGGAGGCCGTGTGGTGGCGCAATGCTTGCGTGTTGTATTTTCAAAGTTTTTCGAAGATGCCGTTGCCTGTGGGACTGGAGAAGCCGGAGGGTACTTTGAAATATTATGAGAGTTTAGAGTTTCCATTTGCTCCGGGGATACGGCCGAAGTGGTGAGGTTCCTCTGCGGTTCAAATGATTTCCTCCTCAACGAAACGAAAACACATTCCCCAAATTCAACCCCACATGCACCGTACGTGAAAATTTCGATTGCTTCAGGTCCTCGAAATAGGACGCAAAATTAGGATCGACATCAAAGCTCCGGTAGCCGATGTCGCCGGAGATGAAGGCATCGATGGTAAATCCCTTGGCGTTGTTCCGCTTCATGAGCCGGTAGCCCAGCAGTGCCCCCCACTCGATCCGTTGCTCCACGGCGTTGAAGGTGAAGATGTCGTCGGGGTTTTGACTGTTCACTTGTTTTTGGTTTACAAAGTGGCCCAGGTTGGTGAACCGGATCTCCTGCCCGAAGTACCACATGCCCGCCTTTAGCGCGTTATAAAATTTCTGTTTGATGGCAATGCTATACCCCCGCTCGAACCGCTTGCCCGGGGTGATGTTCTGGTCCATCACAAAGAACGGACTGCGAATGCCGATGAACTCGAACTCGTGGCCGATGCGTTCCTGGATATAAAATTCGATGCCGAGCGGTAGCCGTCCCGTGGCCAACCACACGGGGTTGGTGCCGAAGATGACGCCTTGGAACTCGTTGAAACGTGAATCGAAATAGGTGAACCGACGGGGCGCATAGGCTTCCCGCTTGGTGTGGGTGCCCTTATTCGCCAGGGTGGTGATCTCTTTGCTGAGGTTGCGGTCGTCGTAGAACGGGCGGTAGTAGCCCGAGAGTTTGCCGTCGTTCTCGTAGATCTCCCAGGTTCCGGTTTTCAGGTCTTCTTCCAGGGTGCCTTTGGTTTGGAGGTTGCCGTTGGCGTAATAGCCGTAGTAGGTGCCTTTGCCTTTGTCGTATTCGCAGAGGCCCTCCTTCTTGCCGTCTTCGTAGAAGAACTCCCATTTGCCCTGGCGTTTTTCTTCGACGATGTTGCCCTTCACTTTCAATTTGCCGCTGGGGTAATATTCCCGGTATTCGCCGGTGCCGGCGTTGTAGGTGACTTCACTTTTGAGTTTGCCCGTGGAGTTGAGCGATTTCCAATAGCCTTCTTTTTTCCCGTTCTCGAATTCACCCTGCGAGCGCACCGCGCCGTCTTCATACAGGTATTCCCAGGCACCGTCGGGTTCGTCGGCGCGGAAGGCGCCACGCGACATTATTTTTCCGGAGGGATAATAACTGGTCCAGGTTCCGCTTTTTTTGCCGTTTTCGAATTCGCCCTCGTTTTGCAAGGTGCCGTCTTCGGCGTAGTAGCGCCAGAGTCCTACGTTTTTCGTGCCCGTGCGCGGGCCTTCGCCATAGATCTTGCCGGAGTGGTAGTATTCGGTGTAGCGGCCAAAATCTTCGGTGTAGTCGATCTCGCCTTTGAGGGAGCCGTCTTCAAAAAAAGTTTTCCAGTGGCCCGTGTGTTTGCCGTCCTTGTATTCGCCCACGTCTTTCGCCTGGCCGGTCTCGTAATAGGTGCGCCATTCGCCTTCGCGGTTTTTGCCATAGATGATGCCTTCCATGCTTTTGTGGCCGCTTTCGAAGAAGTATTCCCACAAGCCGTAGTTGGCGCCTTTGAAGAGGATGCCGCGCATGCGCAGGTTGCCGGTCTCATAATAGAACTCCCAGACACCAGACGTTTCGTTGTTAGCGAACTGTCCCTTAGACTCGATCTTGCCGTTGAGGTAATAGGAAATGTACAGGCCGTGGAGGACGTTGCGGACGGTATCTTTTACCTGGTAGACTTCCTTGAGATGGTGGCGCTCCTTGTCGTGATAGGTCTGACGCGTGACACCTTGGGCGCAAAGGCAGCTCGCGCTCGCAAAGAGGAGGATTATGGAGGTAAAAATTCTCAATGCCAGCACGTTAGTCCCTGACAAAGGTAGTAATAATTTCAGTGTTTATGGATGAGCTCCATGGGGTTGGCCATGAAAGCGGCTTTTCCCCATTCTTCTTTTTCGGTGGGCGACCATAATTCGGGGAAAAACATGATTTTTTGGAAACGCGGGGGGAGGAATTTCTGCCAATTGGTGCCCCCGGTGGCCTTGATGTCTTCGGCGTTTTTGTTGAGATAGTGGCCGGCAGCCTTGAGGTGGGCCAGGGGCCAGAGCACATTGGCCAGCATGTCGAACTCGCGCAGGGCGGCGATGACGGGCGCGCTTTGGGGGAAGTATTTGAGGTAGCGTTTGCGGATGTTCTTGTCGCGGTAGCGCATGCCGGTGGCCTTGAACCAGGCCATGTATTTTTCTTCGAACTGCTGGAGGGTGAGCGTTTTTTTGCCCGTGGCCAGCTCCGTGGCTCCGCTGCGCCAATAGAGTTTTTCCAACTGCACGTCGATGTCGCTGTATTCGTTCACGGCCTCGCGCTCGGCGATGTTGACGAGGTTGATCATGTCGGTGCTGCAAATTTCGATGAGCCGGTATTGGGCCGATTGAAACCCGCTGGCGGGCAGCAACGACATGCGGAATTTCAGGAATTGGTCTTTTTCCATGCCCTCCACCATGATGGAAAACGAATCTTTGAGCTGGTGGAAATAGCGGTTGACGCGCCCGAGGCGGGCCACAAAAAAGGCTTCGTCGGGGTGCTCATGATTGGCCATCTGTTCCAGTTCCCACAGCACCAGGTTGAAATAGAGTTCGGTGATCTGGTGGTAGACGATGAATACTTTTTCGTCGGGGAAGTGGGTTTTGGGGGATTGCAGGCTTAGGAGGGTGTCGAGGTGAATATAGTCCCAATACGTGAGGTAGTCGGAATAGAGGAGGCCGTCGAGGTAGGACGAAAGGTCCTGGCCCATGACGTTGTATTTGGCCTGTAGTTTCTTCAATTGTTCCAGGAGCGTAGGGTCCACCGCGTTATCGGCCATTGGTCAAGAGGATAAGAATGTAAATTACTTGTGTAAATTTGTCCGAAAGTTAAAACACAAAGTAATACGGAGCGAACCCCTTCGCGGCTTTAAACCATTTTGTGGGATAACGATCTCACCCTAAGGCGTCCCGGCCAGGGATAGTAGTGGAAAGCCCGAAGTGCGTTGGCCTAGGCGCCGGACGGACTTGGAACGGATAGCCCGACCCGAACGTACTCCTTGGGTACGCTCAACAAAGGGCTGGTCACCGCTTCGGTACCGGCAGGCCCGACCGAAGCGACGAGGGGGCCGCCAAACATCGCGATCGTTTATGCCGTATCAACGTTTGTGTCCGCGCACTCATTCTTTCACTAAACGCCACTGTATATGTCCATTAGCGCCCTTGAAGCATCCCAAACCAAGAAGTCGTTGAAGCAGGATCTGTATGAACACCCTGATTTTTACGCGGTTGACGATCTATTGACTGAAGAGCACAAACTGATCCGCAGTTCCATCCGCGATTTTGTGAAGCGGGAGATCTCCCCCTACATCGAGGATTGGGCGCAGCGTGCCCATTTTCCTTACGAGATCGTCCGCAAATTTGGTGAGATCGGCGCCTTTGGCCCAACCATACCCCACGAATATGGCGGAGGTGGTCTTGACTATATTTCGTATGGCATCATTATGCAGGAGATTGAGCGCGGCGATTCGGGCATGCGGTCGACCGCTTCTGTTCAGGGGTCGCTGGTGATGTATCCCATTTACAAATTCGGATCGGAAGCGCAACGCAAAAAATATCTGCCGAAGCTGGCTTCGGGTGAGTGGCTGGGCTGCTTTGGGTTGACCGAGCCCGATCACGGCTCGAACCCGTCGGGCATGGTGACCAATTTTAAAGACATGGGTGACCATTACCTGCTGAACGGCGCCAAGATGTGGATCTCCAACTCACCGCGCGCCGACGTGGCCGTGGTGTGGGCAAAGAATGAAGAAGGAAGAATACACGGTCTTGTTGTGGAGCGTGGCATGCCGGGCTTTACAACCCCCGAAACCCACGGCAAATGGTCGCTGCGGGCCAGCACAACGGGTGAGCTGGTGTTCGACAACGTGAAGGTGCCCAAAGAAAACTTATTGCCCGGCAAGAATGGGTTGGGCGCCCCGATGATGTGCCTCGACTCTGCGCGCTTTGGCATTGCGTGGGGCGCGATTGGCGCAGCCATGGATTGTTATGAATCGGCGCGGCGCTATGCCGCCGAACGGATACAGTTTGGCAAGCCCATCGCTTCCTTCCAGTTGGTACAGAAAAAGTTAGCGGAGATGTTGACCGAGATCACCAAGGCCCAGTTGCTGAACTGGCGGTTGGGTGTGCTCATGAACGAAGGCAAAGCTACGACACCACAGATCTCGATGGCCAAACGCAACAGCGTGCACACCGCGTTGGAAATCGCCCGCGAAGCGCGTCAGATACACGGTGGTATGGGCATTACGGGCGAGTACCCGATGATGCGCCACATGATGAACCTGGAATCGGTGGTGACCTATGAAGGCACGCATGATATTCACCTGCTCATTTTGGGCAATCAGATCACGGGCATTCCTGCTTTTTATTAGTAGTCAGTATTGACTACTGACTACTGGCTACTAAGGACCAGCAATCAATCCTCGACGTAGGCCGAGAAAAGGATGCGCTGTACAGGATTCTGTGGATCATTGGAATAGATGGTCACAGACTTTTGTTGCGTGCCCTTGCGGTCGAGGGGGTTGAACGATATGCGTATCGTGCTGCTCTCGCCGGGCTTGAGGGTGGTCTTTTTTGCCGACGCGGTGATGCACGTGCAGTTGCCCTGCACGGACTTGATGGCCAGCTCCTTTTTGCCTGCATTGAACAACTGCACTTCGCGCTCGGTGGCGGCGTTGGGTTGCACGCGACCAAAGTCGAGGTTGGTGGTTTGCAGTCGGAGTTGAGGCGCTTTGGCCAGGTCTTCGGGTTTGAGTTCGCCAAACTCATCTTCGAGCGTGGCGTAGATGGAGAACGATTTGGTGATGTTCTGTTCGTCGTCGGTGAATATCTCGACGTTGTCGGACTGAAAACCGTATTGGCCTTTCATTTTGCCGTTATAGCTGATCTTTACGTTGCCTTTGCCACCGGGAGCAACGGTTTTGGGTTGAACATCCACCTTGATATAGGCTGGTCCCACATATTTGCCGGAGTAAGTGATGTCTTTCGTGCCTCCGTTTATGAACGGGAAGTCGCGCACAGTGAACTCGTCCTTCACGAATACCTTACCCATGTTGAACGAGCCCGACTTCAGTTTCCAGCTTCCGTTGGCGGCCTGGAACTCAGAGTTGGGTGCTCCCACTTCGGTGGCCACCTGTCCTTTGATCTGGAGGATGATGGGGTTGGAATCGGCGTCGGTAGTGACGGTGAGCGATTTATTGAAATAGCCGGGACGTCCCTTCGGGTTGAAGCTGGCCTGGATGAAGCCGGTTTTGCCGGGGGCAACGGGTTCTTTGGACCACGCCGGCGTGGTGCATCCACACGAAGCCTGCACCGACAGGATCTTGATGGGCCGGCCGGCGGCGTTGGTGAACAAAAACTCGTGCGAGACCTCACCACCCTCCTCTTTTACAGCACCAAAGTCGAAGATTTCCTCGCGGAATTGGACCAATTTGACCATTTGACCGGAAGCCGCGACGGCGAGGAACATGAAAAAAATGGCGAAGGATACCCGCATGTTTTCGATTTTTTAGAAGGGCAAAGTTAAAACTAATTCAGTTCAGCTTTATTTTATTTTCTTTGCAAAACTATGGCCAGAATTTTAACGGGTATTCAAAGCAGCGGACGTCCTCATTTAGGCAATTTATTGGGGGCCATCATTCCCGCCATTGAACTTTCACGAAAGCCCGGCAACGACTCCTTTTTCTTTATTGCGGACCTGCATTCACTCACCACCGTCAAAGACACCGAAACCCGCGTGGCCAATGTGCGCGCCGTGGCGGCCGCTTGGCTGGCCTTTGGTTTTGATACGGAGAAGAACTATCTGTATCGCCAGTCGCGCATTCCCGAAGTGTGTGAACTGACGTGGTACCTGAGCTGTCTCACGCCCTATCCGATGCTGGCCAATGCCACATCGTTTAAAGACAAGGCCGAAAAACTCTCGGACGTAAACGCCGGGATCTTCACCTACCCTGTGCTGATGGCGGCGGACATTATTTTGTATGATGCCAACTTTGTGCCCGTGGGCAAGGACCAACGCCAGCACCTGGAAATCGCGCGCGACGTGGCCTCCAACTTCAACAACACCTTTGGCGAAACCTTTGTGCTTCCCGAAGCCAAGATCGAGGAAAGCGTGATGACCATTCCCGGCACGGATGGCCAGAAGATGAGCAAGTCGTATGGCAACATCATCGACATTTTTCTGCCCGACAAAGAGTTGCTCAAAGTGATCAAGACCATCAAGACCGACAGCACGCCCATGGAAGCGCCCAAGAATCCCGACGGCGACAATGTGTTTGCCATCTACAAATTGCTGGGCACACCCGAGCAAACCGAAGACCTGCGCCAAAAATACCTGGCCGGCAACTTTGGTTATGGCCACGCCAAGCAGGCGCTGTTTGAGCTGATCGTGGAGAAATTCAAGAAAGAACGTGAGGCATTCAACTACTATATGAGCAACATCGATGCCCTGGAAGCCAAGCTGTCGGAAGGTGAGGCAAAGGCCCGTAAGATCGCCTTTGAGGTGCTGGATCGCGTACGCAAAAAATTAGGTTCCCGCTAAAAGCCGGGAACCTCTCCTATTTTCTTTACCGGTTCTGCCGGATCATTTCAAGTCTATTTCTTATCGACCGTCCAAACCACTTGTTGCTTGTCTTTTCCAAGCGCCAGGATGATGCGCGTGGGTGCGGGTGACAGCACGAGGCGCGTGTCTTTTCCGGGAAGCTTGTCCACCTCCACAGGCACACCCTGGCCGAGGTAGGCGATGGGCATCAGCACATCGTTGTCGGGGCAATATTCATCGTGCACGGTTTGGAGGGCGTCTTCCAGGAAGTCGCCGTATTCGTCCTGGAAGGCATCTTCCAGGTCGTGGAGCTGTTCTTCCAGATCGTCGTATTTGGGATTGTTGTAGTCGATCTTTGCCAGCTCTTCTCTTTTCTTTACAATTTCCTGAAGGGCCTTATCGAGTGCGGTGGTGTTCATACCAGGGTTATTTTTGGCAAAGATTACAGAATTCGGCGAATTAGAAAAATGGATTTTAACCAGACTGCTCACGTTATATTGCACCGCACCGAACGCGGCGGTCCCGGCGCTTTGCGGCGTTAACCGAAAAAGGGTTGTCCCTCGCCGCTCGCCCATCCAAGCGATTGCCAGTGAAGTAACGGTCCTATCTTTGACAAAGCTTGTGGGACAGCTCCAACGGTCACACATAAAATTTGGTCACCTGGCCCTTTTCGGCGGCGGTCGCCGAATAATCGTTCTCAAAACTACGGACCACAGAATGTCCTTCGCATATCCCAAACGATTGCACCCGATGCGCTAACTTTAGGATAAAAATTGGCCGTCGATGAAGATTCCGCGCGAGCGAAAGCATTGGCCAAGAAAAAAATCAGGCGTTAAAAAAGACAACCATGAACGAAGACTTTCTTCCCCTGCTGGGCACCGACCATATCGAACTGTATGTGGGCAACGCCAAGCAAGCCACCTTATTCTACCAACACTGCATGGGCTTTCAACTGGTTGCCTATGCTGGCCCCGAGACGGGCGTCCGCGACCGCGCCTCCTATGTGCTGCAGCAAAACAAGATCCGGCTCGTGCTCACCACGTCGCTGGTAAAAGATTCCTACATTTCCGATCACGTGCGCACGCATGGCGACGGCGTGAAAGTGCTGGCCCTCTGGGTAGACGACGCGCGCAAATCGTTTTATGAAACCACGCAACGCGGCGCCCAACCCGACCGGGAACCCACGGTGCTGAAAGACGAGTTTGGTGAAGTGGTGATCTCCTCCATCAAAACCTATGGGGAGACCGTGCACACTTTTGTGGAACGGAAAAATTACAAAGGCCCGTTCCTGCCGGGTTACAAGCCCCGTAAAAATCTCGTGCAGACCGAGCCCATCGGCTTGCTCTACATCGACCACTGTGTGGGCAACGTCGGGCTGGGCGAAATGAACAAGTGGGTAAAATTCTATGAGGACGTGATGGGCTTCAAGCTGCTCATCACATTCGATGACGAAGACATTTCCACCGAATACAGCGCCCTCATGTCGAAGGTGGTCTCCAACGGCAACGGCTATGTGAAATTTCCCATCAACGAACCCGCCCAAGGCAAGAAGAAATCGCAGATCGAAGAATACCTCGACTTCTACAACAGCGCGGGCGTGCAACACATCGCCATCGCCACCGACGACATCATCTACACCGTCGGCGAACTGCGACGCCGGGGCGTGGAATTTTTGTATGTGCCCGAGCAATATTATACTGATGTGATGGCGCGGGTGGGCACCATACAGGAGGACCTGGACGAATTGAAAAAGCTCAACATCCTCATCGACCGCGACGAGGAGGGCTACCTGCTGCAGATCTTTACCAAGCCTTTGCAAGACCGGCCCACGGTGTTCTTCGAGATCATTGAGCGCAACGGGGCCAAATCGTTTGGCAAGGGAAATTTCAAGGCCCTCTTTGAAGCCATCGAACGCGAGCAGGCGTTGCGCGGCAATCTCTAGAAATCTCGGTGTGGTGGTAGAATTCTTAAACCTAAAAGCGCTGGGCGGGTTTAAGAATTTACCTACTTTTGGGCGTATTACCCTTTAGCAAAAACACAACCATGAACGACCTTCTTGAACGCGTGCGCGCGAAAGCACAAACCTGGCTGGACAGTCCCGCCATCGACGACGCCACCAAGGCCGAAGTGAAAGCCCTCCTCGCCAAGCCCGATCCGAAAGAGCTGATCGATAATTTTTATAAGGACCTGGAATTTGGTACCGGCGGCCTGCGTGGCATCATGGGTGCAGGTTCCAACTGCATGAACAAATACACGGTAGGTGTCGCCACCCAGGGCCTGGCCAACTACCTGAACAAGAATTTCACCGGCAAGAAGATCACCGTGGCCATCGCCCACGACAGCCGGAACAACAGCCGTTTCTTTGCCGAAACCGCCGCCGCCGTACTCTCCGCCAACGGGGTGGATGTATACTTGTTTGCCGAATTGCGCCCTACCCCGCTGCTGTCGTTTGCCATCCGGTATTTGAATTGCCAGTCGGGCATTGTGATCACGGCTTCACACAATCCGAAGGAATATAACGGCTATAAAGCCTATTGGACCGGTGGCGCGCAGGTTGTGCCGCCCCACGACAAGAACATCATCCAGGAAGTCAATGCCATCACCTCCTTCGGGCAAGTGCGCTTTGTAGCCGATGCCGCGCGCATCCATACCATCGGACCGGAAGTGGAGAAGGCCTATTATGAAGAGGTGAAAAAACTTATCCCGAACCCGGAGGTCATTGCGCGTCATCGCGACATCCCGTTGGTGTACACCAGCCTCCACGGTGCGGGCATCACCATGGTGCCGGAATGTTTGCGCCAGATCGGTTTCACCAACATTCAATTGGTGGATGAGCAGAAAGTGCCCGACGGCAATTTCCCCACGGTGCCCTCGCCCAACCCCGAAGAAAAATCAGCCATGGAAATGGTCATCAAGAAAGGAAAGGCAGCCAACGCCACCATGGTGATGGCCACCGACCCCGACACTGACCGCGTGGGCATCGGCGTGCGCAAAACCGACGGCGAATTCATCTTGCTGAACGGCAACCAGGCGTTCTGCCTCATGATGTATTTCATCCTCAAAAATCAAAAAGACAAAAAGAACGCCTACATCGCCAAGACCATCGTGACCAGCGAACTGGTGGACACCATGGCGAAGGACTTGGGCATCGCGTGCTACAACACACTGACCGGTTTCAAATACATCGCCGAGCTCATGGGCAAGCTGGAAGGAAAACAACGCTTTATTGCGGCCGGCGAAGAAAGCTATGGCTACATGGTGGGCGACTTCGTGCGCGACAAAGACGCCGTATCGGCCTGCGCCTTTTTTGCTGCGATGGCGGCGAGTGCAACGGACGAAGGCAAGTCGGTGTATGACTGGCTGATCGATATGTACGTGAGCTTTGGCTACTACAAGGAAGCGCTCGTGAACGTGACAAAGAAAGGCCAGCAAGGCGAACAGGAGATCAAGGCCATGATGGAAAAATTCAGGGGCAACCCTCCTGCAGAAATTGCGGGCAGCAAAGTGGAACGCCTGCTGGACTACAAAACGCTGAAAGAAAAAAATCTTCTCAGCGGTCAAACGTCAACACTCGATTTCCCTGCATCGGATGTACTACAATTCTATTTGCAAGATGGCAGCAAGCTTTCGGTACGGCCTTCGGGAACGGAGCCGAAGATAAAATTCTATGTCAGCGTTCATGCTCCTCTGAAATCGAAGGAAGACTTTGCGAAAGTGGACGCTGTGCTTGAGAATAAGATAAAGCAACTGGAAGCCTATTTGCTCTCCGTATAACTTAAACCGCAAAGGCGCAAAGAAAAAACGCTAAGCTCTCTGCGTCAACTTTGCGTCTCTGCAGTTTAAAAATGAATTTAATCACCTCCCCTATGATTCCCTTTCTCCAATCCCTCCACAAAATCTTCGACCGCGACATCGCCAAAATGGAAGCCGAGATAAGCCAATATCCCACGGAAGAATCCATCTGGAACATCGATGGCGCCATCAAAAACCCCGGTGGCAATCTTTGCCTCCACCTTTGTGGCAACCTGCAACACTATATCGGTGCCGTGCTGGGCGGCACGGACTATAAACGCAACCGCGATCTTGAATTCTCCGCCAAAAATGTCTCACGCCACGATCTGCTCGCCGAGATCCAACGCACCCGCCAGGCCGTTGCCACGACCTTAGAAAGGCTGGATCCGAACCTGCTTGAAAAAGACTATCCCGCACCCGTTTTCGACTACGCCATGACCACGTCCTTTTTCCTTATTCACCTGTCGGCGCACTTGGGCTATCACCTCGGACAAATCAATTATCACCGCCGGCTTTGTGCTGCGTCTTCGTGAAAAGCTGACTTTCGTTGGTTTAGGATGAGGCCTAAGGCCAGAGCATGCGTCACAAAACGGATGGATTTGTTAAATTTGCGCCCACGATGAAAAAAGTGGCTTTTTACACGCTGGGATGCAAACTCAACTACTCGGAGACCTCCACGATCTCGCGTTTATTTGAGGAAAAAGGCCATAAAAAGGTCGATTTCACCGACACGCCCGACATTTTCATCATCAACACCTGCTCCGTCACAGAGAACGCCGACAAAAAATGCCATAAGATCGTGCGCGAGGCCCGCAGCATATCGCCCGATGCCTATGTGGCCATTATCGGGTGCTATGCCCAATTGAAGCCCAAAGAAATTGCCGAAATACCCGGCGTGGATGCTGTGCTGGGAGCCGCCGAAAAATTCAGGCTGGTGGAATTGCTGGACGGCTTTGTCCGTCAACCACAAGCCCAGGTGTTTGCTTCCGATATTGAAAAAGCCAACCGGTTCAACACCTCCTACTCACTCCACGACCGTACCCGCACTTTCTTAAAAGTACAGGACGGATGCGACTACTCGTGCACCTTTTGCACCATCCCCCTGGCCCGCGGCAACAGCCGCAGCGACAGCATCGCTAACATCGTGAAAACCGCCGAAGAGATCGCCACCACCGAAGTGCGGGAGATCGTACTCACCGGGGTGAACACGGGCGACTTCGGACTCCAGGAAGGAAAACGTGTGGAACGATTTGTTGATCTCATCAAAGCACTGGACCAGGTAGAAGGCATCGACCGCTTCCGGATCTCTTCCATTGAACCGAATTTGCTCACCGACGAGATCATCGCTTTTGTGTCGCAGTCGCAGCGATTTGTTCCGCACTTCCATATTCCGTTGCAATCCGGTTCCAATAAAGTATTGAAGTTGATGAAGCGCCGCTACCTGCGCGAGCTTTACCACGACCGCGTGAACACCATCAAGTCGCGCATGCCTCACTGCTGCATCGGCGTTGACGTGATCGTTGGATTTCCCGGCGAGACCGACGAAGATTTTCTGGAGACCTATCAATTCCTGAACGAACTGAACATATCGTACCTCCACGTATTCACGTACTCCGAAAGAGAAAACACACCCGCAGCTTCCATGTCTGGAAAAGTGCCGGCCCACGTGCGTGCAGAGCGCTCGAAGATGTTGCACATTCTTTCGGATAAAAAGCGCCGGAAATTCTATGAAGAAAACCTGGAGCGCGAAGCCACCGTGCTTTTCGAGAACGATGTGGAAGAGGGCATGATGCACGGCTTCACGGAGAACTATATCCGCGTCGTCGCCAAGTATGATCCCGTGTTGGTAAATGAGTTGAGGAAAGTAAAACTCCTTCAGATACAAGCGAAAGGACTGGTGGAAGTGGAAGATGCCGTGTCTGAGGTGCACCTGCATTGATGTTGCCTTCCTGCAATTATCGATGAATTCGCTGCTAAAAATGCATTCTTTTATGAAGTTCCCGGTTTCCGCTGTGTTGTAAGAATAACCGACGCGGTGCCCCCTCACGATCTTGCTCTTTACTTGCTAAGACATTGAATATCAGCCTTCAGACAATCTAAGGAATGACATTCACTTGCAGTCTGCAAAGCTCTTTTTTTCGAAAGGGGTGCGTAAGATTAGTCCCTTGCGAACAGCAAATTTCTGACGCGAAGTCCATATCGATCGTAACCTCCCCCATTCTTACACGATTGCCAAAAGCCCCTACAATGCCAGGTGCGTGGAGCCACGCCCACCTACCTTTGTATTGTCATTGTGTTATACGGCTTGCAGAACGATTTTGAGGGGAGCCAGGAAGAAGACCACGAATGGTGAAGAGATGAGTGGGGTCTTCTTTCTTTCTATTTTTTCTATTTCACGCGGCCTTGATGCGGCCATCTTTTAATTCAATTTTCCGGTCGGCCATAGTAGCCAACGACTCGTTGTGGGTAACGATCACAAAGGTCTGCCCGATTTCCGTCCTCAACTTGAAAAACAAATTATGCAACTCGATAGCATTGTGCGAGTCGAGGTTTCCGCTGGGTTCGTCGGCCAGGATGAGGTCGGGTGCATTGATCATGGCGCGGGCCACAGCAACGCGTTGTTGTTCGCCTCCGGAGAGCTCCGACGGTTTGTGATGCATGCGTTCGTGCAAGCCCAACCGATCCAGGAGCGACAGGCCCCTTTCTTTCACTTCCCGATCGGAGCGTCCACCGATGAGGCCGGGAATGATCACATTCTCCAGTGCCGTGAATTCCGGTAGCAGGTTGTGAAATTGGAACACAAAGCCGATAGACTTGTTTCGAAAGGCTGCGAGGTTCCGCGCCGACTGGCTGAAGACATCCTTGTCCTGGATGAACACTTTGCCCTTGTCGGGTGTGTCCAACGTGCCGAGGATGTGAAGTAAGGTGCTTTTGCCGGCGCCGGAAGCGCCAACGATGGTGACCACCTCTCCCTTGCCGATCTGCAGGTCGATCCCCCTCAATACCGGCAGGGCGCCATATGACTTTTCAATATTCGTGGCCCGAAGCATCCTCGATTTGTATGTTTTTGTTTTGAAATACAGCTGTAAATAAGCTAGTTTCGCCCAAAACAAAAAATTCATGAACATCCACGAATATCAGGGCAAGGAGATTCTCAAGAAATACGGGGTAACCATTCAACGCGGCATCGTGGCCGACACACCGGATAGCGCTATTCAGGCAGCCAAAGAGTTGCAGGCCGAAACCGGTACGAAATGGTTTGTGGTGAAGTCCCAGATACATGCCGGTGGCCGTGGAAAAGGAAAAGTAAAGGAAACGGGTTCTCATGGCGTGGTGCTTGCCAAAAACATCACGGAAGTGCCCGATAAAGTAAAAGCCATTTTGGGCGGCACCCTGGTGACCCATCAAACCGGGCCGGAAGGCAAAAAAGTAAATAAAGTGCTCATCGCCGAAGACGTATACTACCCCGGCGAAAGCGAGCCAAAGGAATATTATATGAGCATCCTGCTGGATCGCTCCAAGGCTTGTCCCGTGATCATGGCCTCCACCGAAGGGGGTATGAACATCGAGGAAGTAGCCGAAACCCACCCGGAGAAGATCATCAAAGAATGGATTGACCCGGCCATTGGCTTGCAGGCTTTCCAGGCCCGCAAGATCGCTTTTGCCCTGGGCTGGGAAGGCAATGCCTTCAAAGAGGGTGTGAAATTCATTGGCTCCCTCTACAACGCCTACCTGGGCCTGGATGCCTCCATGTTCGAGATCAACCCCCTCTTGAAAACCTCCGATAACCGCATCCTGGCCGTCGATGCCAAGGTGAACCTGGACGACAATGCCTTATATCGTCACAAGGACCTGGCGGAACTAAGAGATATCACCGAAGAAGATCCGTTGGAAGTGGAAGCAGGCAAAGCCGGCCTCAACTATGTGAAGCTCGACGGTAACGTGGGCTGCATGGTGAACGGCGCCGGCCTGGCCATGGCGACCATGGACATCATCAAATTATCCGGCGGCGAGCCCGCTAACTTCCTGGACGTGGGAGGTGGAGCAAACGCCGAAACCGTAGAAGCAGGCTTCCGGATCATCCTGAAAGACCCCAATGTGAAAGCTATCCTCATCAACATCTTTGGCGGCATCGTGCGTTGCGACCGGGTTGCCAATGGTGTGGTCGAAGCGTATAAAAAGATAGGCGATATCCATGTGCCTATTATCGTAAGATTGCAGGGAACGAACGCCGAAGAAGGAGCAAAGATCATCGAACAATCGGGCCTGAAAGTGTTTTCGGCCATTGTTCTAAAAGACGCGGCGCAGCGGGTCAAGGAGGTTTTGGCCTGATGACCTTCGCCCAATAAACAAAATTGCTTATCTTACGTTTTGCATTTATACCCCTATGAAAAGGTTAGCTACCCTCACCCTAATCAGTGTTATAGGAATGCCCTTACTGGGGTATTCCCAAAGCTTCAACTTACTGCGCCAGGATCGAAACTTCCTGGTGAGCATTGGTTCGGGCACTGCTAACTACTATGGGGAAATGGTAAACCCAGGTGAATTTGGCAAACTAAAGCCCAATATCGCCCTTGGCGCAGAGTACTACCTCAACAGCCGTATCAGCGCGCGGGCAGAACTCACCTGGTTCCAATTGTCGGGCGACGATAAAAAAGCAAACGACAGCCGGAAGCTGCGCAACCTCTCGTTCACAGCCAATTGCATAGAATTCAGCGCCTTAGGGGCGATTAACCTGAGCCCTATGGGCCTGCGTTTCTATCAGCGGTCTACGCTTAACTTTCATGCTTTCGTCGGGATCGGCCTTCTATACTTCAACCCCAAGGCCAATTACCAAGGCCATTCCTATGCACTCCAGCCCTTGCAAACGGAAGGTGTCAAGTATAGCCGCATCCAGCCGGTTATACCCCTCGGCCTGGGAGCCCGTGTAAAGTTGAACCCCTTCTTCAATATCCTGGTGGAAGCCGGATATCGCATCACGTTCACCGATTACCTGGACGACGTAAGCGCGCGGAAATACCCTGCCCCAGCCACCTTGAAAAGTGACCTTTCGCGGGCGTTGTCTGATCGACGGGGAGAGCTCGGCCCTGTGAACACCAATGACACCGATGGCATCCGGGGAAATCCGGATAAAAAGGATGGTTATTTTATCACCAACATCACTTTGCAGTATTATTTGCCTGTGACCCTGTTCGAGAACTCCGACCGGAAGCTCTATAACCGGAAACGCAAGGCATATTACCGCAGACCAAGAAGCCGGTAAGCCCCGAGCACTCTCCGCGACCCATTCCGCACCTATTTTTTTTGAATTTCTGACGGCAAATCCTGACAGGACGCGCTTCGTTTTGTATTTTTGCGACCCCTGCCTTTGCGCTGAAAGCCATTTTTTAATATTGCATGCGAAGAGAGTATTCCCTGAAATTTAAGAAACTGAAGCGTATCCCGGCCCTCGTATTGGCGTCGGTGACGATCGGCGTGCTGTCGGCCTTGCTCACGGATACCTTAAAGCTGGTGACGGAGCATTATGAGGGACAACTGTACGACCGCTTCCTGGAACACAACGCCCTGATCATTGCCTTGCCCTTTGCGGGCTTTATTGCCATTCTGCTCCTGCGTCACTTCCTTTTCCGGAACACGGTCAACAAAGGCATGCGCGAGGCCATGGACTGTTTATCGGCCCGGACAAAATATTTACCTGCGTACAAAATTCCTTCGCATTATTTTAATGGCTTTCTAACGGTGATCTTTGGAGGCTCTACAGGCATCGAAGTGTCTACCGTGGTGGCTACCGCTACCGTTGGTTCTCTATCCAGTCAAAAAACCACCTGGTTGAAACGGTATAAGAACGAGTTGATCTGTGCGGGCATCGCCGCCGGGATCACGGCGCTGTTCAATGCGCCCCTGGCAGGCGTTGTGTTTGCTATGGAAGTGTTCGCACAGAAGATAAACAAACGTCACCTGCTGAGCACTGGGGCGGCGGCCTTCACGGCCTATGCTGTGAACCTTGGCTTAGGCGACGAACCTGTGTTCCGCTTGACAGTAACGCACTGGAATACGTTCGCTATGCCCTATTTTGTCCTGCTCGGTGTACTTGCGGGAGTCTTTTCGACGTTGCTGACGCGATCCATTGTGTGGGTAAAAGACTTTTCACAGATCATTGAAAATACCTTCGTAAAGATCCTGTTGGTGTCGGCGGTCATTTCAGTCTTTATTTTCATGTTCCCCAATTTGTATGGTGAAGGATACTCCTCCATCAATGCCATGGAGAACTCACCCGTTACCACGCAGGCGTTGCTAAGCCTTGCCTTGGTGCTGATGATCAAACCCGTGGTGACCTCGCTTACGTTGAGCGCAGGCGGTGACGGTGGTGTATTTGCTCCCAGCCTGTTCATGGGCGCCTTCCTCGGCTTTTTGATGGCTTCCCTGTTGAATACCTATTTTCATGCCGGCGTTGTACCTGTCAATTTCATCGTCATCGGCATGGCGGCCTTGCTGAGCGGAAGCATACACGCACCCCTCACCTCGATCTTTCTGCTGTGTGCCGTGACGGGAAATTATACACTCTTTGTTCCGATCGTTGTCGCCTCGGTGGTGGCCAAGATCGTGGCCCGGCTTATCCTTCCTTATACCGTATACTCTTATTCCCCGGTGTACCGGAAGTAAAAACTAAAAGAACGGCAGCGCACAAAAAAAGAGCGCTCTTTAGCAGAACGCTCCTTTTAGGCTGGTCTATGGCCGATGACTGCTTTTTTGCGAGACCATCGGTCGCCCTACCGGAATTTTTTATTGCAGCAAAATGCCTTGATACTTTTTGGTATCCTTCAAGGTTTGTGCGATCCCCTTGCTCACGGAGAGTAGTGCTTGCGGATCGACGTGCACCGGGAGCTTCAATTTGGCTTCGAACCGTTCTCTCAGGCCGCGCAACATGGCGCTGCCGCCGCTAATATGGATGCCGTTGTGATAGATGTCGGCAGCCAATTCGGGAGGACACGTTTCCAGCGTCTGCACCACACAGTGCTCGATGGCGCCCACGGATTTTTCAAGCACAAACGCCACTTCGCTGTGGTTGATGGCACGGGTTACGGGAAGGCCCTCGATAAGGTCTTTGCCACGCACCATCATGGGTTGAGGCACATCCGGAATTTTATCGATGGCCGCACCCACGTTGATCTTGATCTGCTCGGCAGTTTTGAGACCAATGGCCATGTTGTAGGCCCTGCGGAAGTGATCCTGGATCTGTTCATCGAACGTATCGCCAGCCACCTTGAGGGATTGGAAAGCAGCCACTCCCGACAAAGAGATCACGACGATCTCGGTGATGCCCCCGCCGATGTCGATGAGCATCTTCCCATCGGGTTCACGGATGTTCAGGCCGATGCCCAGGGCGGCCGCCAGCGGTTCGTATACCATGTAGGAATGTCGCGAATTGAATTGTCCCAACGCATCGCGGAGCGCGCGGCGTTCTACTTCGGTAGTGTAATAGGGAATGCCGGCGATCATGTGGTCGTAGCCGCCGAGAAACGAAGATTGCATGGAGGCCTGGGCCAGCATCTCGCGGATCATTTTGCTGGCAGAGTCATAGTCGGCAATGACACCGCCGCGCAAAGGTTTTACGGGCCGCAGTTCTTCATGGCTCTTTTCGAACATGCTATAGGCCTTGTTGCCGACGGCTTTGACGGCATTCGTCTCGTTGTCGAAGACGATGTAAGATGGCTGCGCTAAAAGCACTTTCTGGGTATCGCTTACTACCGTATTGTTATTGCCGAGGTCTATGGCGACGCTCTTGTTTCTGAAAAAATTAAAATTCATGGTCTAGTTTTTTTATATCTCTTTTACCCTGCCTGTCTTGCCCTTCAAGAAACCGGACGATGTTCCAGCGCCGTTCAGTGCCACACAAAGTGTGCTTGTGTGTGCGGGCAAGATATGGCTTATAATTTCGATTTTCAATTGGAGAACGATGGGTTTAACGCGTTTAAAAACCATTCACACCGCTCATCCGCTCACAGCAATTGGGGTTCCTTTTTTTGTCAAAAAGTGTAACTTCCCCACTGTCTTACCAATCTTAAAATGTATGTCTACCCCCTTACAAAAATCGAGAAGAAATTTTATTAAAAAGGCTATCGGTGGAGCTATTGTCACGAGTGTACCTTCTATGTTGAAAGCATCGCCAAACCAGGTCATTCCCCTGGCGGCACCGGAGCGACACAATAAAAATTTCTCTCCCAACGACCAGGTCAACGTGGCGGTGATCGGCATGGGCATCATGGGGTTCAACAACTGGGAAACGTCGTCAATGATACCCGGCGTGAAACTGGTCGCAGCCTGCGATCTTTACACCGGCCGGCTGGACCGCGCCAAGGAGCTTTATGGGAAAGACCTTTTCACGACCAAGGACTACAGAGAAATACTGGAACGCCAGGACATTGACGCGGTGATCGTCGCGACGTCAGACCATTGGCATGATCACATCTCCATCGATGCCATGAACAAAGGCAAACATGTGTATTGCGAAAAGCCGATGGTGCACAAGCTTGAAGAAGGCGCGGAAGTGATCGCCACCCAAAAGAAAACCGGCAAGGTGATGCAGATCGGAAGCCAACGCGTGAGCTCCATCGCCACGCAAAAAACACGCGAGATCTTTGAATCCGGCGTGATCGGCGAGTTGGTCCTGGTGGAGACCTGGATGGATCGCCAGGGCGGCGGCGGCGCCTGGCAGTACTCTATCCCCACGGACGCGAACGCAGGAACCGTGGATTGGGACCGCTTCCTAGGCGACGCACCCAAGGTCCCCTACGATCCCATGCGCTTTTTCCGCTGGAGAAATTATCAGGACTATGGCACCGGCATCGCGGGCGATCTGTTCGTGCATTTGTTCTCCGGCCTCCACACCGTTACCAGTTCCAAAGGCCCCAATCGCATCTATGCCACCGGCGGCCTGCGCTACTGGAAAGACGGCCGCGACGTTCCCGATGTGATCCTGGGTCTGTGCGATTATCCCGCCAGCGACAAGCATCCCGCGTTCAACCTCCAGGTCCGCGTAAACTTTGCCGATGGCAGCCGCGACGGCGAACGCCTCCGCATCATCGGCACGGACGGCGTAATCACCATGGGCTGGAGCGAAGTGACCGTAACGTTGAACAAGACACCAAAAGCCCCGGGCTATGGGGGATGGGATTCGTTCAACACCTTCACGGAGGCACAGCAAAAAGAATATGAAAAATGGTACAAGGCCAAGTACCCCGCCGGCACTCCCGAGATGATCAACCCGGGCACCACCTACAAGGCTCCCGAGCGTTATAGCGCCAACTACGACCATCACATGAATTTCTACAAAGGTATCCGAGAGAAAGCGCCCATCAAGGAAGATGCCTTGTTCGGCATGCGCGCCGCCGGGCCGGCACTGGCGTGTAACAAAAGTGTTTTTGAAAAGAAGATTGTTAACTGGGATCCCGAAACGGCGAAACTGGTGTGATATAATTAGTGCTTCGACGTCAGGGCGGAGCACTAATAATTATTGATCGCACTGCGATTCATAGGAAGAGTGATAATGAAACGCGACCCCTTCCCTACCCGCGTCACCAAGTCCAGGTGGCCGTTCAGTTTGCCGACGGCTTTCTTTACAATGTACAAACCCAGCCCGTTGCCTTTCGATCGCTCATTGGCACGGAAGTACATATCAAATACTTTTTCCGTATAGGCCGCCGGTATGCCTTGGCCGTTGTCTTCCAGTTCCATGATCAGATGTTCACCCTCCTGGCGCGCCCTCAAGTAGATATAAGGATCTTCGGTCAGGCAAAAATGAATGGCATTCTCCACCAGGTTTTCCAGGATGATGCGCACCATGATGGGATAGGATATAAACGGGGTCTTCAAGTCCACTTGCGCCCGGACTTTGATGCGATGCTTTTGAATATCTTCGCGGAAGGAATCGCAGACGCTGTCGAATATTTCCTTCACCCACACTTCGCGAAAGATCAATTGTTGTGCGCCCACGTCACTGATGGATTGGAGCTTGATCAGCATTTTGTCGAGGCTAAAAGCGGTTTCGTTCACTTTGGCAAACAACTCCAAAGCGGCGGGATCTTTTAACGTGATCTTGGCCACTTCGGCCAGGCCCATAAACGTGGTGAGCGGACGCCGGAAGTCGTGCGACGAACGGTAGAAGAACGTGTCCAACTCCTTGAAGGCTTCTTGTAGCTGGGAGGTGCGCTTGGTCACAATATCGTCGAGGTCACGGTTTATCTCCGTGATCATCTCGTTGGTTTCGCGCAGCTCTTCGGCTTGTGCCTGCACTTCTTCCGTTTTTTCGATCAACTCGTTGTTGAGCATCACCAGCGAGCTGTTGGCCTCCGTCAATTCCTCCGACTGGGCTTGTATTTCTTCCTTTTGTTCTTTGATCTCGGTGTTGAGACGCTTCAGGTCCCTGTTGGCCTTGCTCTTCAGTTGCGCGTTGAGATAGAACATGTAGGCCATGAGCCCCAGCAACAACAGCCCTCCAATGGAAAACGTGAGGTACGACCGCTGCAAGCTGATCTGTGTTTTTTGAAGCTGGATCTCATTCTGGCTCAATTCATTTTTTTGATTCAGTTGTTGGATCTCGCTTTCCTTTTTCTCCAGCTCATAGAATGCACTCATCTCCGCGATCTTGGCTGCGCCCTGCTGTGTGAAGATCGAATCATTGCGTGACATGTAGCTATCGTAGTAAGTCAGGGCTCGCGGATAGTCGCCCCTGGACCGGTAATAGTCCGCAAAGAGCTTATCATTGTTTCTCAACTCCAGCGCTGCACCAAGTTCTATGGCCAGGGCGCGGCCTTCCTTCAGATAGGTCTCGGCGTCGGCCTGTTGCTTTGTTTTGATAGACAATTCGCCGAGTGTGTTGTAGGTCCTGATCAGGGCGTCGCGATCCCGGTTTGCTTTATCCAACGCCAGGGCCTGTACCAGATAGACCCGTGCCTTGGCATAGTTACCCTCCTTTTCATATACCCTGGCAATGTTAAAGGTAGTGGAAGAATAGAGCTGTGGTGATTTGATCTCCTTGCGCAACTGCAGCGCAATTTCATAATGTTGGAGGGCTTCCGGGTAGCGGGATCTTGTGAACTGTATATAGCCGAGTGCGTTGTGTGCGTAGGCAATGCCTGCACGGTCGTGGATATCCTCCATGATCTTGAGCGAGCGTTGGGCATAGTCGCTCCCCAACGAATCGTTCTTCTGGTTGGTGTATACCCAGGCCATGGAGCCGTACAAGCGACCCACTTCTTGTTTGTTATTCAATTTCTCTTGTATGCGCAGGGCGTCGAGCAAATGTTCGATCGCGTGCTTGTAGTCACCCCGCGCGGTATATACCTGGGCGATGCGGCTTAACACCAGCGCATAGTATCGCCGGAAAGGATGGCGCTTCAGCATTTCCAATGCCTGGGAAAAGTGGCGTATGGCTGTATTGAAATCGCCTTGTGCAAACAACAACTCGCCTGTGTTGATGTGAAAAAACATCTGCTGTTCGGGGTTTTTATATTTCAGCGCCATGCTGTAGGCGCTATCGTAATACAGCCGCGCCGAATCGAGCAGGGTCCTGCCCTTGTAAGCCTGACCGATCCCCTGCCATGACTCCATGAGATTTGAGATGTCCTTGTCTTTGCCCCGCAGCTTCGCCGATTGCCGGAAATACAATAAGGCCGAATCGAACTCGGAGAGATTCAATGCCATCAAGCCACGGTTATAATACACCGAAGAGCGCGCTGGGCCGGGCTGGTCCTTCAACGCTGTCATTGCGCGTTTGTAATAATAGTCAGCAGAATCGAACTGGGCCTGCACCCTGTAGAGGTTGGCCAGGCGCGTCATGGTATAGCCTGGAAAATCGCCGTAGCGATGGGTGCCACAACGTCGAAGTGCTTCCCGGTAGCGCGCTGTCGCCTGCGGGTAGTTACCCGTGAAGTAATGATACAGGCCAATGTCGGTAAGTGCCTGAACCTCTCCTTTACCATATTGATTCTGACGGGCCAGCACCCATGCTTCCTGGGCGTAGCCATAGGCTTTCTCAAAATCATAGTCCCAGCTTTCAGCAGCAAGGGCATGCAGGGCATCACAGCGTTGTGCGGGGCTTTGCGTTTGTTCGAGAACTTTTTGGAGACTGTCTATCCTTGGGGTTTGGGCATAGATCAACACAGGGATGAACCAGCCTAAGACAACACAGACAGACACTCTACGCATGCTTAAAAAATGGGCTTCTTAAAGCTAGAAAGAATTCCCCGCTAATCCTTGCAACTAGGAGAGAATATCAGCGTGTTGTTGATCGGTCGGAAAAGTGACGCGAAAAACGGAACCTTGCCCCCACCCGCTTCGAACTTCGATCTTGCCATTGAGTTTTTCCACGGCCTTTTTTACAATATACAATCCGAGCCCATTGCCCTTTGACCGCTCGTTGCCACGGAAATACATTTCAAAAATGCGCTCCTCATATTGTTTCTCGATGCCCTGACCGTTGTCTTCCACTTCCAACACAACTTCCCCTCCCTCGTCGAACGCCCGCACATAGATGAACGGTTGATCCAGGCCACTAAAGAAGATGGCG
Organism: Chryseolinea soli; assembly: GCF_003589925.1. NCBI lineage: Bacteria > Pseudomonadati > Bacteroidota > Cytophagia > Cytophagales > Fulvivirgaceae > Chryseolinea > Chryseolinea soli. Next base: position 4,826,817 of record NZ_CP032382.1, on the reverse strand, counting down.
TTTTCGATGAGGTTTTCGACAATGATCTTTACCATGGCCGGATACGAAAAGAACGATTGTTTTAATTCGGCATCGGTTTGCACGTGAATGCCCCGGCCGCGAAGTTCCTCCGAAAAGCTATCGCAAACATTGTTGACGATCTCTTTGATAAAGACCTCCTTATACACCAATTGCTGTGCGCCCACATCGCTGATGGATTGCAGTTTGACCAGCATTTTATCGAGGTTGCTGGCCGTCTCTTTCACCTTGGCAAACAGCTCCAGGGCGTTGGTGTCCTTTACGGTGATCTTGGCCACCTCGGCCAAGCCCATGAACGTGGTCAGCGGCCGCCGGAAATCGTGTGACGAACGGTAAAAAAACGTGTCCAGCTCTTTGTAGGCCTGGCGCAAGGCCGAGGTTCTCTCCTCGATTTTTCCCTCAAGGGTTCGGTTGATCTGCGCGATGGTTTGATTGGCCTCGATCAACTCTTCCGACTGCGCCATGATCTCCTCCTTCTTCTCCACCATTTCGAAGTTTGCCTTGCGGATGCGGGTGGCATACTGATAAGATTTATACGCCAATATGGAAATCAGGATAACCCCCGCCAGGCCGGAAAAGATGATGATGTTCTGCTGCTCGATGTGCGACCGCTGCAGCTCGATCTTACTGTTCTGATTTTCCTTATGCTGGTTGAGGAACGCGATCTCCTGGTTCTTTTGCTCAGTTTGGTAGAGCGCCTGCATCTCGGCCAGTTTCAGGGCATTGCTCTCGCTATAGACCGAGTCGTGCATTTGCTGATAGCGCTTTTGATAGTCGAGCGCCTTTTTATAGTCCTTGCGGGACTCAAAGAGCACGGAGAAATACAAAAGATTGTTCATGAGCAGGATCTTTGACCCGGTGCTGGTAGCCAGCACCCGCGCCTTCTCCAGGTATTCTTCCGCCTCCTTGTAACGGCCTGCTTTTCCGTAGAGCTGGCCCACCTGGTTGTAGGAGATGCTCAATCCTTGTTTGTTCCCTGCCTTCTCATCGATCACCAAGGCCCGCAACTGGTAGGCCAGGGCACGGTCGTATTGCCCCTGTGCCTCATAGACAAGCGCAATATTAAAAATGCAAGCCGACACGCCTTCCTCGTGGTGAATGCGCTCGCGAATGGCCAGCGACTTTTGCAAGAGCTCCAGGGCTTTGTCGTATTTCTTTTCTTGGTAATACAATACACCCAGCACATTATAGCTATTGGAGATGCCATGGTCGTCGTGAATCTCCTCGCGCATTTTCAGCGACTTGTCCATGTAGGCATGGGCTTGTGCATAGTTCAATTGGTTTTTATAGATCCACCCGATCTCACTGTAAAGTTTTGCCACTTCGTATTTCACTCCACTGGGCTCCATGATGCGCAATGCTTCCAGATAATATTTCAACGCCACATCGTGTTGCCCTAATTCTTCATAGATCTCTCCCAACTGATTGTATACAGAGGCCAGCAAAGGTGGCTGCTCTTTTATTTTCAGGATCTCCAATGCCTTGAACAATACTTCCAACGACTTCAAATATTCACCCCGGCGATAAAAGACATCGCCCTGGCTCTTGTAGCAAAAGAGCATCAGGTATTCACTTTTCGCTTTGTTTGCCAATGCGCATCCTTTTTCAAGATTTTCATTGACGAGGTCATAGCGGTTCTGGTTCTTATACACATCCGCGAAAGCGAACCAAACCTCGGCCTTTCCGCGTTCATCGTTTCGACGCTCGTAGATCTCCATCGCTTTTTTGAAATACTCTTCCGCCTCTGCATTTTTCCATTGGATAACAAACAGCCGGGCCATGCTCTTGTAGGTATACGCCAGGTAAACGTCGTTTGAATTTTTGTCGAGCACGTTGAGCGCTCTTTGGTAAAGGAGAAGCGCTGAATCGTATTGGGCAATGGAGCGGTAAACGTTGCCCGTCATCACAAAGCTATACGCCAACTGGCTATCCTCTTCCTCATTGACATTTTGGGCTTGCTTATAAAAACGAAGGGCGGTTTGAAATTGCCCGGACACGGTAAACTTATAGCCCATCAGCGTGAGCGCCCGCTTTTGACCGTTGTCGTAGTGTGCGTTGCGTGCGAGGTGATTGGCCTGGGAAGCATAGCGGAATCCTTCGTTCACGTCGGTGTCATAGATATAGGCCGAAAGGCTGTTCAGCACATCCGCGCGATCGCTGTCATTTTTTGCATCCTTCAACGCTCGTTTGAGGCTGTCCAAGGCGGGCTGGGAACGAAGCGTGGTGGCCTGGCATAAAAAGCAAATCAGCAGGATGAAAAAAAACCTCACCATGTCTTCTAAATAACCAAAGTTAACTAGTTAATTTAATGCATTCCTTTTACATTCTTTCCGATCCGGTCAAAATAATTAGCGATGGCGTTGTATGCTGTCATGGCACAATTTATTCGTAGTTTTGAGTACTGCCATACCCCCCAACCACAGGACTCCAACCTTAACCTTTATCCCCATGAATAATCGAAAAAACGTCGTTTACATCGTCATCGGTGTCATCTTACTGATCGTGCTGATGAGCATTTCCTCCAGTATATTTTATACGATCGGCCCCTCCGAACGGGCCATCGTCTTCTATAAGTTCGGCAAAGGTCTTGACAAAGACAATGTGATCGAGCAGGGTTTCCACACGAAGGCGCCCTGGAATGATCTGTATGTATACAGTGTTAACGAAATGTCATCCGATGAGAACATGGATGTGCTGGACAAGAGCGGTTTGTCTATCCACGTGGACGTCACGGTGCGCTACAATCCTATGCCGGATAAAATAGGCTTTATCCAGGAGAAATTCACCAAAAACTATGTGAATGTATTGGTCATTCCGGAGGTGCGCTCCACCGTTCGCCAGGTTATGGGCCGCTACACGGCCGAAGAGATTTACTCCACCAAAAGAGCCGAGGTGGAGACCGCCATCCGCACGGAGACGGAAAAGATCCTGCAGCTCAATTTTGTGAATGCACCGGCTGTACTGATCCGCTCCATCTTACTGCCCGAGCAGATCAAGGGCGCCATCGAAAATAAACTCCAGCAGGAACAAGAAGCGCTGGCCTATCAGTTCCGCCTCGACAAAGAAAAAAGCGAGGCCGAACGGAAACGCATCGCGGCCGAGGGCGAATCGCGAGCCAACAACATCATTAACAATAGCTTGACAAACAATCTCTTAAAAATGAGAGGCATCGAGGCCACCTTGGAGTTGTCGAAATCGCCCAACGCCAAGGTGATCGTCATCGGTTCCGGTGGCGACGGGATGCCCTTGATCCTGGGCAATAATTGATAAATCGATATTTTTTAATGCATTCTTTTCCCAAACATGACCGAACCCTGTATATTTAAAACTTGTGTTAAAAATCCATTAGAACATGTCTAAAACTGCTGAATTGATCATTGACGGAAAGTCATATGTGCTGCCCCTTGTAGAGGGAACGGAGAACGAGGTTGGTATTGATATTAGCGACCTGCTAGAGAAAACGGGGACTATCACCCTGGACCTGGGCTACAAAAATACAGGCGCCACCAAGAGCGCCATCACCTTCCTGGACGGCGACAAGGGGATACTGCGCTACCGTGGATATTCCATCGAAGAGCTGGCCGAAAAATCCAACTTCCTGGAGGTAGCTCATTTGCTCATCTTTGGCGAGCTGCCCAACCAACAGCAGTACAACAAATTCAGCCACGACATTAAAACACATACCCTGGTACACGAGGATATCAAGAAGATCCTCGACGGCTTCCCCTCCACAGCCCATCCCATGGGCGTGCTGGCGTCGCTGTTTTGCTCACAAACCGCATTCTATCCCGAGTCGCTGGACCCCAACCGTTCCGCTGAAGGCGTTTATCTGAGCATCGTACGGTCCCTGGCCAAAATGCCCACCTTTGCCGCCTGGGCCTATAAAAATGCCGTCGGTCACCCGGTGAATTACCCCGACAACAAACTGGACTATTGCTCACGTTTCCTCAAAATGGTGTTCGCCCTTCCCGCCGAAGACTTTGAAGTGGACCCCGTCATAGCAGACGCGCTGGATAAATTGCTGATCCTCCACGCAGACCACGAGCAAAACTGCTCTACCTCTACGGTGCGTATCGTCGGCTCATCCAAAGCTAGCATTTATTCGTCCATCTCCGCCGGTATCAACGCCCTGTGGGGGCCCCTGCACGGCGGCGCCAACCAGGAAGTGATCGTCATGCTCGAAAACATCAAGAAAGACGGCGGCGACACGGAAAAGTGGATCAACAAAGCCAAAGACAAAAACAGCGGCTTCCGCCTTATGGGCTTCGGACACCGCGTGTATAAAAATTTCGATCCGCGTGCCAAGATCATCAAGAAGGCCGCCGACGATGTTTTGAAAAAACTCGGCGTGAACGACCCCGTGTTGGAGATCGCTCAGAAGCTTGAAGAAGCCGCCCTGAAAGATCCTTACTTCGTAGAAAGAAAGCTCTATCCCAACGTAGACTTCTACTCGGGCATCATCTATCGCGCCCTTGGCATACCGGTGGATATGTTCACCGTCATGTTTGCCATGGGACGCCTCCCCGGATGGATCGCCCAATGGAAGGAAATGCGTGAGAACAAAGAGCCTATCGGCAGACCCCGTCAGATCTATACCGGCGCAACGCTGCGGCCGTATACCGAGATTACAAAACGATAGTCACGCCATACAAACCGCTACGGCCAACGAATACCTTGGCCGTAGCGGTTTTTCATTTTAAATACGTTCACTTTAAAAAAATCATCCATGGACCAACAACAATTCGACGCCGCGGTAGAGCGCTCTAAGACGTTCACGAAAAGACCCACCAACGAAGAGTTGCTCCGGCTCTATGGACTGTTCAAACAAGCCACAGAGGGCGACGCCACTGGCGACCGCCCCGGCGGGTTTGACTTCAAAGCCATTGCCAAATTCGATGCGTGGGAAGAATTGAAGGGCAAGTCCAAAGAGCAAGCGATGACGGAATACGTGAACCTGGTGAACGACCTTCACAAACTCTACGCGTGACCGCTTGAATCTCTTTTACCAACCACGCCTCCCCGAGGGTATCCATTACCTCGACCCCGACGAGTCCAGACACTGCACAAAAGTGCTGCGAAAAAAACAGGGCGATACGCTCCACCTGACCGACGGCAAAGGCTTCTTCTACACTGCCGTCATCACGCACCCCGATCCCCAGCGGTGCACCTTCGAAGTCACCGAAAAGCAAGCTGCACCGACGCGAGACTTCTCCATCCACATCGCCATCTCCCCAACGAAGAATGCAGACCGGTTGGAGTGGTTCGTGGAAAAGTCCGTCGAGATCGGCATCGACGCCATCACGATCACTGAATGCGACCACACCGAACGCATACACATAAAACTTGAACGACTCGAGAAACTTTGTGTGAGCGCAATGAAGCAGTCCGTGAAGGCCACACTCCCCAAACTCACCGGTGTCGTGCCTTTACCCGAGTTCATTGCCCACGTCAAGGCAACTGGGAAGTTCATCGCCTATGTGGACCCTGACAATCCGCTACACCTGTACCAAATGGCCACACCCCATCAAGACTATGTGGTACTGATTGGCCCCGAGGGCGATTTTTCGAAGGAGGAATTGGCCCTTGCCCTGCAACAAGGCTTCCGCAAAGCGAGCCTCGGCCCCAGCCGGCTTCGTACGGAAACGGCAGGCCTGGTAGCCTGCCACACCCTGCATTTGCTTAACACCGTGTGATCGTCGTACCTTGTTGAATTGAAAATACGCCGCCATGATCTTAAACTACATCTGGGTTTCTTTTTTCCTTTTAGCTTTTGTTGTGGCCGTTTTCAAATTGATCGTCTTCCAGGATGTGGAGGTCTTCCCCGCACTTTTGCAATCGACCTTCGCCATGGCAAAAACCGGGTTTGAGATTTCTATTTCACTCACCGGCGTGATGTCCCTTTGGCTTGGGCTGATGAAGATCGGCGAACGCGGGGGCATAGTGCCCATCCTATCCCGAGTGGTGGGTCCATTCTTTTCAAGACTATTTCCGGAAATCCCCAAAGATCACCCAGCCACCGGTTCCATCATCATGAATTTCAGCGCCAACATGCTCGGCCTCGACAACGCCGCTACGCCGCTGGGACTCAAGGCGATGAAGGAATTGCAAGAGATCAATCCGAGCCCAGACACCGCTTCCAATGCACAGATCATGTTCCTGGTGCTCAACACTTCGGGACTCACGGTCATCCCCCTCGCCATCATTGCCGATCGCACTACGCTGGGTTCCCTCAACCCGACGAGCATCTTCATCCCAACCCTGATCGCCACCTTCTGCTCCACACTGGTAGGATTGATTTACCTCTGCGCACGTCAAAAAATAAAACTGCTGGACAAGGTATTGCTCGGCTACATCGTCGGCCTTTGCAGCGTGGTTGTACTTTCTGTATGGTACTTCACAACGCTCTCGCAAGACGAGCTGCAACGCCAGTCCACGCTCATCACCAGTGTGATCATCATCACGGTGATCATATCCTTCCTGGCCCTTGGCATCCGGAGGAAAATACCGCTTTTCGAAACCTTTGTAGAAGGTGCGAAGGAAGGCTTTGAAACTTCTGTGAAGATCATTCCCTTTCTCATCGCTATGCTCGTCGCGATCGGCATCTTCCGGACATCGGGTGCGCTGGAGTACATTATTAAAGGCATCGCCTGGACGGTCGGTTCGGTTGGATTAAACACCGACTTTGTGCAAGCATTGCCCGTGGCGTTCCTCAAACCCATGAGCGGTCAAAGCGCACGGGGCATGATGATCGAAATATCCAAAACCTTCGGCCCCGATTCTTTCGTCGCCAACCTGAGCAGCATTTTCCGGGGATGCGCCGAAACCACATTCTATATTCTGGCTGTGTATTTTGGCTCCGTAAATGTGCGAAAAACACGCTATGCGTTAACCGCCGGTCTGATCGCTGACCTGGGAGGGATAGTAGCCGCTATTTTTGTGGGTTACTTGTTCTTTCATTGAGATATAAAATGATACTTTTATTTGTTTAACTGCACCTGGAGGTTTAACATTGTTATATGGAAAGAAAAGCGGATATCCAAAAGACCATCTACGATAACGCGAAGAGTCACTTTCTTGGAAACTTCCCCGATTCATTACCCATCGAACAAGCCTATGTTCACATTGGCATGTATTTAGGATGGATCATTGACACGGGACTTTATTCAGAGTATTTTGAAGATGAAGCCTCCAATCAGATCTTCCGTTTCAAACGCCGGGAAATTTCGTGCACCATCCTCAGCGAGATCTGGGACGGCTATCTGGGCTTTGAACTTTTCAATCGCCAGGGCAACATGTTCACCTACTACTATTATGGCGGCGGTCTGTACCGCAGCGACTATGATGAGATCCTGGTAAAAACGCTGCCCTCCATTTACCACGTGACCGACAGTTGGGAGAACTACGAAAAGATGAAGACACGCATCGACATGCGCTTCACCGACTGGAGAAAACTAGTAGGCTAATCACGCCTACTTCACCAACTTCCCATTCTTATCGATTGTGTTTTGTTGTGTATCGCCTTTGATGGTGAGTTCACCCCCATCGGGCTTAAACTGAATTTCCTTGGGAACATACCCCAACTGATAGTTCATGCTCCACGCCAATCCATCCGATCGATAGATCTTGGCCAGCGTTGCCGCATGTTTACCATCCTTGGCCGGACGCTCTGTATAGATCAACACAAAATAAATCTGCCCGGCAGCATCCGAATACGTCAATGCTTTGGATGAGCTTACCCGTGAGAGTTTAAAATTCGGTTTGTCCACAGGAAATGTCACTTTCACATCCGGTATCCGCGAAGGACGGATCGTATAAAAATATCCGGTTGGGTTCAGCGAGTCGGCGTACTGCAATCCCGAAGTGAATTTTTCTTCCAGGATGATCAGGGGCTTGAACCGTGCATTCGCCACCGCGGGTACGACCGGGATAGAGTCGGCGCCGATAACGATCCATTGAAGCGCATCTTTTGTCTGCGTAACCTGCGCTTGCTTTTTCAATTTCTCACGCTCTGAATACTCCTTCAAGGCTTTCACAAAGCTCTTCAACACAACGGTGCTGTTATACGTATTTTTTATAAACAGTTCATAGTTCTCGGCTTTTTGATCGACATCTTCTGTGGAGAGCCTGGCCGCCATACTATCCAGACGCGTAACATATTTCAATTCCTTTGTCAGCAAGGCCAGGCGAAACTGGAGATCGCTGGAATCGCGAACAGTCTTATTCTCCAGCAACGCCGACCGGTATTCGAGATCGGATATCTTCAGAGAGAATACTTCCATCGGCAAAGGCTCCGGATCATATTTTTTAAGTTGCTCCATCAAAAGCTTATCGATCAAAGATGTGAGATCGCTTCGGACGGAAACAGAATCCTTGTTGAGCTTTTCACGAAGTTTGTTGATCTCGATATCATAGGAGACCAAATGCTGGCGCATGGGAATGATCTCTTTCTCAATAGAGAGTTTCGCCTTATCGGCAAATTTACGATAGTCCCACACCTGCAAATCGTCCTGATAAAAATTAGCTGGCGAAGCCCCGTCTTTTTTCATATCCACGATTTCGCGTTCGGATAGCGTTTGATTGTATCCTGTTCGACCGATGGTGACCGCACTCGACTTATAATTGTTAAACGCTTTCAGACAGGAATCATAGCGAACCCCCAGGGCAACAACACTCGCCACCGTGTTCTCGTTTGCCCGCAGATAAAACGCCTTTTCATCCGGCGCACTGGCCTGGAGGGTCCGGTATAGCGCGTTGGTTTTTTTATAGAGACTGTCGGCCAGATTGAAATAGTATTTGACCATCTTCACGCGATCGATGCGTTCGCGCAGCCCTTCCATTTTCTTTTCCAGGTCGAACTGGATATCGGAAAGCTTCACGCCAAACTCGCCCGTACGCAAGTCGCGCCGGTTGTAGGCCTGGTAGTATTCATCGTTGCGTTTTACTTCTTTTTCCGTGATGGTTTTATAAGCCTTATCGTAATACAGGATAGCGGAATCCATGTCCGAAATAGCTCGCCGCGTTTGCTTCAGCACATCGTCTTTACCTGATTTTTCCTGGAAAATAATACCCATATACAACAGGGCATTGGGATTGTCGGCGTTCTCCTTTAGATAATTTTTCAGGAACGGTTCCGCTGCTTCATACTGCTTGGTGCTTAAAAGCCCCCAGATATCCTTGTATTTCACTTTTTGTCCGTAGGCCGACGAAGCGAAAAGAAACAACATGAGAAACTTGACCAAAGCGGTTTTTGTCATGATCTTAAACGAGATTATCTTTCGAAATTAATTAAAATATGGAGATTTGGTAACCCTTTCCTGGCGCGCGCAAGATGAAAACCCCGTTTAACACTGCCTTAATCCACGCCATTTGGAGGCATTTGCGCCCCTGGGCCATGTTTGCGATCGTATTTGTCGTATTGCGTATAACGGGGGCTCTTTCCGGCGTCTCCTACTTTACGAGCTCTGCCCTCATGAAAACGGGCATCCTGGACGCCGCAGCGGCCCCACCAGCGGTCATGAAAACCTTCGATTATAATTTCAACATAAAGGACCTGGAAGGTCATGTGATCGACTTCAATCAGTTTAAAGGCAAGACGATCTTTCTGAACATGTGGGCCACGTGGTGCGGCCCCTGCCGTGTAGAGATGCCGGGCATTGACGAGCTCTATAAAAAGGTAAAGGACAACGATAAAATCGTCTTTGTTATGCTGTCGTTAGACAAAAGGGAGAACTTTACAAAAGTGGTGAACTTTACAAAGGAAAAAGGCTATGCATTCCCCGTGTATGTGCCCTCAGGATATCTTCCCGAACAACTGCAGGTTCCCTCCATTCCGACCACGCTAGTGATCAACAGCGAAGGAAAAATTGTGAGCAAGGAAACAGGCACGACGAATTACGACACTCCAAAATTTAAAAAGTTCTTGGAGAACTTGTAATGCGCTCAATCTTTCTCGGCCCACTCGGCCACTTGATTCTCATAGCGGATTCTGGAAAGACCCTGGCGGGTCAATTTGAGGGTGTAGGCATGGCGCTTGCGTGTCGCCACCATCACTTCGAGGAGGCGGTGGGCTTCCAGATCCATTTTTACCTGGAGGATCTTCCAAGACAGGTCGCCGCTCCATTTTCCATCGAGGGTGACACGGGCCTTTTCAAGCAAATCGTTCAACGTAATGTTATCCGATTTTTCGACACTGGAAAGGATGAACGAACATAAAAAATCATACTCCTGCTTCAACAAGACCACACCTGGACGGCCATCGGGTCGGTGCGTGCGCACCACTTCCTCCGCAGGCTTCGTATTCTTTTCCATAAAATATAAGGGCTCCAATTAATTTTATGTACTCTAACGGCGCAAATTACCGGAGGATTGTCATTTTTTGACGGAGATTCAAAAAATAACGATGCCGGAACTCTTAGACAAGACGAAAAGCAGTATTCTGTCGACATAAATCGGTCATACAAAACTCAAATCTAAAGGATTTAACCAGGGTCAAACCTGGTTGATAAGCTTGAGTCATTTCGGTGTCAACCTGCCATGCTTGTCCATTGATCGAATAGATAGCAACCGATCTCGCATTGCCGGGTCGCCGAAAAAATGCTCATGACCCCATAGTATCTACAACATCGTGCTGCGCCTCATCAAACACTACGCACCACGATGTCAACCAAATCCTTCAAGCCTGCGCTTCATCCTCTCAAGGCCCTCCAACCTGGTTAATTTTTTTTATTCAATCGACTTCGTGAAAGGTCCATTGACCACCGCGTTCAATGGCCCAGGATCATCAGTTTATGGACTATTGTCTCTTCCCTTCTTTTATACCTCCTCCCAAACCAACAAGCGATCCAAAAAAAATCCGGGTGACGAGTCTGGTTACTTTTTACAGACAAAAAGAATGCGACCGCTTAGCCAACGAAAAAACGACGAACCGACGAAATATCGTTGGCACCCGTTTTAAAATGTGTGTTTCTAAGTCTTAAAGGGCATTTTTTAATGGCACCGGGTTTGTCAAAGGGCTTTGTCAATGATTGAACCCTTTTCGGTATGAAAGCAAAAATTAGCTATTGCCTCTGCTTGATCTTGTGCCTGGTGACCCTCATCGCTGGAGAGGCATGGTCACAATGTAAATCGTTGGGCGCGGGGGGACAAAGGATAACCACAGTCCCCCAATGTATTCCCTATCGATACGTTGTTCGCGCACAATTTACCAATGCCACTCCTGGCGACACGGAATATTATGTAGACTGGGGAGATGGCAGTTTTCCTCCTCCGGGAGAACATATCGTGCAGTCGTCCACGTCTTACTTCACAAATCCAACAACCGGAGCCTTCGAGTATTTCGAAGACATTGCACACCGATATAGGACGGCCGTACCCGAATGTGCTTACACGGTAACGTTGCAGGCAATCAATCCCTGCACACCGATCGGCTCGACCAAATTAACATTCGATGCCGAGGTTTGGGACAAGGACAACGTCCAAATTACCCTCGCCTACATCCGGATTTGCGACTCATTCAACGGCACATTTGTTTTTTCTGATGTCTCGCGATTTAACTGTAATCCTAATCCGATATTATCACGCACTAACCTCCCGGCGCGCTGGGTCGAATTTGACTATGGCGTTGCGCCTCCGCCCTGGGCTCCGCCTGCAGCCCCGATACCTTCATCAAAAATAAAGGTCAATGGCAGTTCGGTAACCTTCCCTTATAAAAATCCCAGCCTTGGCGGCAAGCCAAAATATCCCGTAAGCGGTCCCTACACAAACAGTTTGCCGATCACCATCACGCAAGGCGCCCCCATTGGATCTACGTTCTGGATGAAGATGAGCAATTGGAACACTTGTAATCCCTATGATGCCGTACTGTCCGATGGCGCACTTAATCCGGTTAACCCCACTGGGGATAGCATGCCCGTTATTACGCATGCCCCCGTGTTCGTTGTGCCATCTCCCAATCCCGATTTCGACATCCACGGACAGGGATTCACCGGCCCCTTACAAAGACAGTTTTGTATTGGCGAAAATGTTTACGCCAAAGATCTCACGCCACCTATCCCCCCGCCGGCACCGGGTTATGGCGGTTCTTATTTTGCCTATCAATGGGTCATCTATGACGGTCCAACAGACTCGTCCCCCATTCTCAATCGCTACCCTTTTCAAAACGACGGCACAGCATTCGCCGCAGGTCTCACAAAGCAACAATTCAGCTTCCCGAAATCAGGGTTGAAATTGGTCCGCCTTCGCGTCAAAGATGTGAATGCACTGGGGGATTGTATTGTCGCATACGATGATATCATCGAAGTGATCGAACCGGTGGTTGCCGAAATGGAAACAACCGATGACAACGGGAACGTTTTGGATCCCGCTCAATTGAACAAGTTCTGCGACAACAACCCGCGCACCTTCACCTTCGAGGATGTCTCCACCATCCCCACGCCTCCGCCAGGCACAGTCGGAGCTATCCCGCTTTGGCGTTGGGAAATGGATAAGAAAATAGGAGGTGTTACCACAACGGTTGCCAGCTACCCGAACGTCCCGATGGGGAGTCCAGGTGATTTCTCGACCAGTCAACTGCCCTACTTCGTGGATCCGGCAACGGGCTTGAGTCAAATAACCTTGACGGAGGGTGAATACACGATACGGCTCATCCTGAAAGACCAAGTGACCACTTGCGAATCGCGCAGCGAGATCAAGATCACCATGGCCAACCAGCCCGTTATAGATTTTACAGGGGCCACGGTTTGCAATGGAGTAAAAACACACCTTGTGCCATCGGCCACGCTAACCACATCATTTCCGGTGAGCATGGTCAAATATTCCTGGGACTTTGACTACGATGGGGTAACGTTCGTGGAGGACAAAGCTTTTTTTGCGAACGACCCGGTCGACAAGCTTTTCACGGTAGGGACGCACACAGTAGCATATCGCGTATCAACCAACGGAGGATGCGAGCCGGTCATGATCGCGAAAGACATCAAAGTAGCTCCGTTGCCGCAACCGTCCTTTACGTATCCTTCGGGTCTGCTCTGCGGAAGTTCCTCGGTCGATTTTGCAAATACTACCCCGGCATTACCGGCCGGCAGCAGCATAAAGGAATTTGTATGGGAAGTGGATGAACAAAATGGCCTGGGTTACCACGTAGAAAACGATCAGGTCAACCCACCTTTCCCCTACCCGCCGGCCACATTGCAATTCGATAACACGACATCCCTCATCCGGTATTTCAAGGTTCGACTCACGGCCGTCAGCGATGACAATTGCTCCGTTGTTTCGGCCGACCAAACGATAACAGTATATCCAGGGGGAGCGGTCGTTAGCATCAACTCCAACTATAATCCTTTCGATCCCAATTGTGCTCCCTTAAATTCGGTATTCTTTCAGGCGGCACCCAATACGCAAGCGCTGCATCCTATAAATTATTTATGGGAACTGACCGACAAGAACGGCAATGTCATTGATCAACTTAACGGTCCAACGCAAAGTCTATACACCCCCACACCGGGGGCACTCGGCAACCATTCCGGCACGACTTACGAGGATTATGATGTTTCACTCACCGTCATGCTACTTACCGGGTGTCAGTATCAAACGGCTATGAAAGTACGCGTAAATCCCGAGCCAATTGGTGATTTCTCCAGCGACATTTCATTGCTCACCTGTAGTGACATAGGTTTCACACTGGAAGCCGTATACAAAGGCTATGCCGACTACCAGTGGTCGATAAAGCTCAATGGTGTTTCACAGTCCGTGCCAAACAACGGTCTGGCAACCCTATCGGTTCAATATCCACGAATGGTTGGGGCCGATCAGCAGGTAGAGGTATCGTTGCAGGCAGTCAATTTTGCTACCTGCCAAAGTCCTGTGGTTACGCAGAATCTAGTGGTGCCCCAGCAAAAATCCATCAATCCCAATTTCAGCGTGTCGCCCAGCACGCCGCCGGAGTTCCCGGATGCAGGGTATGACTTTACACACTTGAATTTTGATCCCGACTGGACCTATACCTGGAGCTTCGGCGATGGCTCGCGCGAAGTAACATTACAGGACCTCTCCGTGCATCACGACTACGCAAAGCCGGGAACGTTCTGGGCAAAGCTCACGGCTGCGCAGGGAACCTGTGTATTCAAGGATTCCCTACAAGCCACGGTCCTGCCGCACCAGCCCATTATAGACTTTGACTACGACCCCGCGATGGGTTGTGCTCCCCTGCTGGTCAATTTCACAAACAAGTCTCAATACGTCGATCCCTCATCCTACGAATGGGACTTCGGAGTTGGTGAAGCACCTTCGTATGCCATCAATCCCTCGCATTTGTTCGAAAAACCAGGCGTTTACACAGTAAAGCTTTCAGCCAAAGATGCCACCGACGGACTGGTCGCTGTCAATCAGAAAAATCTCATTATCGAGGTGAAAGAGAAGCCGTTGGCATACTTCTCGGCCAAGCCCCTGGTGGTGTACATTCCCGGTAAAGTCTATCTCATAAATCAAAGCCTCGGCGCCACGGACTATCTGTGGGATTTCGGCGACCAAACGACATCAACCGAATTTCAGCCAACGCATGAATATGCGAAAGAAGGGATTTTTGGAATATCCCTGATTGCCTATGCCAACAACACCACGTGCGCCGACACCTTCAAACTGGCTACGGGCATACAGGCCCTTTACGGGGGTGATATCTACTTACCAAATGCGTTCGTGCCTAGCGGTCTCGGACCCGGCAATGGCAGAGCCGATCAAAACAGCCTTTTCTTACCTCTTACCCGCGGCTTGCGCGATTACAATCTTCAAATTTTCAATCGCTGGGGTCAACTGGTCTTTGAGACTTCTGATACTTCACATGGATGGGATGGCTACTACAACGGCCAGCCCTGTCCACCCGATGTCTATGTGTATAAACTTACCACGCGACAAGAAAATGGGCAGACGGTGACCCGGGTAGGCGACATTAATTTAATACGATAATGAAAAAGACTTGGCTTTTAATCTTTGGTACATTGCTAACGTGTTGGGTATGGGCGCAAGACCCAGCTTTCTCACAGTATTATTCCGCACCGCTGTTTCTCAATCCGGCATTTGCGGGGTCCACTCCCAGCTACCGGTTCATTAGCAACTATCGCAACCAATGGCCCGGTGTGGGTGCTGGTTTCAAAACAGCGGCATTCTCATTCGACATGATGTTGCCTGAGTTAAGAAGTGGTGTTGGCGTTCTGTTCATGAGCGATCAGGCAGGAACAGCCTCCCTCAAATCGAACGTAATCAACCTCCTGTATTCTTATAAGATCAGCACAAAAAGCGGATGGGTGATCTCGCCGGGGCTTAGCTTCGGGTTAGGACGGCGGTCTATCGATTTTAACAAGTTGTTATTCTACGATCAGCTCAATCTCGATGGCACACAGACGCCGTCCGGTATCATCTTCACGCCCGACCCGAAAACGTATTTCGATTTTGGGGCTGGGTTGCTCATTTATAATTCAAAAATGTGGATTGGGGGTTCGGCAAACCATCTGAACGATCCCAATCGTTCGCTAGTCGACGGTGTGACACGGCTGCCGCTAAAATGGAGCATACACGGTGGCATGAGCTTTCGCATCAAGAACCTGGGAATGCGCGGACGCACAGCCGACCTGCTGCCGTCTTTCAACTACAGAAGTCAAGGCCGATTTGATCAACTCGATATCGGCACCTACCTCATGATCGAACCCGTTGTCTTTGGCTTGTGGTATCGAGGCATTCCCATACATCAAGATGTTGCCGACAACGTGAGTCAGGATGCCATCATTGCCAATCTCGGGTTCAAGCTTTCCAAGTTCGATATTATGTATAGTTACGATATCACCGTTTCGAAACTCGGTTCTGGCGCCGGCGGCGCGCACGAGATCTCCATCAAATACGAGATCAACCGATTAAAGCGACAGCCTAAAAAGGGACGCTTCATACCATGCCCCGCTTTCTATCACAACCACGATCTGAATCTCGAAAAATTAAAACAATAATCCATGCGCCTTAAACTCACTCACTTTTTGGAATTCGGATTGTTCTTCGTGACCTTGCCCGTTGCTGCACAGTTCAAGACACCGGTAGCCAATCCGTATGGGCTCCAGCTTTTCGCCGGCGATCAGATTTGCGGCGCTTTTGCGGATATGGACGCCGATGGCGACCAGGATGCCATCGTATCGGACCTCACCAGCAACATCACATACGTTCTTGAAAACAAGGGAACGGCAAAGGCTCCTGCTTTTAAGAGTGTAAAAACCTACAACTATGCCGTTCCTTATTTAGACCTCGCCGACATCGACTATGATGGTGATGTGGATATGATCGGTGGAGATCCCGTGAAAAAAAAGTTTCTGTGGCGTGAAAACATAGGCAACTCGCTGATATTTAAGTTCAGGTCCGCGATCCAGGCAAGTGACTATAGTCCCTTTGGACTCGTCACACCGTCGCCACAAGATTTCATGAAACCGGAAATGATGGATCTCAATAAGGACAGCTATCTGGATTGCTTGGTGAGCGCCTATAGCCCGGGTTCCAACATCGTATACGACCTTATCAACACAGGTCTCAAAAACCCCGCATACACCACCGGTGCCTACAATCCGTTCCACCTCTCATATCTGCCTAAGCCGGCTCAACGCTCGTTCATTGAATCTTCCGATTTCGACGCTGACGGCGACTTAGATATCTTTTTTGGATTGGATGACGGACATTTGCTCTTCTTCGAAAATACGCCGGTAGGCATCACACCGTATTTCAAAGATCCCCTTATCGATCCGTTCCATTTCACAACCACATACGGTCAAAAGACGCTGAAAAATATTGGTCTCGACCTGGTCGACATCGACGACGACGGCGATGAAGATCTTTTCGTTTTCAATGGAACGAACGGCGATATCGTTTTCTACGAATCCGCTTCAAAACATCCTGACCCACCTACAAATTTAACGGCTACCGCAACCTCATTCTCTTCCATTCACCTTACCTGGGACGATAACAGCATTAACGAAGAGGGTTACATCATTGAACGATCGACAGACGGAGTCAACTTTTCAGAGCTTATACGCACCGGGCCAAACATCCAAACATACGAGGAAGGCGGATTGACATCCGGGCAAATCTACTATTACCGCGTTATCACCTTTCGTGCAGATGAAACTTCCGAAAATTCCAACATCGCTTCAGCAACGCCACCCATCGATCCCGCGATGATCCCTCCAATTGCCCCGCTGGATCTCGTCGCCAAAGCACAAGGAAAGACCGCTATCGTGTTAACGTGGACTGATGTTTCGAACGATGAAGAAGGCTTTGGTATAGAGCGATCGGAAAACGGCATGAATGCGTTTACACCGATCTCCAGCGTTACCGGCAACAGCTATAGCGATAGCAATGTCACCCTTGGAACGACCTACTACTACAAGGTCTTTTCATACAAAGGAGCACTCCGGTCTTACTCTAACATTGTCGAGGTGAAATTTGACGAAGCTCCAGGGCCCGCGCTGGATATCCCCACACTCTTTACCCCCGATGGTGACACCTACAATCCAACCTGGAACATTCTCAACTTGGAAAACTATCCCAACCACTCTGTAGAGGTGTTCGATACGTCTGGGAAAAAAGTTTTCTCCTCCTCACATTACACTCCCGAATCGGAATGGGACGGATCCAGCAATGGCAAATTGCTTCCTTCAGGAACCTACATCTATATCATAAAATTAAACAATGGACAACAAGTAAATAAAGGTTTTATAACACTGCTTCATCAATGACCCTCTCATGAGAACCATTCTTTTAACATCGGCATTACTCGGTGTCGCCTGTATGGTGCACGCCCAATTGCCCTTTCAACTTGTGCAAAATTATACGGTACCGTACACATTCAATCCAGCCTTTAGCGGCATCGAAAACTACCTGGACCTGAAGATCGGAACACGTCAGAGTTTGGCAAAATTACCCGACGGTCCGAAAAGCAATTACGCGGGGCTCAATATCAACCTGGACGCACTGCGCAACAAGTCAAAGCTCTACGAGACCGATGACGCTACGTTTGCCGGTCATGCAAAAAAAGGGGTTTCACTTTTTGTTATGCAGGATTCGTACGGACCCTATTCCGGCACATCCGCCAGCGCCGGCTATGCCTACCACCTGCCGCTCAGCAGATCCTTATATGCATCGCTTGGAACGCAGGTGATGTATCAGGCGCTTCGATTAGATCCCAACAAGTTGATTCCACGGAACATTGACGACCCTGTTTACAAGGGCCTGCTCGGTGGACTGTCGCAACAAAACAATCTTGATCTCAATGCAGGCTTTTCCTTGTATGGAGAGCACTTCTACGTTGGCTATGCTTATTTCTCGTTGGCCGGTCAAAAGCTGAACCTCTCTACACTTCCCGTAACCTACAGCAATATTCAGACGGCCCAGCTAGGTTTCAACATGAATTTAAGTCAGCGTTTCCAGCTCTATGCCACCGGACTCGCGCGCAAGCAAGGTGACGCCTATTATTGGGATGCCTCGACTAAATTTCGCTACGATAAAGAGATTTGGTTGGGCGGCACGTACCGATCGTCTGGATCGATCGCCGCGCTTCTGGGTTTTACGTTCTCAAAATTTTTTGTCAACTATTCGTACGAAATCAGCACATCCCCGAGCATATTGGGCAATACACATGAGGCTGCCATTGGATTTGTACTCTTTGACTTTCTGAATAACAAGGTTTATACTCAAAGGCCTTACTTCCTGTAACACCGGCTCGCCACGGCCGCATGGCCTTTTCTTATTCATCCAGGTTATTGATAATGTTGGAGATGAACTTGGTCCGCGAAAAGGGCCCAGCCAGATAGCCGCGTATAGAGCCTTTTCTAAACAGCAAAACGGATGGAAGATCATTGAGGTGATACAGTTCGTTAAAGAGCTGATGTTTGTCTATGTTCACTTTATAGAATACCGCCTTCTCCTGTAAGGGCTCTACAAATTCGGCGAGGATGGAGTCTACTAAAAAGGATGTCCCGCTATTGTTCTTAAAAAATTCCACGACCACGGGCAAGGGAGACCGTATTACTTTCTCCGTGAATTGGGTGTGTACGTTTCCACCCGTTAGCTCAGATAAGGGTTTATACATGATCAATTTTTTCAAAAAAACCTATGGATGCTTTTCAACGGGCTCACTGAATATACATCATTTTTTTCCTCGTTAGCAACATAAAACTCACAAAATATTGCACGCTAATTCTCCAGAAGTTCAAACTCCACTCTGCGATTTTTAGCCCGCTGAGCTTCGGTCTGATTCGCGTTCAAGGGACGTTGGAAATCCATGCCAACCGCCACGAGTTGACCGGGAGGCACTCCTTTCCTTAGTAGAATTGCCTTGACACTTTCTGCCCGCTTGTGTGATACTGTGAAGTTGGCTCTCCTTGATCCGATGGTACACGTATGCCCCGTGATTCTAATGCGCACTTCCGGATGTGCTTTCAGGATTTGCGCCAGGCTGTCCAAAAATTCCTGACCCTCCTTGCCAACAGCATAGCTGTTCAAGGCAAATCCAACTTTCCGTTCTAAGAGATTTTTCTCTTCCTTTGTCAGGGAACTGTCTTTTACTATTGGAGTGGCCGCCATCGAGAGATCTTGCTCCTTAGGCTGTGTAATCGGCATCGGTTCTTCACGCGGAACGACTGGTGCTTGCGGGGCTTCTTTCGGGCTCGCTTGAACCGTTGCGGGCTCCTGCGGCCTCGGAACGTCTTGCAATGGTGGTGTTTCTACTATAGTTGTGTGTTTGCCCAATGTATTTCTTTTGATCCTCCAGGTAAATGCCACCTCCCAAGCGCTACTGACGGCAGGTATCGGCGCATTTTTCGTGAGACTGCCATTGTAGGCCAGCGCCAGAAGGAAACGGTTTGTTCCATACTCAAGATTGGAAACGGCAATTTTGTTCGTGTTATACCAAAGCCCGAGACCGATGAACGACGGGCTGCCAGCCCCAAACGTGTAATGCCAGCGCTGACCGATGTTGGCAAATGACAAATTCCCCCGGATGATCCAACGAAAATTCGGCAGCCATGTGAAAGCCGTACCCCGCACGGGAACCTGGACGGCGCCCGAGACGCTATAGAGCACGCGATCACGCGCGGCGTCTTGCAGAAGCTTAGCGCGCGGTGTATTCATTCCAAAAAAGGCTATGCCCAGATAGGCTTTTTGTCTGTCTAATTCGTCGGTCATAGACCACGAAAAGCCGCTGTTGATTATTACAATATTGGTGCTGGTATTCACAAAGTTTTCTCCGGGCGGCCGCCCCGGATCAAACGATCCAAAAAGATATTGATTGTCGGTGGTCACTTTGGTGGGATCTACTTTCCGGTTCACCAATCCACTTTGCAAGCCGGCGCTGATAAAATGATGTGCGGTGATGGGAACATTGTAAGAAAAACCCCCTACCCATTGTGTGACGACATAAATCTTATCCGGTCCGAATTGCTCCTGTGCCAATCCCATACCGAATCCCCCTTGTTTTAGACGCGTTGTCTTATTAAAAAACGGATATGCTGCAGACAAGGAAGGAAATTGATACCCACTCAGTTTTGATTCTCGGTATTGTGCCGTAATCTCCACCTCGTCGACAAGCCCAACATGTGCGGGATTGAGCCATACCGGCGCAACATAGTATTGCGCATATTGGTTGAGCTGGGCCTTCAATTCCACCGCTACAAAAAGAAGCGCGATCGTAAAAACCAAAATGACTTTCTTCATTAGGCTAAAGTATCTCTCCGTACTGCAAGGCTCTTGCAGTGCTGGGAAACATTTAAAGTATCGTGGGCCCAGTCCTCGTCACCGCGACTAACCCTCTAAAATCCGTCTCAATCTTTCCAGACCTTCATCGAGCTGAGTTAGTTTATTTTCAAAATAACTGATCGGCATTCTTCTGGGTTTTGTGATTGACATCACCAGATCGCACGCCCCTTTGCTTATCGTCAAAAATCGAATTCCAACTTCGTAGCGATCCTCGTGCTCGAAAAAAATGGAGTAGTCGATCCGCAACTCCTGTTCTTTCACTTCTACAGTTAACGTTCCGCTTCCGCAATTGCTCTGAAATTTTAGATGGTCGCCACATGGACTTAATTGCCAAATCCCATGAAATTTGAAATCGGGCCAATGATGAGCGACAGAAATAAATGTAAAGGCTTTCTCGGCTTCCAAGTCCAGGCGCAATGTTCGTGTTGCCACCAATTCCTGCGCGAGATATCGATGAAATTGTTGTCGCAGCCCGGCCCAATGCTCTACGGAGGTCACCGGAAACAATTGACATCTTTGCACCATATAAATTGATTACACAAATGTTTACGATAGCGCGTAGGAAAGTAGGGACTGCACACGCATGATCTGCTTTTCCAGCTTCAATAACGGGAACGGAATGTTTTTCCCAGAGGGACCAGCACGATTGCTTCCGTGGATAACGAAATACGTTTCCGCACTGGCCTTTTCCCATGCACGTTTCCCCAGCCCTCAGGCTATTGGGAAACGTTCAGGGAAACATACAGATCAGAAGCGCAGAAATGATAAGCACCAGAAGAATGATGATCTTCTTTGGCATAGCTTTCATTAACGCGTCAATAACTAAATTTCATTCGCTCCTTAATAATCGAGCTATCCACTTTATAATAGTAGCTTTGTAAACGATAGTCGTAGGCCACCGGCGCCCCCATGCTTCTCAGATCGTGAAGATAATTGTAGATGGTACGGGTTGAGACGTTCAGTCTTTTGGCCAGGTCGTCGGGAGTCCCCGTAGCTTTCTTACGGATCAGATCGTCGAGTCTTTCCAGCAGGTTGATGTGTTTTGCAATGGTCATAAAGTTTTAAATTTTTCTGAACCCCGTTCTAATTGCATGCCATAAAGAAACCGCGAAATTAACGTGGATTCGGGGTGTGACACCCCATGAGCCAACGAAATATCGTTGGCCCGACTATATTTAGTCGGCTGGGCCACAAGAGTGGCTATGCGTTGGCATACCACTGTCTCCCGCTATGCAAAAGAGCGGTAGTACAGTATCGAAAAGTATGAAGGGTAGAAAATATAAAAAGAATACAAGCGCTTAGCTTCGATCTCAGTTTAGCTGACCCTCTAGAGCTAGACTGTTTAACCTCGGCTAAAGCGCCTGTATCCTTTTGCAGAAAAATTACGGTTCCTCCCTTCCCTGTTATGCTAGGATGATAAGATGCCGTGGAGGAATCCGTAATTTCTATGCAATATCAAATGCCTCACTGAAAAGATTTTGCAGTTTAAGTTTTCATACAATTATTTTTTATTTTTCTTTCCAGCCGGTCAACGGGTAGACTAGATTTGTTTCACCGAAAAATTATCCAGCTACACCGTTAATACCGAAAGCCTGAAGAGACTGCATTTCTCTTGCAGTAACGTCCTGTAACATGCGACGACTAAATCTTCTGCCGATGCAATTCAAAGCAATTTGTTATTATATGGTGAGTCTTCTGCCAGGATTAGTTCTGAATGGCAAAGAATCGATTCACCGTTCCTCGCAAAACCCCGTCCCGTTGATAACGTCTCCGCGGCCCGAGCCTTCGAAACCCCTGCCTATCCACAAAGACAAAAAACCGGCTGTCTGGATTTTCATTCCCGATGTTAAGGACAAGCGCATTGAAGTGTTTGGATATGGCGAGGACGAAGAAGAAGGCAGCATGCCCAATCAATGGTATTGTTGGGAGATCGAACTCCATCACAGAAAAAAGATTATTCAAACCAAAATGGTTCAGGGTACAAAAAGCTTCACACTTGAGATTTCCAGAAAAGAACAACTGCGGCATCAAGACTGGTACCGCGTGCGTCTCAGCATTTCGGACGCCAGCGGGGGCATTGGAAAAGATTCCGTAGATCTTTATCTGAATCGATAATTCCTGGATGTCTTTCATCCCGGGTGACCGGAATGCTTATTGTAAATTCCGTTCCCTTGCCTGGTTCGCTGTTAAAGAAGATATGGCCGTGATGGTTTTGAATGATCTTGTAGGAAATGTACAATCCGAGCCCCGTACCCTTGCCCACTTCCCTGGTAGTAAAGAACGGATCGAATATTCTTTCCGCTATAGCGTCCGGGATTCCGCAACCAGAGTCGCGGATGATCACGTTGACAAAACCTGATTTTTGAACGCAAGTAGTCACAGTGATATCGCCTACGTCTTGAATGGCCTGGATGGCATTCATAAGGACGTTCACAAATACCTGGTTGATCTCGCCAATATTGCATTCAACCATCGGAATTGTCCCAAAATTCTTATAAACTTTTATCCGATCGCCAAGGTGGCCACCTAACAATATTAGCACGGAATCGAGATAGCTACGAAGATTCACATACGACAGATATTGATTGTCTTGAAAAGAGAAATTAACCAACTCTTCCACGATCTTGGCCGAACGAACAGCGCCGGCTTCAATGGCATTGGCAAATAACTCCATATCTCCCAGCATCTCGGCTATGGCAGGGATGTTTTCCAGCTTTTGTTTCATCTCCTCGTTAGCGCTGACAAAATCCAGTTGTGTTTTCAATCCCTGCACGCCGCCCATAATGAAATTGATGGGATTGTTCAGCTCGTGTGCAATACCCGCTGTGAGTTGCGCCAGTGCGGCCATCTTTTCGGCCTGTATGAGCTGTGATTGCATTTCACGCAATTCTATAAAGGTCCTCCTCACCCTTTTGGCAAGTGTTTCCAATTCATTTCTCTGCAGAATGATTGTTCTGTCGCGGCGCGCGAGTGTCCTTTGAATTCCCACATTTTTCTGAAGTCCGCGATACAGTAAGAAGAGAAGCGCGATGGTCACTATTAACCACAACCCCATGACCGGCACCCAATGACTTTCCCTTGTTAAAACTGTATAAAGGACGTTGGTGAGCGTGCAAAAATAAATAATGGCCATCACCGGTCTCCTCATCATATGTCTTATACCGCTTTTCATGAAAGAAAAGGTCAAGTTCAACAAACATGTATAACAGGGTCGCTTAAAAATATACAAAATGTAGCGAAACGGCTTTCTCTACTTTTTACCGACGCCTCCTTGGCCGGCTACCTGCCGACGATATTTCGTCGGTCTTTCGGAATTTCGTCGGCTCTCGTTTTTAAACCTTCGAAATCAGTTCAAATTTCAAGATTCAAATTGGCCCGGTAGTTGGCAGGAGTGATTCAAACTTCAAAAAAATATTAATGAGATCACTGCTATTTTATTTTTGTTTGCTGGGCCAGATCCTCGCCCAGGGAAATCCTCCGTTAAAGAAACGCACCCAAGACGGAGGATCATTAGCCTCTTCTAAGGAGCATAAAATTATCGTCTATTCAGAAAAGGTAATCGAAGGAAAAGCCTTTCTTATTCAATCCAACCTCCCAAACGCAGAAGAACAATTGGACTTGAGAGGCTTTCTAACGCACGATGCGCGCGGCCGCGAACTGCTCTATTACCTACTTCATACCCGCACGAATCAACCCATCTATTTTGCTTTATCCAAAACTCTTTGCACGCAAAAAAGACATTGTGAATTTGCACTGAAAAAATCGCTGATTACGCAATCCATCCAACAGGGGCGCGATGGCGACCTGATGACCGGTCTTTTTTACAAGCATCAGTCTGCTATAAATCAACCTGAGATAAATGTAAAAGAATTGCCAGCTGACGAAGTTTTGATTGTGATCATCCGCAACGAGGACTCACCCATGTCGGCGGCAGAGCATTCCGCAAAAAAGAATGTCATTTTAAAGACTGACCCCGTCTCAAAAAATTTATTCTCTATTCTCCTAGACAGTGAGTTTCTGCGTGGCGGGCCGCGTTATGCGCGTCAAACGTTGTAGTTATGCTCATCGATCAAAAACTCTTCAGAATCATCTTTAATGACGTTGGTGGCGGACGCAGCTTACACATCGCGCTTACACAGTCGTTCAAAATCCCTCAATGCAATCAAATTTCCATATCATGAAATACAAAATAAAGTGCATATCCGTCTTTATGCACCTGCTCCTTTCAAGCTTTTTGTGTTCTGTCGCACTACTCGAGGGCCACACATCATCCGTTAAAGCCGCCACACACGAAGATCCCATCGAGGACAATATGCCTTACTACGTTGTGATTGGTGCGTTTTCCGTTGAAGCGAATGCCCATAGGTTAATTGAACAAGCCGCGGCTCAATGGCATTATACTGCGCAGTATGCCTTCAATTACAAGCGACAACTATTTTATGTCTACGTGCTAAAAACATTGGTACGCGAAGAGGCCTATGGCATGGCGGTGGAGCTGCAGAGCCGGCAGGACCTGCGAAAGACCTGGGTATATCACGGCACATTCGGCGTGCCCTCTCTCTCGTCCTTGGAGGATCGTGATCATGCTCAGGACGTCGACCCCAGTACGCGAGAGCGCTTAAATATCGCGGCAAAGCCAACGCCTGCGCAGGATTCCCTAAAAAATCCTTCTTCGTTGCAAATGTCGAAAGATGCCTCAAGCATCGTTCTGAAAGCTTTTCGCTGGATCGATCAAAAACCCGTGAACGGAACGGTCAGAGCTCTGGATAAGCAATCGGCAACGATGGTCGGTGTTTATCAAACAAACACTCCGTCGAGTTTAAAAGAAATTATTCACAACATCGACAACATCACGTTTGTCGCCGACATTTTCGGTTATCGCAAGGTCATCCGGAAATTCGATGCGTCTGACCTTGAAAAGCAAAACTCTCCTAAGGAAATATCTTTTGAATTGGAGCGGCTCAAGAAGGGCGACATCGCTAATCTGAACGTGACGTTTCCTGATCAAGCCGCCATTTTCTCGCCAGAATCGGCAGAGGAATTGAACCGGCTCACGGAGATGATGAATGAAAACAAAAAGTACAAGATCATCATCCACGTGCATACCTACTTCGGCGATAAGCGAAAGCTGATGGCACGCGGAAACAAGGGAGATTTTTTCGATTTATCAAAAGCAGTGCCCACGTCCGGCTCGGGAAAGAAACTATCGCAGATGCGTGGGGAGTTGATCCGTGAATACCTGCGCAGCCAGCGCATCGACACTCAGCGCATTCAAATAAAACCATGGGGCGACAAGAAACCGATCTATGGAAAGCAAAGCGAGCAGTTTAAAGGCAATGAGCGAACCGAAATAGAAATCACACGAGACTAAGATGACAATGTTATTGGCTTCATTCAACGCTCGACGACGAGGTATTTCCATGACCCGCAAGAGCATACTCGCGCCGCCATTACAACGGCTATGACCGGTAGCAATTTCGTTGGGCCAACGATATTTCGTCGTTTTCCCAAAAAGGCTATTCGATTAGAGTGAAAATTCAAAGATTTTCTTTGGCGCTCGATTTGAGAAAGATTGACAAAAAAATATTCAATGATTACGCGTGCTATTCTATCTCTGCTGAAGCATAACAACAGGGTAAATCTGCCAACGTTGGGAGCAATCATCAAACAACAGGATTTTTCCCAATCTCTGTTCTTCAATCAATTCATAAAATATGACGATGGTATACTTTCCTCATATCTCACAAAAATTGAAATGTTGTCGGAAGAGGAGTCCCAAGCGACGATTCATGGATTCATCGAAGACATACAAAACGGTCTTCGCAGCGGCGGAAGGTTTGAAATAAAGGAGTTGGGTATTTTCTGCTATGTGGATAACCGATTGGAACTGCTCAACGAAAAAGAATATGCGCGTTTTTTGGCCCTATCCAACGCCCATGCCCTCAGCGAACTGCCGGAACAACCTAAGAAGAGAGATGACAATGGTGAAGTACCCCACTTAAGCGATCCGAAAGAAGAAGAACAAGA